>SVEK01000055.1 GCA_015057405.1 Lachnospiraceae bacterium
CTGAGATTCGATTAGTTAACAAAGCCAAATGGCTGCTAATCAGCGAACTTAAAATGAGCGAACCGGATGCTCATCGCTATGTAGAAAAACAGGCAATGGACCGCTGTGTTTCCAAAAGATGCATCGCGGAAGAAATTATCAAGACTTACACTTAATCCCCTTTACATAAGCAGGGTGGTAATGTTTCCCCACATTACCACCCTACTGTATTGATTTAGCACATATCGATTGTTATTCATAACCTCCCGATTACGCTACAATCTCCAAGGTGTTGTTTTTTCTCAAACAGCAATCTCCTTAAAATATAATATTTATAATCAAGCCTTTCGGCTGGATTAACAAAAATATAATTAGCCATTTTTTGCATTTTTTCATTTTTGGCTAATACGAATTATGTGCTTCTAATACACAAAGAGGCTGTCCTCAGACAACCTCTTTTCAAACTATAATATTCAAGAAGTAAAAAAGCACTGACAAATAGGTTCTCACCCTTTTAATCAGCGCCTTATCATCAAATTATTTAAATACCCTTATTCCTAGTAGTATCCGCTAATTCGATATATTATTTTATTTTTTTTAATTATTTCTTATCAATCAACTTCAATTTATATTCTGAAACCATTGTAGGATACTTCATTCATCTGAATCTACTTCATCATAATTCTGTTTGGAAAACTTCAAAATTTTGTTCATAAGAAAGAAAGCCTTAATTTATTTTTACCAAATTATCTTGCCTGTCCTCGAAGTAGTTACAACATCTCCAGTATCTTTCTCTTATACTCCAAAAACTCATTTGTCAGGTTAAAGTCTTTGATTCGCGGTTTCGGCTCTTTAATTACGATTTCTCCGGTAATTGTTCCGGGTGAGCCTGACAGCAGGTAGATTCTGTCCGATAAGAGAATGGCTTCATCAATATCATGTGTAATAAATAATGTTGATAACTTTATATCCTCCATAACATTCAGATACCACTTGTGTATCGAACTTTTTGTCAGCGTATCAAGCGCAGAAAACGGTTCGTCAAGAAGTGCTACATCCTGCGAAAACATATATGTTCGAAGAAGCGCTGCACGCTGGCGCATACCACCCGAAAGCTGGGCAGGATATTTTTTCTGCGCACCTTCCAAACCAAACTGTTCAAACATGGGAGATACCTGCCGACGCGCCGCCTTTTTCTTCACACCCTTTAACAGCAGCGGCAATGCCACATTATCTTCGATAGTCCGGTAAGGCAAAAGTAAATCCTTCTGAAGCATATAACTTATATGCCCGGGATTATTTGTAATGTCTTTTCCGTCAAGCAAAACCTCACCCTTCTCAGGTGACAAAATTCCGGAAATCACATTAAACAAAGTTGTTTTACCGCTGCCGCTGACACCCAGCAGACACACCAGCTCACCTTTATTAAGTTCAATGGAAACATCCTGCAAAACATGTTTGCCATCAAATTGTTTACTTACATTTCTAACTTCTAATTTTTTCATATCACTCCGCCAAATACTCATTTGTGAAACCAAACTCAGGATCAATTTTTTCTTCTAAAAGATTATTTTCATTTAACCAGTTGTAAAATGCCGCCCAGCGCTCTGCATCAAATACACCCCATTTGTCTGCATCAGCTATATATTCTTTGGCAAGATATTCCTGACTGGCATACACAAGCTCACTGTTTGACTTTAGTTCCGGTGCTGCCTCCAGCAGAATATCAGCCGCCTCTTTCGGATTATCGGCCGCAAAATTATAACCTTTCGAAAGCGCGGCCATAAATGCCTTTGCAGTTTCAGGATTTTTCTCCATCCATTCATTGTTACCTATGATAACCGGTGTGTAATAATCAAATACAGGATTTATGTCCGCAAATTCAAAATAATCCGTTTCAAGACCTGCAATCTCACATGCAACGCCTGCCCATCCGTAGAAAATCCATATTGCATCAACAGATTTACTTTGAAGCGCAGACACCTCATCAGTAACAGTAGAAGGAATCAGCTCCACACGCTCGAAGTCACCTCCGTCGACCGCCATTACATTCCGAATTGTTTCCTTTTCAACCTCAAGATCCCAGGTCGCATATTTCTTACCTTCAAGTCCCTTCGGTTTATCCATTCCCTCACCGGCCCTCGAAATAATACCTGAAGTATTATGTTGAACAACTGCCGCAACTGCCGTAATAGGTAATTTTTCTTCTCCGACAAATGCGGGTGCCAGATAATCCTGGAATCCAACTCCAAACTGCGCCTTACCTGAAGCTACAAGCGTTGTAGCACCATCTTCAGGCGGCTGAACTACCTCGACATTCAAACCGGCTTCCTCAAAATATCCATTTGCCTGTGCGACAAATATACCGGTGTGATTTGTATTTGGCGTCCAGTCGAGCACAATTGTAATATCCTCTTTATCTGTTGCAACATCTTCATTTGATATCTCACCATTTTTTGCTGTATCAGTATTATTTCCGCATCCCGTCATACCAAATACAACTACAAAACACAACAACAAATAAATCATCTTTTTCATAAGAGTTAGTCTCCTTTTCCATATCACGCTACTTCAAAACTCTCAGTAAACTGCTATTTATTATACAAATTGTACAATCACACAGCAGGCGCTGCGAGACAGTCGGCACTTAGCGACGGAGTGTGTGGTTTTGCTATGTGATGTTACGCATAACATAGCCGGGCGACGTCGTGTGACGTCCGCTTGCGGACATACACATACGAAGACCGGTATGTTATAGCGTGGCCGGTTACGGACACATGCGTAACAGAACATAACGAAAACATACACGCAGAAGCTTAGTACCGCTACGAGTCGAGGGCAACGAAAGTGTGCCTGCAGTGATTTGTACAATTTGTATAATATTTTAGCAACCCGGCAGAGTTTCGAAGTTACTTATTTTTCAAATGCCTGTACGGCATACATTTTTTCTCCATAAATCCCACCAACGCCATAAGCGCTAATGATATTCCGGAAATGAGTATAATCACAGCAAACATCTTGTCAAATGCAAACGCCTTTTTCACTCGCGTCATATAAACACCAAGTCCTCCGAAACCGCCAAGCCATTCACTGATTACTGCCCCGACCACACTGTACGCGGCCGCAATTCTAAGACCTGAAAAAAACTGCGGCAAGGCAGACGGGAATTTTATATATCGGAAAATATGCAGACGTCCCGCCCCCATAGAGCGCAAAAGCCCGATAGCATCTTTGTCCGCACTTCTAAAACCATCCAGCAAACCTACTGTAACAGGGAAAAATGTGCATATAACAATTAAAATAATTTTAGGTGTCATTTCATATCCGAACCACAACACCAAAAGCGGCGCAATGGCAACGGCAGGAATTGTTTGTGTGATTATAAGTAACGGATAAAATGCCTTGTACAGAACGTCGAAGGCATCCATAAGCACTGCTGCCAGAAAACCAACAAATACACCAAGTGCCAAACCAATAAATGCTTCTTGCAGTGTAATTAGTGAATTTTCCCACAGCAACGGTAATTCATTTACAAATGCCTGCACTACTTTTACCGGCGACGGCAACATGTATGATGGTATCAATCCGCTGACACATATAAGCTGCCACACCAGCAACAATACTGCAATTGCTATAATTGAAGGAATATTACGCTTCAGCATGTTTACTAATCTTTCTGTCAATAGTCAGTATTTCGCCTTCCGGATTATAAACTACCTTAACATAAGCCGACACCTTTTTTGCTCCGGCCTTAACGGCAACATGCTGGCACTCTTTAACAATATCCATCAACTGATCATAATCATCACCTTCAATAGTAGTTTCAAACGGTCCTACATGACAATGTAATCCGCTACTCTTAATATACGCGATAACCTCGTCAACAATCCTGATAAGTTCATCATCATTTTCAGCTTCAGGAAGAACCTGAATCGCAATGCTTGCTTTCATATTTTGTACCTCCAAATTTTTTTGAAATAAAATACCCATCCTTAACGGAGTGTTTTTCTTTGCAAAAACGAATTTTCCTATAAAGTCAAAAACAGGAGACACCCTATGGGATGACTCCTGTAAAAAATCCTTGCATATGACTTCCTACGGCGGCATTATCCGCATCAGGTTATAGGGTCGAAGTTCAATTACTTCCTCTCAGCCTGCTAAAAAGCTCCCCTGTTTTTATTTCGTTTGTTATTCTACACCTATCCTTTGAAAAAATCAACCATTGCTTTAATTACAACTGTTCCCTTAGCAATAGATTTAACAACTCCCTCTTCTGAAACTGTCGCAACATTTACATATTATATTTCTGTGCAAATTCTTCAACAGGCATTGGTTTTGAATAAAAGTATCCCTGAATCAAGTCACATTCCTGCTCGATCAAGAATTCTACCTGTTCTCTGCTCTCAATACCTTCTGCAACAATTTTCATATTTAATTTCTTTGCAAGATCAATGACTTCAGATACAATCAACAAGCCCCTTTCTTCCACATCTGCTCCACGGAAGAAATCTGCATCAATTTTTAATACATCTATTTGCAGTTCCTTTAATGAATTCAATGAAGAATATCCTGCACCAAAGTCATCCATAGATACAGGGAAGCCGGCTGTTCGCAACTTCTGTACAGTATTTAACAATACTTTCTTATCATCAAAAAATGCACTTTCCGTAAGTTCCAGTTCAATCGCACTGTGCGGCACCTGATATTTATCTACAATAGCACAGATATGCTCTGCCAGATCTTCTCTTGTAAAATGAGCCCTGGATACATTCACAGAGATTGGCACCAGCTTGCGTCCCTGCGCAAGCCATCCGGCCTGTACTTTAGCAATCTCTTCCAACATGTAATCATCTAATTTTAATATAAAACCATTCTTTTCAAAAATCGGGATAAAACGATTTGGCGAAATAAAGCCTTCCGTTGGATGAATCCAGCGAACCAGTGCCTCCGCACCACCTAACACTTCTTCAGAAGTGCTGATTTTAGGCTGCAAATATACCTGAAATTCTCTATTTGCCAACGCCCGGTCCATATCATCCTCAACTTTGCGCTCCCATAATTTTTGTTTATTCATTTCCACATCAAAATAAGCTATTTTATTTTCTGCCTCTTCTCCTAACATTTCACATGCAATCATAGCATTATTGTATAATTGCTCCACATCATACTCGCCGTGCCGAACCAAATACACACCTGCTCCAAAATACATTTTCATTCCCGGTAATACTGCATTCATCGCATTTTTCAATTGTTGAATTCGCGCTTCTAACTGCTCCGTTTCTGTATAAACCAGCAAAAGTCCGAATTTCGCATCCTCCTGATGCGACATCACTTCATTTTTCTGAATTTCTTTTCTAAGTGCAGCGTAAAAACTCTCTATTAATTCCTGTCCTTTATTCACACCGAAACAAGTGCAAAAACTTCGATATTTGCGCATCTCCAAATGAACCAGTGCATAATTTTGCTTTCCTTTGCCGTTCTTCTTTAACAGGCTTGCTCCTTTTCTGGTAAACAACAGCCAATTGTCTCCACCGGTCACCATATCAGTGTAAATTATTTTTTTAGTTTTTCGTACATTAAATACCATGCTGATAATCGAAATCAAATAATATGTTATAAACACACTAATCAATAATATGCAAAGCAGAATACATATTCCCATCATCAAAAAATCCTGATGATATATTGGCACATTATTAAGGACCAGCACTTCAAAACCATTTACCGGAATAACAAGCCATAGCTTTAACTCTTCAAATGGCACAGTAACATCATAATTTGATACCGAAAATAATTTCATTAAAATATTTTCATTAAAAATGATTTCTCCGGCTTCAACGGAAAATACCTGTTTCGTATCTTCATTAAGTATAACATTGATTTCTTCCCCTGTAATTCCCGTCAAAAAAACAATATTTATAGTTTCATCAATCACCGGATACTCACCGCTGCTTGACCATACCGGATTTCTGTCTGCATCAATTACAGATATCGCATCTATTTCCTCCAGCACATCAATATGAGATAACACTGTCTGTTCTATTTTTTCTCCCGTTTCCGAATCATAATCTTCAAAAAGTTCCGCTACTTTCAAAGACTTTCTGCTGCTCTCCGTAAATTTTCTCTGCACAATATCCATACCGGATGCGAATAATGCAACCGTCATAACAACAACAAATATAAAAAGAATAACTATCAATCCCAATATAGATGGCCAAATACGCTTTTTCTTAAGTTTATTAATTCTCTTCTCTTTTGATCTGTTCATGAAGTATGTCCCCTCCCCAATTTATTCACGCTTCATTTCTATAATAAACCTCTATTGCCTTTCTCACAATATCATACACAAGACTTAAGTCATTTTCAATATTGTCAATCAACCAAATCTAATTATACACATCCGACATTACACCCTCATTAAACTCTAAACAAACAGCGTAGCAGCCATCATATCAATCAGGACTGCTACGCCAAAAAACAATTTAACAGGGTACACTTTATACTGTGAATACTTTGCAGGACATACCACAAGATAACCGTAAACAGAATCACCTGTCAAACTTCACAACAACATACTTATTTCACTTCACTTGTTTTGTACATGTCAGGTGTTGTTCCTTCACGCAAAATGACAATACCTTCATTTACTCCCGTCTCGAATGTAACAAGCGCATTTTCCTCAGAAGCTATTGTTTCTGATTTTACACCATTTCTGTATAATACAAGATTTTCATTCCATGGATTTCTGATTCTGCAATTGCCTCCAAGCTGTGAAGTTATCTCAACATATTCAACTTCACCATCTGTCATTGAAGATGCTACGAGAAATCCTCCCTTTGCAAGAAGCTTGTATTTTGCATCATATTCTGTCGGCCAAGCAGGAAATACTCTTATAACATGTTCCATACCAGGAAGCGGTGCCAGACTCTGCATAAGCGACTGCTGTATAGCTGCTGACCATGTTCCATAACCTTCTGCTGAATAATAATCACCCTGATCATGAATTAAGTTGGGTGTGTTACGGAACATCTTAAACTGCGTTTCTAATATTTTCTTAAGTTCATCGGCAAGACCTAATTTAGCTGTGTCTTCAAGGAAACGGCTGGAACCATTTTCATCTACTACAGTATTAATAAACTGATTTCTATATCCTGATGAATCATAGAATGTATTAATTGCTATTTCCCAATCTCCGTTATCAAGTCCCTGATCTCTTGTTTCCATATTAAGGACATCATATTTTTCAAGCATCTTAAACTGTGGTGTCTCTGATCCCTCAAATGCTCTTGTTAATGTTGCAGGTCTAAGTCCCTGTGCCCATGTAACATTTCCTGAGCGGTGCTCAGCAGTCCATCCTAAAGCGCCCGGATCTGAAGCGAGCGGATACGGCGCCAGATTATCAAGACAATACTGCCACTCCTTTCTTAGGTCCTCGTCAACATTTAAGATTTCAGATACTTTAACAGCTACCGCAAAGGTTCCTCTTGCAAGTGACAAATCGTCAATTACATCTCTACCGCCCCATATATGCTCATGCAAGTTTGTCCTGTTGAAATGGAAGTAACCATCTTCTTCCTGTATAAATCCACTATAATTTCTATAAAGTTCCGCTGCACCTTTTATAAACTTATAAGCATGATCTTTAAGCCATTCTTTGTCCTGAGTATATTCATATTTTTGCCAATAATACTCTGCTGTTTCCTGGGTTGCCACCAATGTGTGAGAAACGTAACTTACACTGTTGTTTTCAGGTTCTGCTGAAAATTTCCAGTTCCAAGGAGGAAGAAATCTATTTCTCTTTTCGCCAAATGCTCGGATTTCATCTGTGATGCTGCCTTTTCCTTCAAGATACTTCTGAAGATCAGGAACAATTGATTCTGGCAAGGTTTCTGCACCAAGCACACCTGCCGTTTCTCCGATGAATAAAGCGTCTCCGCCTTCAATTCCCCATAATTGTTCAGCCGCCACCTTGTACTGCTCATAGCAATCCTCCCTCATTGTAAATAACGGCTCCATAAGTTCCATATGATTTGCCTGGTTAAGTGGTTGATACAGACTGTCCTGATTCCAATTCCAATAATAATTACCCCAGTCTCTACAATCTCCCTCCGCAATCCAGTTACCACCATTATATTTTGAAGGATATTTCCCACGGTTAGAAATACCTGCAAGATACATGTAGTATGTACGTCTTTTTTCATATTCAGGCTTTGTAGGCAAATATACATATGATTTGTCCCAAAAATCTTTCCACCATTTTTTATTCGATTCGTATACCTTGTCATAGCCTTCTGAATCCACACAGTTATAATAAGATGCGTTCGCTACATCTTCCGATGTGTCCAAACTTGAACAACCACCTATAACTATTGTAAATTTACCGGTTTTTGACGGAATAGTTACTCTTGCCGTCTGGCTGTCCACAGAACTTACAGATGCATCCGCTTCCGGAACATTTACAGTTACGGATGTTGCACAGTAATGATCATTAACAGATATTCCTGTATCACTCGGTTCACTAAATACCTGATTTAACGAAATATATTTTTCATCGTTGTTAATATCAAATGACGATACTGCACTCCAAAGTCCTTTTCTTTCATTAGGGCTTCTGGTCATTTTTAAATCAATTGTAATGTCTGCCGGATTCTTTCTGTTATCATCTACTGAAATAAGAACTGTATCTCTCTTGTTATCGGAAATAACATTTACTGATATATCATCATCTTTGAGATTGAGTCTGCCGTCATACAAACTTAAACACTGCTTAAGTCCATCCGAAAAAACAGGACTTCCAAAATCGACATTAAGAACTCCAAGCGCACCGCTTCTGTAATCCCATTCAGAATTTGCAGATGCATCATTAAACATAAATGTATCTGTATGATTAAGCTGCATAGCTAAAACATTTTCATTGTTTTGCCATACCGGACCTCCGAACTTTCCATTTGCAACAGGCATACCATTAGGACTGAATGTTATCAACCCTGTATATTCTATGTCCGATCTTGAAACAAGCTCCTCATAGTCAGCATCAAAAAGACTTGCCACCGGTGCAGGTGTGCCTGTTGGCGTTGGAGTTGCTGCTACAGGCGTATTCGGTGCCTGCGTACTTTCATTATTCTGTGTATTTTCCGATTTCTCCTTCACAACTTTCACCTTCAACTTTGCTTTTACCTTCTTGTTCTTCTTTTTTGTTACTGTAATTACTGCATTACCTTGCTTTACTGCAGTAATCACTCCCTTTTTTGACACCTTTGCAACTTTTTTTGACGAGGTTTTAAATGTTGCAAAAGACTTATTCTTTTTCACTTTAACCTTCTTTATCCTAATCTGATACTTTTCTTTTACCTTAAGTGTCACCTTCTTCTTACCTAACGAAAGTTTCTTTGCCGCGGATACAGGTGTACTTCCCGTAATAAACAAAGAACATATAAGGCCACAACATAAAATAAAAACTACTATTTTTTTAATAGTCTTCTCCATAAATAATATACCTCCTTGACATTTATACAAAGCTTCCTCTTAAGTATAAATAACTCTTTGAAATATTTATTGCATATAATATACATTTTCTTGTATAATAATGACATAATTTCAAATCAAGCGAGGTGTTTTCTCATGGCTGGATATGTCAGTTACAAAGAACAGGACGACCGTACGCCTAATATACTTCCATATTATGTATACCCGTTGTATACAAATGTTCCCTTCCACTGGCACAATGATATTGAAATAATCTATGCCCAGACAGACGGCGTTCTTATATTGGATGAGAAACAGATTCCTTTTAATAAAAATGACATTTTATTCTGTAATAAAAGACAGTTGCACGGAACTATTCTTCATTCATCCGGACTTATATTTCACATCGTTGTAAATTCCGAGCTTTTTCGCTACGGCTATAATGGTCTGGTCAAAAACGAAACATTATATTTTCCTGAGAAGCTTTCCTCACCGGACATACGATATACATCTCTTATGTCAGAGCTTACCAACATTAAAACTCCGGTAAAACCTGATACCGAGTATATAGTAATATCACTTCTTTTTAAGCTTATCTCCTATCTTTTGGAGGACAATCTTCTTACATTTGATAAAGGGAAAAAATCTTCCCAGATTACATACATAAAATCCGGTAT
>SVEK01000056.1 GCA_015057405.1 Lachnospiraceae bacterium
ACACTTGAAGCACTATGGACATCTTCTGAAGTTGCAATAACATCGATATTGTCAACGGACAGCCTGTCTTCTAATTCTATATCATGGTCATCACATGATTTCTCGCCGGACATTCCATCAGCTTTCCCATTAGATTTCTCGCCGGATTTTTCGTCAGTTCTTTCGTCAAATTTTTCAACAGAATTTTCCCTAAGTTTTTCTTCAAATTCCATCTCCGGCATTTTTTCTCCGTGTATGTAGAATTTTCTCACGGATATAGGTATGTCATCCCATTCCGTTGCAAAATACTTCTCATCCGAACAATATACAATTAAACCACCGGATTGTGAAACATTAATATTATCAGGAGCTATAACCGTATCAATATTGAATGCTTTCTTCCCTACACCCTTGTCAGGGGTTATATCTCCGATATATATCCCACGCATTATTCCGCCCATACGATGATACAAATACACTTTCATGGCTTCTGCAACACTTAATACATTTATATGTACGGATATTTTTGTTTTATTTCCTCTTATTTCGACTTTAACATAGCCTACATTATTTTTCTTTTCATCATTCACATAGCTGTATACATAAGATATCCATCTCTTATACTCTGACATAACAAAACCCCCTCTTATACAACAATTGTATGCAAGGGGGGCTGATTTTAGAACTCAACTTACACTAAAAAACTATTCTACCGTTGAAATAGGGGATGTGTCAGGGGTCGTCGTTGGCATTGTCGTCTCATCCGAATTGCCGGTGGAGATATTACGTGTTTCTGCTGTTTTCGTATTTTTTTCGTTTTTCGTGGTTTTATCACCGGTTCCGGTTTTGTCGTTTGTTCCGGTTTTGTCACTTGTTACAGTTTTGGCGTTTGTTCCGGCCTTGTCACCCGCACCTGTTTTATCCGCGGTTTCGTTTCCTTCATCTTCTCCTGACAAAATATCATCTTCACTATCTATATAACGTTCTCTTGCCTCTTGAACTATATTTTTTATTTTTTCGGTTATGTCAGTTTCCATATCTCCGATATATAACACCGGTTCTTCGCTGCTTACAGGTACTTTTCCGTATACGGTACCCGCGATGTAGTAATCTTTTCCGGCTTTTTTCAGGAACAAAATGTACTCGTTATCCATCTTCATTCTTTCGTATCCGCCCATATGAGTGTAAATGGAATTCTCCGAATTATATATTATTCCTTCGTTAACTTTAATACTGCTACTTATGTCATTACCGGTGTTATCCCAAATAACACTGGATATGCTAAACTTTGAAGCCAAAATGTAAGTATTGGATTCTTCACCTTTGCTGAATAAAGAACCTTTTTTAGTTCCCCTTACAATATAATCAACGTCTTCAATCATCTCATCAAGCGTCTCGTATTCATAGGTTAACACTTCAAGGTCAATCTCATCAGCCGCATTACTCAGAAGTTCTTCTACTGTCTCTGTGTTCATTTCAATGTATTGGTCTTCTGTTCCGATAACAATTCTGTCTGAATCATTGTCAGACTTGTCAGATGATGGTCGGTGTGTTTTCCCATCTGACGAACTATTACCGTTTTCTTTATCATCTTCGCGGTTTTCATCTTTTTTATTGCCATCCTTACCGTCGGAAGTTTCTTCCTTTTCATCTGAAATGTCAACACTTATATCTCCAAGTTTTTCATCTGCTACCGCATCTTTACCGTCGTTTCCTTCGTCAGCAAAATTAACGCCTGCTCCCGTGAAATTATTATCCGGATTGGTATTATTCTTACCCATACCACCTGCAAAATATCCTCCGATAAAAACTAAAACAAAACAGGCTGCTATTGATGCCACCATACCAATTTTACGCCAGGGTATAATTCTCCTTTGCTTAACTCCGGTTTTTTCATATACTTGCGACATAATTCTGTCAGCATTTAATCCTACCTCGAAGTCACTTATATCTCCTATAAGTTTATCCGTTTCCTTCTTGTTCAGATTGTCAAAAACCTGTTTCAATTCCTTATCCATTCTTCATCACCTCTTATCTTTATGCCATGGTTGCACTTGTCAAAATATTTTTCAGTTTTTTCAAAGCTCTGGAACTTCTTGTATCAACTGCAGCAACCGTCATGGATAATCTTCCCGCAATCTGTCTGCTGCTTTCACCAAAATAATACTTTCTCACTATTATCTCATGGTCAGGTTCTCCCAAGCTGTTGACAGCTTCTAAAAGTTCTTTCTTTTGTTCCTTTTTTATGTACCCTTCTTCTATGTTAACTGTATCCTGAATCTCAATTCCTGCCTCTTCATTGTCAATAGACACATTCCCGAATTCCTTGCTCTTTTTTCGAAATAAATCTATTGCACGGCGTTTTGCCATTACACAAAGAAATGATTTTACACTTCCTTTTTCTTCTGAATATTTATCTATGTCATTATAAAACTCAACAAATATATCACTGGCACAGGATTCCATCTCAAAGTCGTCACAGACCGTGCGAAGTTTATCTCGCACAATGGTACAGACAAGCCCCATGTATTCACTCATAAGAATTCCCAAACCCTTGTTAGGATTACTCTTTATAAGCATCACCAATTCATTATCAAGCATTACCCCATATCCCCCCTGTATATCTAATTCGAAACATTTCACATTTCCTTACATACTTTTTCAAAAATTTTTTTTGCATTGGCAAGCAGAATACTTTTTTCATTCAATTCCGGCTCTTCAAGAACCATTTCAAGCAATGCTTTCAGCACATCCCCCAGAGCCTTCCCTGCAGGAATACCGGCACTTATAAGCTCTTTACCGTTAATTTCAAGATCCTTTACGGTAAATGCAGTATTTGCTGCAATCAATTCATCAAATGTTTCTTTTGCCTGTTTTATTCTTTGAAGTTTTTCTTCTCTATGATAATCACTCTGTCCACAAACATCAGCCTCCATTAATATGAATAAGAGAGGCATGATATCTGCTCCGACTTTACTTACAAATTTTCTCATGCTCTTTTTTGAGCCGTTAAACCTGTAATCATGACACGCCACTAAGCGCTTTGTAGTTTCTATTGTATAATTATCAAACTTTAGCCTCTTTAGTATTGCTTCTGCCATAACCTCCCCGGATTTTTCATGGCCGTAAAAATGGTCTATCCCTTTTTCATCAACGAATCTACACTCCGGTTTACCTACATCGTGAAGCAAGGCACTCCAGCAAAGTATCTTAAAATCCTTTTCGCCCTTTCCCGGATACAGTCTGTGTATATTTTCAATAACTTTAATTGTATGCTCTCCCACAGAATATGAATGATGGGGATTATTCTGTCCGGCAAGCAGCATTTCATCCCACTCCGGGAAAAATATATTGGAAAGGCCAGTATCAGCAAGAAGCTTCAATCTGTCCGCCCCATTAGACATAATAAGCTTCGTAACCTCTACTCGTATACGTTCTGCGCTCACGTTACGAATACATTCTGCATGATTTTTTATAGCCTCATATGTTTTCTCTTCTATATTAAAGCCAAGCTGGCCGGCGAATCTGATTGCACGAAGAGTTCTAAGTGCATCTTCGTCAAATCTGGCTTCTGCATCACCCACACAACGGATAATTCCGTGATTAAGGTCATCAATTCCGCCATACATATCCACAAGCCCTTCTGTTGAGTTATACGCCATTGCGTTGATGGTAAAATCTCTTCTGAGCAAATCCTCACTAAGTTTTGACGTAAACATAACATTTTTTGGATGTCTGTTATCTTCATATTCACCATCAATTCTGTAAGTTGTGACTTCATAGCTACAACCACCCATTCTGACGGTAACCGTTCCGTGTTCAATTCCGGTATCTATTGTTTTATTAAATATTCTTTTTACATCTTCCGGTTTAGCTGATGTCGTAATATCCCAGTCCTCCGGCACTCGTCCGAGAATAGAATCTCTGACACAACCTCCCACAACATACGCTTCAAATCCGTTGTCATTCAATATTTTTATTATATTCTCAGCATCCCGAGGCACATTTATTAGCATACTCTTTACTCCTTGAAACAAAATATATTAATTCTTTTCGTATACAGACGGTTTTATTTTACTACTGTACACAATCTATAACAAGTGTTAATCTATAGAAGCAAAAATAGTTTTACCAGGAGGTATAATTCATGAAGGAATTGTTTTACCTTTTTTGGACATTTTCCAAAATCGGAGTTCTTACCTTTGGCGGCGGATACGCAATGTTGCCGATGCTTCAGAAAGAAGTTGTGGAAAAAAATCACTGGTGCAGTGAAGATGACTTGATGGACTATTTCGCAATTGGTCAATGCACGCCCGGAATCATAGCGGTAAACACAGCTACATTCATCGGCTATCGGATAAAAGGAATATTCGGAGGAATATTCGCTACTTTGGGTGTGGTATTTCCTTCTATTGTTATCATAACAATAATTGCCGCATTTATAAGTAACTTTGCTTCATTAACAGTTGTAAGCCATGCTCTTAACGGCATTAAAATATGTGTATGTGCGTTAATACTTGATGCCGTAATCAAGCTTGGTAAAAAATCCGTTATCGATAAATATTGTCTTATCATATTTTTCGGCGTATTTATTATATCACTTCTTGCCGATATATCTGCAATCTTCCTTATAATAGCAGCAGGAATAGCAGGATATGTGCTGGGCAAAGTGACGGGAAAGGAGCAAAATTAAGATGTTAGTATATCTGAAATTATTTTACGAGTTTTCCAAAATAGGATTATTTGCTGTTGGCGGCGGACTTGCTACTCTTCCGTTTTTATATGAACTGGCAGAAAAAACAGGGTGGTTTACAACTCATGACATATCCAACATGATAGCCATCTCCGAATCTACTCCGGGAGCAATCGGTATTAATATGAGCACGTATGTTGGATTTCACACGGCATATTCATTTTTTGGACTTTTCGGAGCAATCCTTGGTGGTATTACCACAACTATATCAATTATTATACCTTCAATAATTGTTATTGAAGTCATCTCAGGTTTCCTGAACAAGTTCAAAGAATCGAAAACCGTCAAAAACATTTTTTACGGGTTGCGTCCTGCTTCAACCGGCCTTGTAGCTTCTGCGGGTCTTTCGATAGCCAAAAACACACTTATTACCGACGCAGCTTTTTCATGGAGCCTTCCGGCTATTTTGCAAATAATAAACTGGCAGCACCTCGTGATAGGTGCAGCAATATTTGCAGCAATCAGAATATTCAAATTGCATCCGATATTTTACATTGCCGCATCTGCTGCCATTGGCATTATATTAAAACTATGATATAATTCATTTTGGTACAGTTTTATATGCCGCCAAATTAATACTTTTCAAATCTAACCATTTATTTTAGGAGGAATTCATCATGAGATATTCATACAAAACCAAAGGAACATGTAGTACAAAAATCGATTTTGATATTGACGGAGATATTATTACAAATGTAGAGTTCACAGGAGGTTGTAACGGCAATCTTAAAGCAATCAAACGTCTGGTAGACGGCATGACTGTAGACTATATCACAGAAAAATGCAGTGGCGTTATATGCGGTTTCAAAAATACTTCCTGTGCCGACCAGCTTGCAAAAGCAGTTAAAGAAGCATATGAAAGTCAGCAATAATCGCCGTCATAATTTTGATTACCTGATTATTCTTTTATGAATTGTCTGCATAACGAAAAGATAATAACCATTCCAATGGGACCAAGGATTACTCCGGTCACTCCGTACAGCTTGATTCCTATATAAAATGATGCAAGCATATATACAGGACTTATCCCTGTACGGCGACCCATAATCCTTGGTTCCAGTATTTCTCTCACAATAAGACACACCAGATACAAAACTACCAGAACACCACTCTCTACGTACGCTCCCTGAACAAATCTGATTATTGCCCACGGTATCAGTATGCTACCGCTCCCAAGTACAGGCAACGAATCTACAATTGCAATGAGCAAACCGATGAGCAATCCGTAAGGATTTCCGATAATGTACAATACTACCGAACAAATCGCCATAATAATCAGAATTATTATTCCCTGAGTCTTCAAATAAGCCCCGACAGTATATTGAACCTGTTCTATCACCGGAAACAATTCTCTGACAACTCCGGTATTATTAATTTTAGAATGTATTGATTCATAATCCTCAATTATCATCCATGTGCTTAAAATAATAAATGCAACCAATATAGCAGCCGAACCTGTCCAAAGGCAGACATTCCATGCACTCTTTGTCACTACCGGCACTACATTTTTCATAAAACTGTTACCAATATATTCAGAACTTACCTGAACAATATTATACATACTTCCACTTTTTATCCCAAACCAACCGTCACAATAGGTACATATGCTCTGAACACTATCTCTCGCCTGATCTCTTATAAATGGAATGCCGGATATCATATTTCTTAACTGTCCCGCCAACACCGTTACGATAATTACCATAACCGACAGAATCACACCAAATATTATAAGAAATATTATCGTCCCGCCTATTTTGTAGGGAAGTCCTGTCTTTTTGACAAACTTCTTAACAATCGGCTCAAGCCACCCTGCAATGATATAACCCAGCAAAAACGGAAGCACAAAGGGCAATACATACTCAAACAATGCATAAACTGCAGCCACTATTCCGGCTACCGCTACTATCCTACCTAATAATTCTTTTCCCGACATAACTTTTTCCGACATAAAAACTGCTCCTCTTGCGATTCCATAGTAACTATAGTATCAACAATTAGAGCAGCTAAAATACGTAAATAATTCAAAACATATTATATGAAATTATTTTTCGGTAATATTACATCTTAAAGCGGTAACCTACGCCCCAAATAGTTTCAATATACTGTGGCTTAGATGTATCTTCCTCAACCTTCTCACGAATCTTCTTGATATGAACAGTAACAGTTGCAACATCTCCAACTGACTCCATACCCCATATTTTCTGGAAGAGTTCTTCCTTGGTAAATACATGATTCGGATTCTGTGCAAGGAATGTAAGCAAGTCAAATTCCTTAGTAGTGAATCTCTCCTCTACACCATTAACAAATACTCTTCTTGCAGTCTTATCAATCTTAATACCGCGAATCTCGATACACTCATTATCAGATACATTGCCTCCCACCAGTCTGGAGTATCTTGATAAATGAGCCTTAACTCTTGCAACAAGTTCACTTGGACTAAATGGCTTGGTAATATAATCATCGGCGCCCATTCCAAGACCACGAATCTTGTCTATATCGTCATTCTTGGAAGAAACCATGATAATTGACATGTCCTTCTTTTCTCGAACTCTTCGACATATATCAAATCCATCAATGCCCGGAAGCATAAGATCAAGAATAAGTAAATCGTAATCTTCTTCAATTGCTCTCTTTGCACCCTTCTCCCCATCGGTCTCAACATCAATCTTGAAATCACTAAGTTCCAAATAGTCTTTCTCAAGTTCTGCAATAGCTAATTCGTCTTCAATAATAAGTATTCTGTTCATTGTTTCCACCTATCCTTCATTCATTACATAATAGCAACTATAAGCCCCATTTCCCTATATATGTACCTATTATAATACACATTATAAAAAATATCAAACATTTATTAAAACAATTAATATATTTTGTAAAAATGGGGTTATTTTTAACTTTACCATCACATTAAATCATACGTGTTTTTTTATTCTTCCTTATTACTTGACGATTTTCATAAAATAATGTATTCTCATAACAGAATTTGTGCTAAACACCATATTTATGGAGGTAAAATAACATGGAAAAAAGACTATTCACTTCCGAATCAGTTACGGAAGGACATCCTGATAAAATATGCGACCAGATATCAGATGCTGTTCTTGATGCTCTTATGGAGCAAGATCCGATGAGCAGAGTAGCATGCGAAACAGCTATTACAACAGGTCTGGTTCTTGTTATGGGTGAGATTACAACATCCGCCAACGTAGACATTCAACACATCGTTCGTGATACAATTAACGAAATTGGATATAATAATTCTGAATATGGTTTTGACTGCAACACTTGCGGAGTTATTGTTGCACTTGATAAGCAGTCAGCCGATATCGCTCTCGGAGTCGATAAGTCTCTGGAAGCAAAATCAGAATCTGAAGATTACATCGGAGCCATCGGCGCAGGGGATCAGGGCATGATGTTTGGTTATGCGTCCAACGAAACTCCGGAATATATGCCATATCCGATATACATTGCACACAAACTTACAAAAAAACTTTCTGAGGTTCGAAAAAACGGAACTCTTCCTTATCTTAGACCTGACGGCAAGAGTCAGGTAACTGTTGAATATGATGAAAATGGCGCACCTATCCGTATAGATGCCATCGTTATTTCAACACAGCACGATGAAAAAGTTACTCAGGAACAGATTCATGAAGACATTCACAAATACGTTATAGATGAAATCATTCCGAAGAACATGGTTGATGATTCTACAAAATATTACATCAATCCAACCGGAAGATTTGTTATCGGCGGACCTAACGGAGACAGTGGTGTTACCGGACGTAAGATAATTGTAGATACTTACGGCGGATATTCCCGTCACGGCGGTGGTGCTTTCTCCGGAAAAGACTGTACCAAGGTCGACCGTTCTGCTGCCTACGCAGCCCGTTACGTTGCCAAAAACATCGTTGCCGCAGGACTTGCAGACAAATGTGAAATACAGCTTTCATATGCCATCGGAGTAGCCGAACCTACATCAATCATGATTGACACATTCGGTACCGGCAAACTGTCAAACGAACGTCTCGTTGAAATCATCAAAAAAGAGTTTGACCTTCGCCCGGCAGGAATCATTAAAATGCTTGATCTTCGCCGTCCGATATATAAAAATACTGCATCTTACGGACATTTTGGAAGAACAGACGTTAATCTTCCTTGGGAAGATACCAACAAGGCAGAAGCACTAAAGAGCTATATGTAACATTTTAAGGAGAACCCACAACAAATGCACAGCTATCTTAGAGCAATTGGTTTTAGTAATATCCAATCACATATAGAACTTGATAAGCTATTCGGTGTAGTCATGACTACACCGAATAGCATTAATAAGGTTGCTATTAACAATAATTCCACCTTTGCACATTTTACAAAGGAGTTCTCTGATAGTTGCGGCTTATCAATAATCGGCTCATATGACGAAAAGGGATTTTTCCATATGAACCACTATTTTCCTTACTGTACCGGGACAACCGTTTCGTCAAAAGAATCCGTTACAATTAACAAGCGAATCGATACCGACAGCTACACCGGCATGTGCGATGACATGCGCCTTGGGGTATCACTTATATTTTATCTGCTTAATATCTCTGATTACATGCGAAGCAATATTTCCTACGGTACAGGCCGAGTTGTTGACATCAACCTTTCCGCCCTGTCCACCAAAGGCTCTGTTCTCCTTGGCATAAAATATGATAATAACCAACGAAGAAAGAACAACGCCGACGAGGCACGACGCGGGAAACTCATCCACGAAGCCAAAATGGGCAACCAGGATGCAATTGACAGCCTTACCATAGAAGAACTTGATGATTACGCCATGGTGACCCGACGTTCCAAAGTTGAGGACATATACACAATCGTCAACAGTTCCTTTATTCCATTCGGCTCAGAATCAGATAATTACACAATACTCGGCACAATAATCAACTGGAACACTTTCCACAACTCATTAACCAATGAGCAGCTCTACCGCCTGACTATCAACTGCAACGGCCTAATCTTTCCGGTATACATCAATGCCAACGACCTTATGGGTGAACCTATGATAGGCAGACGATTCAAAGGTAACATATGGCTTCAGGGCACTATTGACTTTACCGAACTATAATGATAATATTACCATTGTTACATTTTGTTCCCTTAGTTAAATGGATATAACAGACGCCTCCTAAGCGTCAGTTGTGAGTTCGATTCTCGCAGGGAACGTTAAAAAGGAGATATCTTCACATTTTGTGGGGATATCTCCTTTTATTATTTTGCAATGAAGTCGATTTTATTTTCCAGATATTCTTTTACCACATTGTAAAACATTATTGCATGTTCAATCTGTTCTTCAACTTCTAACTTTG
>SVEK01000057.1 GCA_015057405.1 Lachnospiraceae bacterium
TAAAACACCTAATGAGAATGTGCTTATCGAAAATTGTAAATTCTCTAACATGGGACGTGCAATCGGAACGCATAAATACAGTGTTAAAGGCGGTAAACAGGTATATCACGATAATATTACCGTTCGCAATTGCAAAATAACCGACATGAAGTGGGATGCTCCTATAAGAATAATAAATTGGAGTAATTCACTCATAGAAAATGTTATTATTGACGGAGTTAATCCGGATGGTACAGACAGCTCCAGAGGAATAATGGCAAGCGGAGTTAAAAATATATCAATAAAAAATAACACTTTCATAGGAATGAACAGACCGATTCAGTTGTTTCCGTGGAAAAATATAGGACCGGGAGAAGAGTATCCGGTTACTTATAACAAACTTACGGAAGAAAACCTTAATGATTTGAAAACGAATGTGGGAGAAGATCTTGGAGAATATTTTGTCAGGATAAGTGAGGAATATAATGATTTTACATATCCTGATATGATTGAGTTTGATATTCAGTAATCAATAAACATACGAAGTTGATAACATAAAACTTAAAAAGCATAAAACCTAAAAAACATATATTTAATGTCTTGACACCATGTATTACAGTTGATATAATTTCATGTAATACATGGTTGTTTTATTTTTGTTCTTTCCGAATTATGTATGTACATAATTTCAGGAAGGAAGATGTTTATTGTCAGGTTTTTGTTTCGAAAATGATGGTCTTGATAAAAGGCTTGTGTATCGTCTGCAGGTTGATGAGTATATTGACCGTTTTAATTTTGAAATGCTTCATGATAATGAAGTGGACGGACTGTTGCCTGTTATCTCTAGTGGAAAGAACGGAATTGAAGAGATTAGTTACGATATCCGTTCGTTTATGCCTCTGCAGTCATATCTTGATGCAAGCATGTCTAAGAAGAGACTTTTAGGACTCTTTCGAGGAATTATCAATGTTGTTCGTAATGCAGAGATGTATCTTCTTGACAGTAGTATGCTTATTTTTGATATGTCGCGTGTTTTCGTTAAGAACAATCCCTTTATGGTATCCATGATACTGCTGCCGGTTTTGCAAGATGGAAAAAGCAGTGATATTAATGAAAAGCTTAGGATACTTTTCAGGAATGTAATTATTTCTTCAAGATTTATTGTGGAGCAGGATAACTCGTATGTTACAGAGTTTCTTAACGCACTAAATTGTGAACAGGATTTTTCTATATCGGGATTTGTAAGCCTTATTGATAAGCTGGATATAGAGTGTTACAGACATTATCCGGATGTGGAAGAAATGCGTTTTTCAATTGCGTGGGACAATAAGTCCTTAGGGGATGATGTTATGTCAAAGAAGCCTTTAAGCGAAGAGCCTGTATATAATGATGATATAAAATCCGGTGAATTGTACGATAATCCGGTTAAATCTGAAACCAAAAAAAACCGCATTGTAAGCGCAGTGTCAAAGATGTTTCACGGGATATTTGGCTATAATAATGATAATGATTATTATGATACGCCTATAGATATTCCCATGGTATATGACAATTATGATCTAAACAATGATTCCTATGAATATGTGGTGGGAAAAGATGCTATACGGGATAATTCAAAGGGGGATAGTGATAGTGTAACGGAAGATACTGTGTTGCTTGCACTTAATCCTGCAGGTAAAGATATTCCCTATTTGACAAGGGTGTCTACGGGCGAGGTGATAGGGATTGATAAGCAGGTTTTCAGAATCGGTAAAGAAGAGCGGTACGCAGATTACAGAATTACTGACAATGCTGCTGTCAGCAGAGTTCATGCTGAAATCATGATTAAACATGGCATGTGTTTTGTGACGGACGAAGATTCTCTTAATCATACTTATGTCAATGGTGAAATGATAGAAGGACATACTCCCAAGGAAATTATTTCGGGAGATGTAATAAGGTTTGCTGATGAAGAATATGTATTTAACTGCTGATATTAAGGCGGTAGGAGTTATGTGTGATGATTCCTGTAAGCAGCATACAGGATGGTCTTTTTCATATTATGATGGCAAAAAACAGATAACTATAGTAATAATTTGTAGTAGTTACGATACGTTGTCTATGAAGACTGATGTGGGAAGCAGGATTATAGAGACAATTAAGGCATGGATGGACAGAGAATTTTGTATGGGATGTAAGATAGTTGGTTTTAAGTATTTGTGTCGTAAAGTTACTGATATTATTAGCAAAACAAGCTATTCCGATTGTTTGCCGCCGGCTGCTATGTGCGTTTTTTTGATGGCAGGCAACAGATATAAATTATATACAATAGGTGCAGGTATTGCAATAAAGTGTCATAAAGGGCGGGTTTCCGTATGTTGTAAAAGTTCTGGCCGTCAGCGTTGGAAAAAAAGCGGAATGTATTACGTAGCATCTTTTGGAAGAGCAAAGTACGGTGACACATTTATTATAAGTACCGGGAATGATATTGATAAGGTGTTCTTTTGGTATACAAGTGCTTATATTAGAGAACGTTATAAAGAAGTGCGCAGAGGCAGACATACGATTGGTTGTGCTGAAATTTTAAAATGTGTAGAACGTATATATCGCAGGAGGTGTATTGTACAGGAACGCACAATTTCGGTTATTTGTTGCAACAGCACCGAAAAGGGGTGAGAGTATACAGGATATTATTTTGGGAAGATATCATATTGTTCAATATTTTGATGCCGGAGGTATGTCCGAGGTATATCTTGCGGTTGATTCAGTTGAAGATAAGTATGTTATTGTTAAAACCTGTAATCATAACAATAAAAGTGTAATGTGTGCTCTTGCCAACGAATACAGAATTCTTAGTCTGTTAAGTCATAACGGTGTGCCAAAAGTATATGAATACGGAACTGTTTCGAACATGGATTATATTGTAATGGAACATATTGACGGGAATAATCTTTCGAACATTCTTAAAGATAATAAGTACGTATGGACGGATTATGTTGATATTATTGTTGGATTGTGCCATATACTTGTTTATATGCATAGTTGTAGTGTCCCGGTGTTTCATTGTGATATTAAGCCTGAGAATATTATTGTTTCACGGACAGGAAGGATTGTACTCATTGATTACGGAACGGCGGTATCCGGCAATGAAGAGAGTTTCAAAACGCAATACGGAACCTTAAGTTATGCAGCACCTGAACAGTTTGACAATAATGCCGTAATTGACGAAAGGACCGACATATTCAGTGTGGGGATTCTGCTTAAACAAATTATCGGGCATATAAGCAACAGAAGGATAAAACGGAGACTGGATAGTATAATTATGAGATGTACATATGAGGATGCACAGCTACGATACGAAGATGTTTCGGATGTAATTTCAGAACTATTATTCCTATCAGGTAAAAGCGGTATTGTAAAATCTGTTTTTGTTCCGTAAGTTTTGTTGCATAATAGTATTGTGTCATAATAGGAAATGAATTGACACCTTTAATATTTGAATTTATACTTAGAAGGAAAGGCACTAATTTGGTCTTTTGTTCATAAGTTAATATTAACTGCTTTTTGCCGGAGTGCTGGTCTGATTGAAATCATTTCCAAAACCTCTTAATGCGAATGAGGAACGAGAATATCTGATAAAATGCAGGGCAGGAGACATTGAAGCAAGAAATATTCTTATTGAACGTAATCTAAGACTTGTTGCATATATTGTTAAGAAATATAACTCCAGTGAGTGTAATCAGGAGGATATGATATCCATCGGAACAATAGGTCTTATAAAGGCTGTCGATAGCTTTAATATTGACAAGGGTATAAGACTTGCAACTTATGCGTCACGGTGTATTGACAATGAGCTGCTTATGCTTTTTCGAAGTGAAAAAAAACAATCCAGAGAAGTATATCTCAATGAACCAATCGGTTCTGATAAAGAGGGCAATGAGATAAGTCTATTGGATGTTATTGAAGCTGTTGATGATGATATTATTGAGCAGATTAACCATGATGAGAATATTTCCAAATTATATGTGTACATCGGAAAACTGTTGACGGACAGAGAGAAAGAGATAATATATCTCAGATACGGCATACCTGATGGTGGAAAGGAATTTACCCAGAGAGAAATTGCAGATATGATGGGTATCAGCAGAAGTTATGTGAGCCGTATTGAAAAACGCGCGCTGCTAAAACTGAAGAATGCCTATGATGAAGAAAACAGAATATAGCAGTATACGATATGATGTTCGTTAGTACCGTTTTCGTTAGTGAAAAATGAGAGGAGAGTATATTATTATGTTAAGTGTTAAGAGTAAGGGGTTACTAAAGACGGCATTGCTTATGGTAATGAGTGTTTTGCTGACAATGGGGGTTGTCGACATGACAAAAGCATCTATGAGAAAAGAAGTTACTTCATCAACAACTGAACTTCCGGCGGAAGGAGAGTTTAATGTTATTGCGGAACCGTTTGAATGGGGTAAAGATGTTACAAGACTTCTTATTCATTCAAGTGCAAGCTTTAATAAGGCAGATATTTCAGGCGGTGATTTTTCTGTTTATGCTGAGCACTACAGTCAGCAGGCATATAAAAATGATACAGCAGGAGACCGTAAGGTAATTGATGCTTATCCTGTTGATACAGAGGGAAATAAGGTTGAAGATAGTGATTACATAGTTGTTGAGCTTGAATACGGCAAAAATGTACAGGCAGCTCATACCGGTTCATATAATTATGCTAATTATTATACACCGCTTACACCAAGATACACTGTAACTTGTGAGAAAATTGGTGAGCTTGTTCAAAATGATGTTGTTAATCTTGTGTGTGATGAATTTATGCTTGCAAGATATACAGATAATACAATAGAAAATGCTGATTATAATTTTGTTGATTATGCCTTTTATGCACCAAAAAGTGATGCGGCTAAAAAGCCTCTCATCATTTTCTTCCACGGAATGGGTGAAGGTGGCGGACGTACACTTAAAAACCAGGGTGTTCAGATGTATGCTTATCAGGAAGAATATTTTGCTGAAAAAGAGATTCAGGATATTATGGGTGGAAGTGCTTACGTTCTTCTTCCGCAATCTCCGGATCAGTGGCCGACAGACGGATTTACCGGTGAGTCCAAATATCTTCAGGTTCTTACAAGTCTTATAGATTCTGTTATTAGTGAAAATCCTGATATTGATACAGACAGAATATATATTGGTGGTCTTTCAATGGGTGGATTTATGGCCAGCCGTATGATAATTAATTATCCGGACAAGTTTGCTGCTGCTTTCCTTTGCAGTCAGGCATATGCGTTTACAGCGGAAGATGCAGAAAAGCTTAAGAATCTTCCTATCTGGATTAGTTGTAGTGAGAAGGACGGAACCTGCGCAATGGATCCGTATACATTCGCATCTTATCAGAAACTTGTAGATGCAGGAAGTACTGTTGCAAGATGTGCGGTTATGAAGGCTAACAATGCCGGTGATCTTGCCTGCAGATATGAGTTTTTCACGCCGGCAAGTGATGAACCTGTTGTGTATTATGTTGATAGTGAAATAGAAAACACGGTTCCGGGTGATATGACTTGGAATAATGATACATATGGCGGACATGAGGCAGGATGGATTCATGTATTTAATAATCATGAATACTATGTGGATGAGAATAATAATCGTGTCAGTATTATGGAATGGGTTGCAGAAAAGAACAGAACAATTGATAAGATTTCAGTTGATGCATCTGCTGCAAAGAAGAATTACGGTGTCGGAGAGGCAATTTCAAAGGAAGGTCTTGTTGTAACTGCTACAACATTTGACGGACAGACTTTGGCAGTAAGTGATTATACGTTAACTGCGGATACTTCCGTAGCGGGAGAGGTGACAGTTACGGTTAACTATGTGGGCAAGACGGCTACATATAAAGTAACGGTTGGTGCTGCTGTATCAGCAACACCTGTTCCACAGGTTGTGGCAACCCCGGCTCCGATTACTACGCAGATTGCAATTACTATGTCGGCTACATCTGCTAAGTTGTTGAAAAATGGAGATAAGTTAACTCTTAAAGCGGAAGCTACAGGCAGTAATGAGGCAATTGTATGGACTTCTTCAAATTCCAAAGTTGCAACAGTTAACAGTAAAGGTGTTGTTACATCAAAGTCAGCAGGAAAAGCAACAATAACTGCTACTATTGGCGGAGTTAGTGCAAAATGTAATATTACGGTAGTGAATGCTAAGTTTAAGATTGCTAAACTTAATATAACAGTTAAGAAGGGTAAGAAAGCTAAGATTAAGGTTACTGTATCACCTAAAAAGAAAGTTAAATTTAAGTCTTCTTCCAAGAAAATTGTTAAAGTTAATTCAAAGGGTGTTATTGTCGGAGTGAAAAAAGGAACGGCCAAAATAACCGTAACTTATAATGGATTTAAGAAGATAGTAAAGGTAAAAGTTAAGTAATTTCGCGAGAAACTAATACTTTTGGGTATGTGGGAGCGTTTTATATGATACAGGAGTATCCTTTGTATTATACAAAGTTTAAGTGTGTGGGCGGGACGTGCCCGGACAGTTGTTGCGCCGGATGGGAACTTGATATTGATGAAGATACGTATGAGTATTATAAAAGTGTAGAAGGTTCTTTCGGTGACAGACTAAGAGCAATGATGAATGGTGAGGATAATTCATTTGTATTGCAGGATAATGGAAGATGTCCGTTTTTTAACAATGATAATTTGTGTGATATATATATAGAACTGGGTGAGCTGAGTTTGTGCAACGTATGCACGGAGTATCCCAGAAATCATGAAATCATCGGAGATTATGAACAGACGGATGTAGGCATGTCTTGTCCGGAAGTATCAAGACTTATATTCGAAGATACAGACCGGATATCCTATAAGCGACGGAAAGTGAAAGAGATTTCCGGAGAACGCTTAAGCCTGACTGACCAAAAGAAGCTGGAGACTTTGATATATATCAGGGACTGTCTTATTGAATTTATGCAGAATGACATAGTTGCAGATTCTAAAACGTCCGAAACAAAATTTGTGTCGTGGCAGGATAAAATGCGTATTGTTATGCATTTTATGGACAGATTACAGACTTTGTGGAATGAGTCGGATTATAATAAGATACGAAAATTATGCAGGCAAATTAAGAAATGTAAGGTTTCGGTAATTTCAGATGATATGGGTTATGGTATCAATAATGAAGACAGTGTGTCTGTGACGGATTTTATGGGGATTGATATTATCAAAACTTTAGAAGGCATAGAGGTGTTGGATTCTGAATGGATGGATGAAGTTAAATCATTTTTCAAACTGTATAATGAAAATCAGTGGGACAGATTTAACTCCGGCTTGAAAAAATCCGATTCCGATACCGGAAATGAAACCGGATATGACAGATGGCACTGTAAGATAATATCATATTTTCTGTTCCGATATGTAATCAGAGCATATTATGATAATAATATCAGTTCTAAAATAAAGTTTGCGTTGTTTTCAGCAAAGGCGATTCATTGCCTTGATTACGTAAGATGGATTAATAACAATTATAAATTTAGTGTGACGGACAGGATAGAAGTTGCCTGGAAATATGCCAAAGAGATTGAACATTCAGAGGATAATATGGAGTTTCTTTTTGAAGAATTTCTATTTTCTTAATAGAAAACCCCATAAAAAATCGAAATTTCATAAATTAGGTATTTCAATCTTATAGCTTTTGTTGTAAAATAGGTCATTGTATTATGAGAAATATAAAGTTTGGAGGATATGAAAATGAGTGATAAGTTAAGAGTTGGTATCCTGGGTGGTACGGGAATGGTTGGTCAGAGATTTATTTCTTTGCTTGAGAACCATCCTTGGTTTGAGGTAGTATGTATAGCTGCAAGTCCAAGAAGTGCCGGCAAGACCTATGAGGAAGCTGTTGGTGGAAGATGGAAAATGACAACCCCTATGCCGGAGGCAGTAAAAAATATAATTGTTAATGATGTTAATGATGTTGAGAAAGTTAGCAGTCAGGTTGATTTTGTATTTAGTGCCGTAGATATGACTAAAGATGAGATTAAAGCTATTGAAGAGGCATATGCTAAAACAGAAACTCCTGTTGTATCTAACAACAGCGCACACAGATGGACTCCTGATGTTCCTATGGTAGTGCCGGAACTCAATCCTGAGCATCTTTGTATAATTGATGATCAGCAGAAGAGACTTGGTACAACAAGAGGATTTATAGTAGTTAAACCTAATTGTTCTATTCAGAGTTATACACCGGCGCTTCATGCACTTCGTGAATATAAGCCGCTTAAAGTTGTTGCTTCAACATATCAGGCTATATCAGGTGCAGGCAAGACATTTAAGGATTGGCCTGAAATGGAGGGCAATATTATTCCTTATATCGGTGGTGAGGAAGAAAAGAGTGAGCAGGAGCCTCTTCGTATATGGGGAACTGTTCAGGACGGAATAATTGTTAAAGCACAACTTCCTGTTATTACAAGTCAGTGTATAAGAGTTCCTGTTCTTAACGGTCATACTGCTACTGTATTTGTAACATTTGAGAAAAAGCCTACTAAGGAGCAGATTATTGAAGCTTGGAGAAACTTTAAGGGTATTCCTCAGGAGCTTGAACTTCCAAGTGCTCCTAAGAATTTCATCCGTTACATGGAAGAAGATAACAGACCGCAAGTTTCTCTTGATGTGGATTATGAGAATGGAATGGGTGTGACTCTTGGCAGACTTCGTGAAGATATTATTTTTGATTATAAGTTTGTTGGTTTATCACATAACACTGTAAGAGGTGCAGCAGGCGGAGCTGTTCTTATTGCTGAGCTTCTTAAGGCACAGGGCAGAATTACAGCAAAGTAAGAAAGACTGTTGCCATAAAAGCAATACAACATATTTTGTGATTGATTGGTGAATAATTATTAATTATTAAATGTAAATGTAGTTATAATAGGCTGAGTGTAATCATGCTTGCGTGATTTATACTTAGCCTTTATAATTAGGAATGAAGGGGTGATTACACATAATGAAACTTTTGATTAAGAATGGATGCCTTGTAGATCCTTCAGCAGAGAGATTTGGATTGTACGATATATTGGTAGAGGATGGCGTAATCGCAGATGTGTTTAGACGCAGCTGTGGTTATTTATGTTCAGATACTGATGAGGTCAGCTGCAGTGTTAATAATTCATATGCAGATGCAGATGAGGTTATTGATGCAAGTGGTTTGTACGTTATGCCGGGATTTGTTGATTTGCATGTACACTTTAGAGAGCCGGGACTTACACATAAGGAGACTGTTAAGACCGGAAGTATGGCGGCGGCAGCAGGCGGGTATACTTCTGTATTTTGCATGCCTAATACAAAGCCGGTAATAGATAGTGCAGATAATTATTCGTTGTTGATGGACATTATTCAGAAAGACGCATGTGTTAATGTATATCCTGTAGGTGCTGTTACGGTAAACCAACAGGGAGAAGTTCTTGCTGACATAGAAACTATGGCAGATATGGGAATGAAGGCTATAAGCGAAGATGGTAAGTCTGTTATGAATTCCGGATTATACAGTGAAGCAATGAAGATTGCTAAGGACAAAGGAATTGTTGTATTTGCTCATTGTGAAGATATCAATCTTGTGCGCGGGGGCGTAATGAATGCCGGTAAGTGTGCTGATATGCTTGGACTTAACGGAATTACCAACGCAGTTGAAGATATTATAACTGCAAGAGATATAATGCTCGCCGGCGAAACCGGTGCTAAGCTTCATTTATGTCATTGTTCAACTAAGGATTCGGTAAAACTTGTGAAAGATGCAAAAGATGCAGGACTTCCTGTATCGGCTGAAGTTTGTCCGCATCATTTTACTTTGACAGATGAAGACATTACCGAGGATGATGCTAATTATAAAATGAATCCGCCACTTAGAGCCAAAGAAGATGTTGAAGCATTGATAGACGGAATTCGTCAGGGGATAATGGAAGTTATTTCTACGGATC
>SVEK01000014.1 GCA_015057405.1 Lachnospiraceae bacterium
ATTTATCGGTTTGGCATTGCATTCAAGTCTCAACAATGCAAAGTATAAATACAAAGAAAAGTTTAATGAATATGTATCGTTTTTAATTACTTTTACCGGAATATGTACATTTCTCTGGCTGATACTGGCTAATGTTTTTTATGACTGTTACGGAAGCTTTTTCGATTTTAGCAGGCCTGTGGTTAACATAATGATACTGCATTGTTTTGGAACATCCATGTTCCAGTTTTTCAATGTGTACGTCAGTCTAAATTATCAGGTAAAATCGTTTTTGACTATGACATCGATTAATGCTATTTCCAATATGGTATTATCAATTGCGTTGTTGCTTACGGTATTTTATGATTCAAGACTGCTTGGAAGAATAATTGGTGTTGCCACACCGGAGATTATAATCGGTATATTTATTGTGTATTATTTTTATAAGAAAAGTAAGCCTGCATTTAAGAAGAATTATTTTTCATACGGGTTACGATACAGTATTCCGATAATACCCCATGGTATTTCTCAGATTGTTTTGTCTTCATTTGACAGAATTATGATTAATGAAATGATTGGTTCTGCACAGGCGGGCTTATACAATTTTTCATATACAGTCAATTCTCTTGTTAGAGTGGTTGCCAGTTCCCTTGATAATGTGTGGAAACCGTGGCTGTATGAAAAGATGGATAAAAAAGACTATGATTCAATACGTAAGCAGGGAACAAAGTATGCACTTGGAATGGGTTTGTTTACTTCTCTTGTTGTTATTGCAACACCGGAAGTAATTAAGATTCTGGGAGCAAGGGAGTACTGGGATTCGGTGGATTGTACGATACCGGTTATAGTTGGAGGATTCTTTGCATTTATGTACACCCTGCCTGTAATGATAGAATATTATTATGAACGGACGGAGTTGATTGCAGTTGCCACAATTATGGCTGCAGTACTTAATGTGGTACTTAACTGGTTCTGTATTGCTGAATATGGATATATTGCGGCTGCGTACACTACGCTGATTACTTATTTTCTATACTTTTTGTTCCATTTTATCATTGCGGCAAAGATACACGGAAAAAGTCTGTTCTCAATTTTGCAATTGTTTGGAATATGTGCAGGCGTATTGGTAATTGCTGCTGTTACACTGTTGATACAGGATTATTTTGTGATTCGTCTGATTCTGGGTCTGATACTTGCTGTTATTAGTTTCATTTGGGCGGATAGGAGTTTTAACATAGTGGCTGTTATTAAAAAGAAGATGGGGTAGATGGCTATAATGAATTCAAATGTTCTTAATGATATGACCCAATGCTGCGGTTGCGGTGTTTGTGAAAATGTATGTAAAACCGGCGCAATAACCATGACGGAGACTAAGGATGGATTTTTATATCCCGTGATAGATTCCGGTAAATGTGTTAATTGCAAAAGTTGTGTTAATCACTGTCCGGTTGCAATACACGATAAGTTAAAGATTGACACTCATAACGTGGCGTGTTACGCAGGGTACATAACCGATGATGAAAAATTGTCCGGTTCAGCTTCCGGTGGGGCAGCAACTGCCATAGCAGAGTATATTCTGAGTGAAGGCGGAGTCGTATTTGGTGTGGCATACAGTGATGCGTATACTAAAGCAGTAACTGTTAAGGTGTCTACCGTAGAAGAACTGAATAATATAAGAGATTCTAAATATATGCAGAGTAATAAAGGGCAAATATATAAGGAAGTCAAACAGGCGTTAGATGCCGGTCAAAAGGTTTTGTACACCGGAACACCATGCGAGATAGGTGCCGTAAAAGCATTTTTGAATAAATCATATGATAACCTGTTCACTTGTGAAATTATATGTCACGGAACCACAACTTACAAAGTTGTCGAGCAGTATATCAGACAGCAGGAGAAAGAACATAACAGCAGATTGGTAAAAATGTCTGTAAGAAGTAAAGATAATGGCTGGAGGGTACCGCATATTAAGCTTCAATTTGAAAATGGTGATGTGCTGCTGGAAAAGTTTTATGAAACAAATTATGGGAAAGCTTTTGCTGTATATTTGAGAGAATCATGTTATAAGTGTTTATATAAGGGTAAGGGAAAAGTAGCCGATATTACTGTTGGAGATTTTTGGGGTGCTACGAAGAACGATGAATACTGGAATGCGAATGGGATTTCGTCTGTTATGGTTCATTCCGAGAAGGGACAGGAACTTATCGACAATATAAAAGGGTTGAAGTTGTTTGATGTAGAATATACTACGATTCTCGCAGCTAATAAAACGTTGGAGCATAGTGAACCGAGGGACAAAGTGACCGGTTTATTAAAATTCAATTTCTGTCACATGGGATTAAAAAAGGCGATAGGTATTCATAGCGTATATAGGAAAGTTATAGGTGGAATAAAAGGTATGATTCGTAGATAACCGGATGAAAAAATGTATTTTTGGGAGGTAAATGTTACATGAGGAACGTAGACAAATATTTGGCAGCCTTAGTAAGGGCAAGTCTAAAAGGAGAGAAAGCTCCTAACTTACCGGAAGGTGTTTCTGTTGATGAGATTGTGTCTATTGCTGCAAAGAGTCACATGAATTGTATATTGTTGTCTGCACTTGTGAACGTTGATAATATATCTGATAGTGAAAGAGATAAGTTGAGAGGTATTGTACTTCGTTCTATGTTAAAAGCATCCATGCAGCTTCAGGAAGTAAAAGTACTTGATGCCAAATTTGAGGAAGAACAGATTGTTAATCAGCCTATGAAAGGGGCAATCTTAAGGTTGATATATCCGTCTCCCGAAATGAGAGAAATGAGCGATTTGGATATTTTGATAGCAGAGAATGATATGGACAGGGCTGTTACGGTTCTGTTGGATTGCGGATATGTTTTAAAAGAGTCAATAAAGCATCATGACATATATGTTAAAAAGCCGTTTATGGTTGTTGAGGCTCATCGTGCCATGTACGATAAAACAGTTGATAAGAATCAGAACAGATATTTTGACAATTTTTCAAAGACTCATGTTGCCAAGGGGCACAAGGTGACTCATGAATTTGGGATAGAGGATTTTTATGTATACATGATGGCTCATATGGCGAAACACTTTTACCAGACAGGTTGCGGAATAAGGCATTTGGTTGATATCTACGTATATCTTGGTCATTACGGCAGCAGTATTGACAGAGAGTATGTTGACAGAGAACTTGAGGAATGCGGAATTCTCACATTTACACGCCATATGGAGAAGCTGGCTTTTGATTGGATAGATGGCAAAGATACTGAGTCGTTGTATTCAGAAATATTTTTATATATGATAGATGCGGGAATATATGGAAAAGATGAGAACGGAATATGGAATAAGTTCGCAGATGAAGAAAAAAACGGTAAGACTCTCAGTAGAGGACGGTTAAAGCGCTGGTATTTCTTTCCGCCACTTTATTATATGTCAGAATATTATCCTTATCTGGCAGAAAAACCATGGCTTCTTCCGTGGGCATGGTTTGTAAGAGGAGTGGAAGGAATTCTGAGAAAAAAAGGAAGTATGAAACGTAAGATGATAGATGAGATTGGTATGGATGACGTTAAGAAGAGACAGCATATTTACAAGGAAATGGGACTGAAGTTCTCGTCTAAATAAGTGACTTGAATATTATTTTACGGTGTTAATCAGATTATTAAAATAATATGGAAGTGACTGACAGGGAGGGAGGTCAGCATATGAAGTTTATAAAAAGCATAGTACGCTTTATTCGCTATAATGAATATAAAAGTGTAAGTTTATTATGTTGGTGGTATTCAGCTATATACAGATTTCAGGTTTTACATATGGATACAAAAAAGCTTCGCAAAAAATGGGGCTTTGAGGGTGAGGAGTCACCGGATGACGAAGCTATGGAGAATTACCGTTATGCAAAGGCGGTTTCTATGTGTGTCAATCATGTTTGTAATAAAACCGCATGGGAAAGCAAGTGTCTTGTAAGAGCCCTTACCGCACAGAAGCTCCTTAAAAGGAAAGGTATTCAGTCAACTATGTACCTTGGTTGCGGTATGGATGAAGGGAAAATGGTTGCCCATGCATGGCTAAGATGCGGTCGCATGTATGTGACCGGAGGCAATGGGGAAGAGTATGCCGTTGTGGATAAGTTTAGAGCGTGATACCCGCCGCTATTATACCGGCGTGCCATCAGCTTATTCACTTGCATGGCCCGCTTTCGCTGGTTGGCAAGCGTAGCGGTACATAATCAAGCAAAGAACGCTTGATAAGTACCGACGCAGCCAAAAGCCATGCCATGTGAATAAGCTGACGGCCCACCGGAAGAAATAAAGAATGCGTCCGGTATCACTTTTAAGGGAATGGGAGTATATTGTATTATTTTTTTTGTATATTATGCTTTTGCATTTAATATAATAATAAGATTTTTTGTAAAGGAGAAGGTATAAAATGGACAAGAATAAGGTTGTGAAAATGATTAAGCAGTTGAATGTTACGGAGCTTGCAGGAGAGAAGGTTATGATTGACTTTGACTCCGGAAAGTATTTCCTTATTAAGGGTGTTGGAAATGATATTTGGGATATGCTTCAGGAAGAGACTACACCGGGAAATATTATTGATAAACTTATGGGGGAATATGAAGTTTCAATTGAAGAGTGTGAAGAGTCTGTTATGTCATTTTTGAAGAAGATGCAGGAACTTGGTTTTATCTCGGATTGAGAGTGTTGAATAAGTAAGTAATAGCGGAGAGAATAATTAACGATGGGTAAATTAAAGTCATTATGGAAAGACAGAAGTAATCAGCTCAGTTATCTAAAATGGATGATGGGCTATACTAAGCCATATATAGGGCGAATCAGTCTTATGATGCTTGTGAGCGTTTTGCAGACTGTTCTGACGTTGGTTATGGTTCATGTGACGAAAACTATTATTGATAACGCGACGGATGGCAAAGAGTTTGTTTCATTTATTGTGGTGTATATTCTGATGGTTATTGTCATGCAGGTGCTGGGTGTGTTTTCAACACTGTTTAGCACTATGTTAAATGAGCGTTTTTCTTTTGGAATTAGGAAACAAATATACGAGAAGATAATTCATTCTCATTGGATGGACGTTAAAAAATATCATACCGGAGATTTGATGACGAGACTTACAAGTGATGCGGGAAGTATTGCGGAAGGTGTTACCGGCACGATTCCGAATATAATTCAGCTTGCAGTGGAGCTTGTACTTGTGTTTTTTACGTTATTTTATTACTCACCGCTTTTGGCTGTGTTTGCGTTGCTGGTTGCGCCGGTGGCGGCTGTTGCTTCATTTTTATTCGGAAGGAAGCTTAAGGTTCTTCAGGTTAAGTTACAGGAATCAGAGGCTGCGTATCGTTCTTTTATGCAGGAAAGTCTTGCGAATCTGTTGATTGTTAAAGCGTTTACCAACGAAGAGTACTCCACTAACAGATTGGTTGATCTTCGTGAAAATCGTTTTTTCTGGCTTTTTAAGAGAACTAAAATGAGTGTTGCTACTTCTACCGCAATGTCAATGTCGTTTCAGCTTGGATATATTGCCGCATTTGCTTACGGAGCAGTTCAAATATCCGTTAATGCCATTACATATGGTACAATGTCAGTGTTTTTAACGCTCGTTAATCAGGTTCAGGCACCTGTAATGGGGCTTGCGCAACAGGTTCCTAAGGTGGTATCTGTTCTTGCATCAGCCGGTCGTGTTATGGAATTGCAGAATATGCCCGATGAAGAATTGCTTCCTGTTGACATGAACAAGGAACATATAGGTGTTAAAGTTGACCATATGTCTTTTGGATATACGGATGAACTGGTGTTAGAAGATGTATCATTAGATATTAAGCCGGGAGAATTTGTTGCAATTATCGGAGAATCCGGAATAGGAAAAACAACTCTTATACGCGTTATTATGTCATTTATGAGTAACATTGAAGGTGGTGTTACATTTTATAACAGTCTGGGAGAAAGCAATAAGGGTAATGCAGGTACAAGGGAGTTTATTTCATATGTGCCGCAGGGAAATACGTTGTTTAGTGGTACTATTCGTGAAAATATCAGAATGGGTAAACTTGATGCAACTGAGGAGGAACTTATTAATGCGTTGAAGCTTGCTTCGGGATATGATTTTGTGATGGAATTGCCTAACGGAATTGATACTGTCATCGGAGAGCGCGGTCACGGTCTTTCAGAAGGACAGGCTCAGCGAATTGCTATTGCAAGGGCATTTATAAGAAATGCGCCGTTTTTAATTCTTGACGAGGCAACATCGGCACTTGATGAGGCTACGGAACTGTCGGTTATCAATGGGCTTAGAAAATTGGAGCCAAAGCCAACCTGCCTGGTTATAACACATAGGAAGAGTATTCTTAAGTATTGCGACAGAGAGATTAAGATTGAGAATAAGAAAGTGTCTGATTGATGTACGGGTTTCTGATATCCTTTATTTTGAACTACTATCCCCAAATGGGAGATAAGTAGCCAAAATAAAGGCGAAACGTCACACACTCTGAAAAAATAATTAACAGAAAAGATGCGATAACAAGTGATTACAAAGAAAAACTGCCAGCAGATAATCTCTACTGGCAGGAAAATTTTATTTTTCAATTTGTAATTTACAAATTAGCTAAGCTGATTCTCAGGATCTGCTGCTTCGTTTGAACCGTTTTCCGGCTTTTCCCAGCTAAGGTGACCTGATACTTCGCCATCACCGATATATCCACCATCTTTGTAAATACCGATCCAATTGTGTGCTGTTTCTTCAATGTTTAATTCTTTAATTTCTGGTGTGTTCCATGTTTTCATAATTAGTTACCCCTTTTCAATTTTTTTATTTATTTGCTATGACTATACTATATACGATAATGATTTATATGTAAAGAAATCTAACATGATTGTTACTTTTTTGTTTTTTGGGGATAGATGTCCTTTAAATATTTTCATTTTTGTTAGTTTCATTTGTCACAGTGTGAGCACTTTTTGAATGCTCGATGAAGTTATACAGGACACTTCCGAACATAATATACAGTATGTCTTTTCCTATGTTTTCAAGTGTTGGTTCCCGGTCTAAGAATTCTTTAACTTTATCTGCATCGTAGTAAGCAGCAAGTTCATCTGACAAAAGCTCTTTTTTTAATGTTGGTGCAATGGTATCCCAATCGCGTATAAGTCTGGTTTCGCAGTCAGAATTTTGTACTCCGTATCGCATCCAGTTATTGATAAGGGATTGCGGTAATAAGTCTTTGCAGGAACTTCTGACAAGCCATCGCGGGGTGCCGTTATAGGCAAATAATTTATATGGCAGATGATAGCAGAAACTAAGCATTCGCATATCTTTAGTCGGATCCCGAAGAAGTATACCAAAAGCAAGACTTACCTTAGTGTCAAGAGTTCCAAGGTAAGTATATTGTGCGGGAGCGTTCATATACTTATGGTACAGTCTTGAAGGTGTTGGTAAATATGCAAGGAGAGGTACTTTCCCGAATGCATATCTTTCCTGTAGGTTGTAATTATCCAGAATAGAATCTGATAAGAAAGGATTAGTCGGAGTGTATTCAGGCTGTGGCCGTTTGTATTCTTTTGATGCGTGTCTGAAATAATTAAGACATCCTTTTAAAGCCGCTTTACGACTTTCCTTAACTGTTTTGCTGTATTTGTTAAGATATTTAAGAAATGTTATGTAATGCTTACTGTCATATAAATCATAAAGAATATTATCTATATAACCGTTTGAAACTGAAAGGTTGCCCATTTGTCCGCAAAGAACGACTTTACAGGAACTGTTATGGGCATTTTGATATATTTCCATAAGATTAGGGAAATTTGCATAAGCTTTATAAGGAATTTCCATTACCCTGATACTTTTTGGAAGATCTATACAGCAATTTTTTCCGTTGTTATTAAGAAACTTAGGTACAATGTTAGGATACATTGTAAGTATTTTCTTAACATCTTCAGTTTCGTTGTGTACATTGTTATGATTTTTGTCCGGCGGAGTATCTTCATACGGAACGTACGTATATGAATGGAGGTTTTTATTATTTTTTTGAAGTTTGGTAGCAGCAATAGCACCTACTGTTGCTGAATCAAGACCGCTGCTCATTGCTATAGCTATTTCTCCATCTGTACGGATGGCATCTTCGACACATTGTTCATATAATTCTCTGAAATATTTGCTGTATTCATCCGGAGTTTTGCAATTACATACATTTTCTGACATATCCGGTTTCCAGTAGGAATGTTCGTTTATTTTACCGTCTGTTACGCTTAAATATGTGCCGGGATTAATCAAATATATATCTTCATACGGGGTTGCTGTTGATATAACATTTGGCATAAGCCCGGGAGCAGTGAGATAATCTTTTATGTACAAATCGTTTATTTTTATTGAGTTATCGATTATTCGAAGAGGGGTTAACAGGGTGGAAAATGATATTCCGTTATCATTCATATTATAATAAAGGCATCTTGCGGCAACAGGGTCGGTGGCAAGATATAATGTATTGCTGTTGGTATCATATATAGCGATGCTGAATAAACCTCTTAGGTGTTTAACGCATTCTATTCCCCAGCGTTCATAGGAAAGTGCAACCAGCGTACCATCAGGAGCAGCTGCATCATTTATCGATAAGGTTTCTAACAATTCTTCCCTATTATCAAGTACACAATCGCAAGTCAGATAATATCCTTTAATCTCATTATGATAAGGAAGAACTTCGTTGGGTGATTCTGCAGTAAAATGTTGTATTCCGCAGCCGAAGAAAAAATGTGGTGTGGTTATCGAATGAAAACGGTCAATTACACAGTTGGTACTGTAGTGAGATAAAATATCTTTGTTAAGTTTATCAAGTTCAGCACTGTTATCATTGGTAGAAAATGAAATGTGTCCCCAAATTGCCGACATAGTTATATATCCTCCCCCGGTTAAATAAACTGTAAGTCAAGTGTGTCCTTCGCTTGCTGAGATGTTTTTAGAAACAAAAAACATCGTGTACAAAATAGTACACGATGTAATTATAGATGAAATAATACAAAAAGTAAAATACGTTTCCCAATAACATGAATAAAAATCAGCTCATAGTGTCTACGAAATCACTACCAAATTCATCAAAAAATATATCATTGTTGTTCTTGTTCTTATTCTTATTGTGTCCGTATCCGTTTCCTTTGCCGGGACCCATTCCGGGACCGTTATCATAACCATGACCAACTCCGTTGCCGATTCCATTACCAAATCCATGTGCTGTTTCGGATAAACTCAGTTCAATAATATCTGCTCTGACAAACTTTTTCATAATTGTAACCCCTTCCGTATTCTAATATTTACACTTATATTGTATAATATAGTACGAATTAATTGAAATGTAAAGAAATATTACACATTTGATAGGAGTTTGACATGAATTATTATAAATTATATGACATGATAATGGCAACTGATATGGAATTCCCGCAATTGATAGTATATGATGCCGGTTTGGCAGATAATAACGTGACCTGTGATATAGAGATATTTGAGGGTAATATTCCGTCCGATATTGTTACGAAATCTAAAGAAAAGGCATACGAATTTTTACCGGATAAAAGTTATCTTGTTAATAAAACTTGTTTTTTATATGTTTGTGACGGGAAAAGAATTACATATAAACTAAAGCCGGAGGGCATTGTCAGATATTTACAAAGCTATATTCTTGGCTTTGGGATGTCGATGATTGCCATGCAACGAAATATGCTTGCAATTCATTGCAGCGCGTTAGCATGTAATGGCGAGGCTGTGCTTATAGCCGGTGAAAGCGGTTCGGGAAAGTCAACACTTGCTACTGTATTTTTAGAAAATGGATACAAACTAATGGCTGACGATATGGCTCTTATCGAAACCTGTGAGAATTCAGCTGATAACGAAAGAAGAGTGATTGCAAAATCTGCATTTCCATATCAGAAATTATGTCGTAATGTGGTTGAAGAAAAAGGATATAATCCGGATGAACTGATATATATCAATGAATATAAGGATAAGTTTCTTGCGCCATGCAGGGAGCTGTTTCAGGAGGAAACGGTGCCTGTTAAGGCATTAATATACTTGTATGTTACTCAGAATGATGAAGTGACGGTTAATGAAGCTGAGGGACTTGATAAGTTTCATATATGTGCCGGAAATCTATTTTTACGGAAACTTCTTGGGAACGACAGATATGCTCCGCATATTGGTCAGAAATGCTTAGAAGCAGCGTCGGCAATGCCGGTATACTGTATCGGAAGACCGCAAAATGGTGACACAACAGATGAAGTGGTAAATGCAGCGTTTTCTGTTGTGAAAAAAAGCCGTATTCACTAAATTACAGGCAACTCTATGCAAAATGTGCTTCCTTTTCCTTCGGTGCTTTCACATGTGATTAATCCATCCATGCGTTCTACGATTGCTTTAACGATTGAAAGTCCGAGTCCGCTGCCTGTAACGCCTTCAGGAGTGCGGGCATCACACACAGTATAAGTCCTGTTAAAAATGTGGGGCAAAGAATCTTTTGGAATGCCAATGCCTGTATCTTCAACACATATCAAAAGGCGTTCGTTAGTATTATTTAAGCAGGCTTTAAGTGTAATCATGGCTCCGTCGTTAGAGTATTTGGCGGCATTTGTAAATAAATTGTCAAGAACACGTATCATTTTTTGGACATCAATTCTGATATTGCATTCAAGAGTATCAGGGATGTCCAGTTCAAGAACTTTGTTATCATATTTGCTGTCAGCTAAAGCGTCATAGTAGTATTCTTCTAAAAATGGAAATGCCGGAACAATCTGATAATCAAGCTCTTTAGAATCATCCTCTACGCAAAACAGATAGTACATATCGTGAATAAGGTTTTCAAGGGTTTTAGTTCTGCGGTCAATAAGTTTAACAAACGAAATATAATCATTAATATCTGTAGTATGTCCTGAGTTAAGATAGTCAATAGCATTTCGTATTGCGGTAATAGGGGCTCTCAAATCATGGGAAATATTAGACAACATTTCTTTACGCTCTTTTTGCTCCATTTGTAAATTGAGATTGGCATCACTTAATTGTTTTGATTTTATCAAAAGTTCAGCAGATAATTCTTCAATTGTTTTGTTTTCAATTACAGGTGTATGAAACTCATTTTTTTTCATAGTACATTCGTCCCCTTTGTCAATATACACATCACTTAAAGGTCATTATTTCCCGATAAATTTATACCCTACGGACCATACAGTCTCAATCATATTTTCAAGTTCGAAATCTATATTCATTTTTTTGCGGAGTCTGCTTACATTAACCATTACCGAGCGTCTGTCAGATTCAAGATATGAACCAAATAAAGCGGTGCCAAGTTCTTCGAATGTAATTTCTTTTCCCGCATTGGTAGCAAGATACAATAATACTTCATACTCCCTGTTGGCAAGCCCCAAATCTTCGTCGCGGTAAAAAGCTTTATGAGCCAGTTTGTCGATGGTAAGGTTTCCGTACACAAGCGTATTCGTGACAACCGGTTTTTCTGTTTTTCCTGCTCTTCGTAAAATTACATCAATTCGTGCCTTCAACTCTCTTAAACTGTAAGGCTTTACAATGTAATCGTCTGCACCTGTAATAAGTCCGTTAATCTTATCATCTTCAGAACTTTTGCCTGTTAAAAATATAATGGGTGCATCGGAGAATTCTCTGATTTTTTTGCATACATCATAGCCATTCATTTGTGGCATCATAACGTCTAACAAGATGCAGTCCGGGTTAATCTTTGCTGCTTTTTTTATTCCGCTAACAGGGTTTGCGTCAGCATAAACAGTGTATCCTTCTGCGGAAAGATATTTTTTGTTGATTGCCAAAACCTCAATATCGTCATCAATAAGTAGTAAACTAGCCATAGTAATCCTCTCCTATACCCACAATTTATGTACATTTTAACATAAATTAAAGATGATGTCTTGCTATATTTTATTCAGTTATTGCAAGATTAATATATGATAATGTTAGTTACATCAAAGAATTAAAATTTAGGCAGAAAATTGTAGTAATTAATAAGCATGTAAAATCTGAATTTTGTCTAATGAATATAGAATAATATGCCGGTAACTATATTAGGCTACTTATATAGTACGTGAACAAAAATAACCAAATAAAATAAAAGCGAATAAAATAAAGTGTCAAAGAAAGTCGCTTTGCATTGATAATTTTAAGTATTTGTTATATAATTGATTAAACCTTACCTTATAAACGTAAATTTTGTAAGGAAAGATTAATATGAAAGGACGAAATATTATGAAACAAAATCAACCTTTAGTAACACATATCTACACAGCAGATCCATCCGCACATGTATTTGATGGTAAGATATACATTTATCCTTCACATGACTTAGAGCATGAGTGCGATGATAACGATAACGGTGACCAGTACACAATGGAAGACTACCATGTTCTTTGTATGGATGATGTTGATTCTGAGTGTGTTGATTGCGGTGAGGTTCTTCACCAGGATGAAGTACCTTGGGTATCTAAGCAAATGTGGGCTCCTGATTGTGCATATAAGAATGGTAAGTATTATTTATTCTTCCCTGCACGTGATAAGGACGGAATTTTCAGATTGGGAGTAGCAACAAGTGATACGCCTGCCGGAAAATTTACTCCGGAACCAAATTATATTGAGGGAAGTTTTAGTATTGACCCTGCTGTTCTTGTTGACGATGATGGACAGGGCTATATCTATTTTGGTGGACTTTGGGGAGGCCAGCTTGAAAAGTGGCAGACAGGTGAGTATGTTGATGATCCGTATATTCCTGAAGGAAATGATAAGGCACTTGGACCAAGGGTTGCTAAGCTTACAGATGATATGCTTCAGTTTAAGGAACCGGCAAAGGAGATTGTTATTCTTGATGAAAATGGAGAACCGATAAAGGCCGGAGATGAAGACAGAAGATATTTTGAAGGTCCATGGATGCATAAATATAACGGCAAATACTATCTTTCATACTCAACCGGCACAACATGTTCAATTGTTTACGCAACAAGTGACAGTCCGGAGGGTCCGTTCACATTCCGTGGAAAGATACTTGAGCCTGTTATCGGATGGACAACTCATCATTCAATTGTTGAAGTTAACGGTAAGTGGTATTTGTTCTATCATGATTCTTCTTGGTCAAGAGGAGTTAGTAGTATGAGATGTGTGAAGTACACAGAGATTACATACAATGAGGATGGAACAATCCAGACTATTAATCCATATGCTAATGACTAATTTGAAAGTATCGTAATTACTGAAATGTCAGATTTATACTCTGTTGTATGATTGGTTGTGTTGCACATTTTGTAGTGTGCCTTATGTATATTTTTCATAAATGTACAGATAATACATTAGAGATGATATTTCGGATAAACAGCTTTGAAAGGAGATTTCCCATGGCAGTTATTGAAGTTACAATGGAAGATTTCGATGAAAAGGTGTTGCATAGTGTCAAACCTGTGGTTGTTGATTTTTGGGCTCCGTGGTGTGGTCCGTGCAAAATGATGGGTAAGGTAATTGACGCTATTGCCGATGAACGCAACGATATAATTGTTGCAAAATTGAATGTAGATGAAGCGCAGGTGCTTGCAGCTTCATATGGAGTATCTGCAATTCCCAATGTTGCACTATTTAAAGATGGTAAGATTATAGCTAATAGTGTGGGATTTGTTGATAAAGCAACATTGATTTCCAATCTGGGATTATGATATGTTATGTAATAACATAGTTGGATAACAATAAACCTTCGACGGATTGTTTTAGCAATCTGCCGAAGGTTTTTATCATTTGATGAATTGTAAAACGGTCTGCATTATCTGCTGAGAGTGTCAAATGATATGAAGGTCTATTTTTGCATCTGACAATCCTTTTGCACTGACTGTGAGAGTTGTATCTTCTGTAATTGTTCCTGAACGGATTATGGCCATACATTGACCGCGATAGCTTGTAAAAGAACCTGATGTATAGTTTTCATCTGTAATAGGATTGGCAGAACCAAACCCTGCAAGTGTGGCATGTCCGTAACCTGTGTTAGTAAGCGAGGCGTGCAAAAGCATATCATTTTCCTGAATCAATAATCCATCGGAATCCACAAGCTCAACCAGAACATAAGACAGAGATTCTCCGTCAGCATTAATAGTAGTCTTTTCAGGCGTGAGTCTGATGTGTGCGTCTTCTTTTGCTGTATTAAGTTTAGCTGAAGATATTTCATTGCCGTCATTATCAAGACTTACAGCTGTCAATTCTCCCGGAGTATATTTTACATCAAATATTGTGGTGAAATGATTGGCCAAATCATTTTCTTTGGTGTCAAGGAGCTTGCCATTAAGATAAAGTGCAACTTTTGGAGCTGAAGAATATACGTAAACGTTTAAATTTTTTCCTTCGTAACCGTAATATGTCCAGTTAGGGTATACGTAGTTAAATCCCCAAAAGCTAACGACTTCCTCCATATCGTATAGCTCTGGTGAGGAGGTGAAAACATATGTACCTTTGTCTCCCCACACAACTCGTCTGAAACCACTTTGAGGAAGCAGACAACCATTGATATCAAAGTCTGCGTCTTTTGCCAGTCTCCATGGGTAAGGTGATTCGGAGCTTGCAAGTGCTTTTACGGCTTGTTTAATTTCTTCCTCATTACCTTTTTGGCAGAAAACGGATTTACCTAATCCGGCTTCTCCGATATAGTCCATACTTGTCCATGTGAAGTCTCCGATAACAAATGAATGTTTCATTACATTTGCCCATATTGTATCGTATAATTTCGGAACACTTTCAGTTCCGACAATGACTCTTTCAGGATGAAGTTTGCCGGAAAGTTCATAGTCATTGTCGAGATAATTATATCCGACTACGTCAAGGTTATTGAGAAATGGTTCGCTTCTTGTAATCATGAACGAAGGATTGGTGTCGCAAGGGTTATTGCATTGTTCATCATCGCAAAGCCCACTCCATAAGGCACAAAAAGCATTGGTAACAGGTCGTGATGCATCAAGGCTGCGTACATAAGAAGCCAGTTTGGTGGCAATATCAAAACCGCGTCCCAATCCGGCGCGCTCCCATATTTCGTTACCTGTAGACCATATGATTATACTTGGGTGGTTGCGGTCCCTAGTGATAAAGGAATGCATATCTTCTTTCCATAATTTATCGAAAAGCAATCCGTAATCTCCGGGTTGTTTGCATATTTCAAAACTGTCAAAGGCTTCGTCAATAACGTAGATTCCAAGTTCGTCACATGCACGAAGAAATTCGCTTGAAGGCGGATTATGAGCCGAACGAACTGCATTGTATCCGTTTTCTTTATGTAAAAGTATTTTTCGATATTCACTGTCATATAAGGATATGGCACCTAAAATACCGTTATCGTGGTGTACACATCCGCCCTTTAATTTGATAGGGCGATTGTTAATCATAAGACCATTTGCGGAATCTGTAGTAATCATTCGGATTCCAAACGTCGTTGACAGAGAATCTTTCATAGGCTCCGCGGTCTGTATTAGGCGGGTCGTAAATGAACCGATTTCTTCAATATTGACTGTAACATCATACAAATTAGGATTACGGTCATCCCATAAAAGAGGATTATTAATTGAAGTACGAATTCTTGCCACTGTAGAAGAGTTTGCTTCGATACTTACGGAATCTCTTCTTGTTATTGTATTCAGAACACCGTCACTGTTGGTGATATCTCCAATGTTTGTTTCATTTATGTTATCAGCTTCATTTCCCCCGTCGGTGACATTTTCAGTATGAGAAGTGACTGCATTACATTCAGTATCTGATTTTGCACGTGGTGAAAATGCAACGCTGACATCAACTATTTTGCGTTGTGCAGTATGATTTTCAATAGTTACTTCTGTTACTACATACGCCGTGGATGCTTTATTGTCAGTATAAGTTATTCTGTCGGTATGAGAAAAAATACCATCATTGGCAATATGAATCTTTGGTCCGTGCATAAGAGAAACTGAACGGTAGATTCCGGCACCGGTATACCATCTTGAAGATGGTTGCATTGAAGCGTTAACATTTACCGTGATTTTATTAGTTTTGCCATAATCGACGTATTCTGTTATATCCACTGCAAAAGGAGTGTATCCATAATGATGATGTGTAACTAAAGAACCGTTTACATCGATGGACGCATATCCCATTACGCCGTCAAAGTTTAGGTATATCTGTTCCCCTTCGTATTCGGAAGGTATAAATAGTTCTTTTGTATAACTTCCAATGCCGCCTTCATAATATCCCATAGCAGGACCTGCGGAAGCTTCCGGTTTAACGTCTGTTTCGATCATAAAATCATGCGGAAGAATAAGTTTTTTGTAACCGGAATCAGTTTTGTCTTTATTTTCCCTGTAATGAAACAAATCGAATTTGCCCGGAAAAAACACCCAGTCCTTATTAATTTTTTCGATAATCATTTTTTGCCCTCCTTAATTCAAAATATATAAAACTACTCTACAAAATGTATCCGCCCCACTGCCGCTTGCTACGAAATGTGCATACTCGACCGCCGCTCGCCATGAAATGCGCGCAACCCACTGCCATTCGCTACGAAACGAGCCCACTCGACCGCCGCTCGCCATGAAATGTGCGCAACCCCACTGCCGCCTGCTACAAAATGAGCCCTCTCGACCGCCGCTCGCCATGAAATGTGCTCATCCCCACTGCCGCTTGCTACGAAATGAGCCCCCTCGACCGCCACACGCCATGAAATGTGTTCATCCCCACTGCCGCTTGCTACGAAATGAGCCCCCTCGACCGCCACACGCCATGATAGGTGCTCATCCCCACTGCCGTTTGCTACGAAATGTGCATACTCGACGGCCGCTCGCTATAAAATGTGCCTCCACTGCCGCTCGCTACGAAATGAGCCCACTCGCCTGTCGCTCGCCATGAAATGTGCTCATCCCGACTGCCGTTTGCTACGAAATGAGCCCACTCGACCGCCACACGCCATGAAATGTGCGCAACCCACTGCCGCCTGCTACGAAATGTGCATACTCGACGGCCGCTCGCCATGAAATGTGCTCATCCCCACTGCCGCTTGCTACGAAATGTGTCTACTTCGACCGCCACACGCCATGAAATGAGCTCATCCTCACTGCCGCTTGCTACGAAATGAGCTCACTCGATCGCCACACGCCATGAAATGAGCTCATCCTCACTGCCGCTTGCTACGAAATGTGTCTACTTCGCCTGTCGCTCGCCATGAAATGTGCTCATCCCGACTGCCGCCTGCTACGAAATGTGTCTACTTCGCCTGCCGCTCGCCATGAAATGTGCTCATCCCCACTGCCGTTTGCTACGAAATGTGTCCACCCCGCTGCCACTCGCTATGAAATGAGCCCCCTCGACCGCCACTCGTCATGATAGGTGCCGTACCGCTGGCCCTTGCTATGCCAGGACTCTTTGCCCCGTCGGTACTTAACAAGCGTATTTTGCTTGTTTATGTACCGTTACGAAGGGCAAAAAACGCAAGTGTGTCATGGCATAGCAAGGGTCAGCGGTGCGGATATATATTTGCTGAGCGGTGCAGGCATATATTTGCTGAGCGGTGCGGATATATATATGCCGTAAGTAGCGCTAAGTAACAATATAGTAACATATGTAGTGGCAGAGGCAATAATTATATTAACTATTATTATGATAATTGCTAACATTTTGTAGCAATTATTAATATATATTTATAATTCATGTAACAACTTTGTTATATATGTGCACTATAGTATAAGGCGTGGTTTAAGGGGGGAAATTCAGATAGTCAATAGGAGGAAAGATTTATGAGAAGGAAGTTAGCCTTAATTATGGCAGGGATATTGGTAATAGGGATGCTTGCCGGATGCAAAGGCGGAGATAAGAGCGGAGATAATAATGCCGGGTTGAACGGTGAAAGTGAAATAGTGCCGGAGTTCAAAACCTATGAAATGGAAACGATAGATATGGGTGATGTTATGAATAATAACACATCAATCAGTAATATTGCATATAAAGACGGGACACTGTATTACATTTTGAATTCGTATGCTGATTATCCGGATGAATTCTATGAAGAGATAGAAGAACTTGATAAATTAATGTATGGCGATATGGATGCTTCTGATATGGCAAAAGATAATGAATTGCCTGAGGATGTAGATAAAGATGTTTCTGACAAGGAAGCATCACAAAGTGAAGACGGGGATGGGGATAAACCTGTTTCAAATGATGAAATAAGTGATGATGAACTTTTAGGTGATCTTGACGACATTTTTGGTGATGATAGTGGTAATGAAGACGCAGATGATAATAAAGATGAGGAAGATGCGTCAGATGATGATTCGCCTATGACAGAAGAAGAATATAATCAGAAGTACGATGAGATTGTTGCAAAATATCCTGAGTGTGAGAACACTTCTTGTTTTGAGAGTTTTAATTTGGAAACAAAGGAGAGAAAATCCCTTTTGGATTTTGGGCTTGAAAGAGAAGGACTTAACAGTTATGTAATGTTTTCAGATGGTACAATAGCAATTTTGTATGAAGAGTATGTTTCGGACGATTCAGGAGAAATGGGTGAAACCAAATATACTTTGAAATATTATGACGAAAAATATAACGAAAAAAGCACGGTTGATATTAATGAGTTATTAAAACTTAAGTCTGATGCATATCTTGGCTCAATTATGGCAGACAACAATGATAATATTTTATTTAGTATGGGAGAAAAAGAACTTGCAATTATCGGTAAGGACGGAAGCAATAAGGGAATTATGAAGTTTGACGATTATGTTGGCGGTTATGTGGTACAGCCGGATAACCACCTTATAGTTGCATGTTATGGAGAATCCGGAAATTATATTGTAGATGCTGATATTGAAACACTTGAAGTTGGTGACAAGATTCTTGGTGAAGATGCCGCAAACATGTGGTATGGTTTCATGGACGGTAATGGTGTTTATGATTTCCTTAGCAGGTCACCGCAGTCACTGTATGCATATGACAGTGATAACAAGTCGCTTGTTGAATTGCTTAAATGGATGGATTGCGGAATAATTGGAGATAATGTTGAAAGTGTGATTCCGCTTCCTGACGGAAGATTTATATGTCTGGGATACGATGAAGGTGGTAACAGGATTCTGTTTTATCTTAAAGAGAAAGATGCAGACAGCTCCTCTTCAAAAAGTACTATAAAGATAATGCTTCCTTACAATGACAGCTCTATCCAGCAGAAGGTATTGAATTATAACAAAGAAAACCCTGATTGCAAGGTTGAAATAATAACATTTGATGACGAAATAGATGGATTCACGGCCATGATTAGCGAGATAACTATGGGGAATACACCTGATATAATTAATGTATCTAATGTTGATATTGAAAATTATATAGCTAAGGGAATTCTTGAAGATTTGAGTCCGTATATTCAAAAGGATGAAGAGTATAATGAACAGTATTTTGTTGACGGATTATTGGATGCAACTAAAAAAGACGGAAAACAGTATTATGTTATGGATTCATTTGTGTTGATTACTACATCCGGTAAGAAGTCAGAACTTGGTAAGTTCAAAAAGGGATGGACGATGTCTGATCTTATTGAATATTATAATAGCAAACCGGAGGGAACTAAGCTTTCTGCGTATAACACGAGGGAAGAAGTATTATACACATATGTGTTACATGACTTGAACCAATATATTGACTGGAATACGGGAGAAGTAAAATTTGATACAGAAGAGTTTAAAAATGTATTGGAGTTCTGTAAAAAGTTCCCGGAAGGCAATAATGTAGATATGGAAATGGAGGATGCAACATATCAGGATATTAAGTCCGGTAAACTGTTGTTATTGCAAAATACCATAGGTTCAACTGAAGATATTCAGCTAAATAAAAAGTTGTTTAATAACGATGATTTTTATGTAGGTTTTCCGCGTGCAGAAGGAATAGGAACTTATATTTCGCCTAATACGGCATATGGTATATGCTCAAGTTCGGAAAACAAAGAAAAGGCATGGGATATTATAAAATATCTTCTTGAGCCGGAGATGGTTCGTGATGAGAATGGTAATGAAACTGATATTGAAGCAGATAGTTACGGAATTCCGGCATCAGCAGAAAGGCTGGAAAAAAGACTTGAAAAAGAGATGGCTACTAAGAAGTATACAGATGAGAACGGGGAAGAAGTTTATCCAAGAGAGAGTACTTATACGTACGGAGATGTTGAGATAAAACTTGGCCCTGCTACTGAAGACGAAGTAAGAACTCTCGACGAGCTTATTAAGAACTCATCCGGAATGTTCAATTACAACAATTCTATTACGATGATGCTTCAGGAAGATATTATTGAATATCTGGATGGCAAAAAGGGTCTTGATGAAACTGTCAAGATAATACAGGATAAAATGAGTAAATATGTTAATGAGAACAAATAAAAGGTTCTTAGTTTGATTGTGTGGTATACGGTATGAGACAGAAGAAAACCAGAAAAACAGCAGAAAGAATTAAGTCAATATCATTCCTGGCCCCTAGTGGGTTAGGAGTGCTGACTTTTTTTGTCATTCCCTTTTTTGTGATTATTTATTATAGTTTGTTAGATAATCCGATTAAGAAGAATTATGTGGGAATCGACAATTTTATATCGTTGATTAATAATTCGGCATTTCAAACCGCGGCATTTGACACCTTGATTTTTTCGGTAATTGCTGTGCCGGCAGCAGTTGTTTTATCTTTGCTTTTAGCTCTTTTGCTGGAATGTAAATTGCCGTTTAGAAGTCAGTTTAGGACGATGTTTTTAAGCCCGCTTATGGTGCCGGTTGCATCGGTTATTCTTGTATGGCAGGTTTTGTTTGATGCCAATGGTGCACTGAATCAGATAACATCATTTTTTGGATGTTCACCCGTTGACTGGCTTGATTCAGAGTATAACCAGTTAATAGTATTAAGTTTGTTTTTGTGGAAAAATCTAGGCTATAATATGATTCTTTTTATGGCAGGACTTGGGAATATTCCAAAAGATTTGATAGAGGTTGCAAAGCTTGAGGGAGCCGGTTCGTTTAAGATATTTTGGAAACTTAAGCTAAGATATATATCGCCGACGATATTCTTTGTGGCTATATTATCTTTGATAAATTCTTTTAAAATATTCCGTGAGGTATATCTTCTTACGGGAGGACACCCATATGGTAACATATATTACATGCAGCATTTTATGAATAATCAGTTTGAAAAATTAGATTATCAGAAATTATCTACGGCAGCAGTAATAATGTCCGTTGTAATGGTGGTAATTATAGGACTGTTGTTTATTATTGAGAACAGATTCGGAAGGGAAGTGGAGGAATAAATGCGTCGTAAGAAGAAAGTGTTCAGATTTTTCGGAACTATTCTTGCGCTTATATGCGGATTAATATTCATATATCCAACGATTGTCACATTGGCTGATTCATTTATGTCATCCACGGAAATCAATGCTCATTACGGTAAAGTGTTTGAATCGAATTCAGATAGCGGTGACTGGTGGGATATGCCTGTAAAGGACACCACATATAAGAACGAAAAAGTCTTTATTAAAATAAAACCTAACCGGGTAACGCTGTCGCAATATGCAGATGTTTTATTCAAAAGTCCGGAGTATTTGTTTAAGTTTTGGAATTCTGTAAAATTAACAGTTCCAATATTGGTATTTCAGATACTGGTGGCATTGGGGGCTTCGTACAGTTTTGCGAGGTTTACGGGAAGACTTAAGGAAATAATGTTTTTTGTATATATTATTCTTATGCTCATGCCATATCAGGTTACGCTGGTACCAAACTTTATTGTTGCACAGACGATGGGCACGATAGAAACATACTGGTCGATAATTCTGCCGGGTATTTTTTCGCCATTTAGTGTTTTTATTTTGACAAAATATATGAGAAGAATACCTTCGTCGTATACTGAGGCGGCCAAGATTGATGGTGCAGGTGAGTGGCAGATATTTACCAAAATTTACGTACCTTTATGCAAGGGAACAATTGTGTCGGTGGCACTTCTTATTTTCATAGATTATTGGAATATGGTAGAGCAACCGCTCATAATGCTTTCAGATAAGGATAAACATCCTCTTAGTGTGTTTTTGGCACAGATTAATCAGGGTGAGGTTGGCCTGGCATTTGCGGTAGCGTCGGTATATATGATTCCGTGCATTTTGTTATTTTTGTATTGTGAGGAATACTTGGTTGAAGGTATAGCATATTCAGGTGGATTAAAAGGATAACGGGAGGTCAAAATGGATAAGAATAAACGTAAAGATTGGATAAAAAATGCAATAATTATATTTTTGGTAGTCATGCTCATACTAACATTTTGCTCTGACTCAATTATGAACATGTACTTACCGGAAGTTTCGACAGAAGCGGCAACTCAGGGCAAAATAAAGGAAACTGTAAGAGGTACCGGTGTTGCAGAGCTTAACCAGGCATGTCAGCTTATGGTAGATGGCAGTCGTACTGTTAAGATGATTAATGTTAAGGTTGGACAGGAAGTCAAGGAGGGTGATGTTATTATTACTCTTGAAGAAGGTGACAGTACGGAACTTGAAGCAGCAAAAACTGCTTATCTTGATATGCAGACAGAATATCAGAAAAAGCTTATCGGAACAGATAATAATTATGACAAGGATAAGCTGGCGATTTCTGCTGCTAAGGAAGATTATGAAAAAGCATTGAAAAATTATAATAGCATTGATTCGAAAAATAAGAAATTGCGTTCAATGCAAAATAAGTTAGAAAAGTATAATACTAAAATTTTAGAATATGATAATAAAATTGCAGAACTTGATGCAAAAATAACTGAATTGTCTGCAAAAACCGATGCAGATACGTATAATGCGGAGCTTACAACAAAGCAACGTGCACTTGTAGGGCTGAATAATGAGAAATCTGACCTTGAGGCGGATTTGACAACCTTAAAAAACGCCGGTGCTCCTGCGGAAGAGATAACACAAAAAGAAAGAGATATACGAAATAAAGGTGTAGAAATAGCCAATACGGAGGCTGATATTAGGATATTGGAGGCTGCAATTACAGATGTAAGTAATAATGTTAAAAGACTTAATAACGCAGTAAAGGAAAAAAATGATACCGTAAACAGTCAAAATGATGCAAAAACAAAACAGGCTAATCTGTCTGCGGATATAGAAACACTTAAGGCATCTATACCGACAAAAGAAGAAGCCCTTAATATAGTTGATGAAAAAGAAAATACGTGGAATAATCTTGTAGCTGACTATGAACTAAAGAAAAGTGAAGATGATAAGTTGGCAGAGAGTGATAAAATCGACCTTAAAGCGCTCAGGCAGAAACTTATAGCACAGAAGGAACTTGTGGAAGAACTCATGGAGAATTCAACAGGTGCCGAGGTTAAGGCAGTTATTGACGGAAAAGTAACATCGATTAATGTGGCAGTAGGAGATGTTACCCAGCCTAATATGCCGGTTGCATCCCTTTCATCGGGAAAAGACGGATATAGTGTGTCGATATCAGTAACTAAAGAACAGGCTTCAAAGGTAAAGCCGGGACAAAAAGCAGAGGTGGAAAACTATTGGTATGATGATATAACTGCAGTGCTTGCTACTGTTGTTGCCGATACGGAAACACCGGGCAATTATAAACTTACATTTGCTGTTGACGGAGAGAATATTGTGCCGGGAGACAGTCTTACAATATCAGCAGGCGGAGAGAATAAGACTTATGACGTAGTTGTTCCGAAAAGTAGCGTGTATGAGGATAATAACGGTAAATTTGTACTGACGCTTGATAGTAAGAACACCCCGTTAGGTAACAGATATATCGCAACCCGTCACAATGTTACAGTGCTGGCAGAGGATGATATTAATGCTGCCATATCCGGAGATTTGCTTGGGTATGAATACGTAATCGTTACTTCTTCGGAGGCACTTACATCCGGAGAACAGGTAAAGCTTAAGGAATAATCGGAAAGGCAGGTAAAGCCCTTGCTAAAGAAGGTATTAAAATGTAAAAAAATAATATCAGTAATAATAAGTCTTTTAATTATATTTGCAGGGAATTCAATGAGAGATAAACTCGCTGACTCGTTATCTACCGAATATCCTGAGCTGAGATGGTCAGCAGACGGTACTTCTTGCGGATATGTGGCGGCATACTATCCTGTTAATGAGGGAGTAACTCAGGCTGATGTGCACGGATACAGAGAAACGCTAAAGAAAATTTTAACTGAATCGTCTATAGAAGAAAAAGATAATGCACGGGTTTTTCTTGATTCATACAGTACTTTTGGAACGGCAAATATTTCAGGGACAAGAAATACGAGCACTACAACCGTTAATGTAACTGCAATTGGCGGTGATTATTTCTTTATTCATCCTGATGAATTGTTGACCGGTGGATATATATCTGAAAATGATTTGATGCCGGACAGGGTAGTTATTGATGAACAAACTGCATGGAGTTTGTACGGAAGTACGGATGTAACAGGGAAGTATCTTATGATAGGGACAGAACCTTATTATATAGCGGGAGTGATACGCCCGCATGACAGTGAAGCGTCTGTGAAAACATACGGAAACCGTAGCAGAATTTACATGTTGTTTGATGCATATAAAAAAATAAATGAAACGGCAGCCATTACCTGTTACGAGATAGTATATCCTGATATGATAACTAATTATGCGTATAATAAGCTTAATGAAACACTGGGTGTAATGAATGACAACCCTGTTCTTGAGGAAGAAGAATCCACTGCAGATAATCCCAATATTCATGTGATAAATATGAGTACCAGGTTCAAGGTATCCTCGTTGTGGAAAGTTATTACAAGCTACGGAGAACGTTCGTCGCAAACAGACGGAATCATATATCCTAATTGGGAAAATGAGTACAGAAGGACTGAAGACTTTGCGGCAGTAATATTATTGACAGAATTTATAGCTTGGACGGTTGTTTTTATTCTTTCTGTAATCGGCGGTTTTACCTGCTACAAACGATATAAGCCTATGGTGACAGAAAAGATTAAAAAACTAAAGAGCATATTTGACTAATTGTTTCCGAAGATGTATAATTTAACCACTAGTCTGTGGGGTGCAGGGGGGTAGTCATTTATGAATAAAAGCAACACCGGAGCCAATTCGGATACAACGTACGTTATTATTGATGTTTTTACTATTTTGTTGGGTTTTTTGCTTACTACTTTAAGGTTTTGGGATGATTTGTCAGTTGATAATACGAGAGAATTTACGATACTCGCATTTGTCTTTTTGATAATCTTTTTATTGAACAATAAAAAAGAATATATTTATAATGTTACGATGTTTTTCTACCTTGACAGGATATATAGGAAAATAACAAAATCATTTTTAACCGGTGCGGGAATTACTATTGCGATTATTTATTTTACTTCATCTGTGGAATTGGATAGTAACGTATTTTTGTTTTTTATAATAATAACATACATTCTTGTCTGTTGTAATACATTGTTGTTTCGCAACCGTTTTGTCAGAATAATCAGTAAAAGGATTCTGCCGAGAACCGCATTTGTCGGCAAGAAGGAGTCTCTTAATAAGTTTCTGTATTTCTTTAATAAAACCAGTATATGTATTAAAAATATGGGATACATATGTATGAATGATGAAGATTGTTCTGATGAATATCTGGGTTCAATCAGTAATCTTGAGAGTATTATCCGTGAACACAATTTAGATCAGATATATATTATCCAAAAAAGGGAACACGACCTTGATGTGATACAAAAATATATTGATATGTGTATTGAAATGGGAGTAACCTGCAGGGTAATAGTTGATTATTATAAACGTCGTAAAGCGAGCAGTTATGTTAGTTCCATTGGAACATATCCGGTCATTACGTATCATACGATTTCACTTAACAGTTATGAAAGAATAATAAAACGTTTGACTGATATTATTTCAGGCTTTATTGGTATTGTTATGTCATCTCCGATTATGCTTATTACAGCTATTGCAATCAAACTGGATTCACCGGGGCCTGTTTTTTTCAAACAGACAAGAGTGGGGCAGAACGGAAGATTATTTAAGATATACAAGTTTAGGAGTATGTATATTGATGCAGAAGAACGCAAGAAGGAGCTCATGGCTCAAAATGAAATAGAGGGCGGAATTATGTTTAAGATGAAAGACGACCCTCGTATTACAAGAGTTGGCAAAATAATACGAAAACTGAGTGTAGATGAATTGCCGCAGTTTTTTAATGTGTTTGGAGGCTCAATGAGTCTTGTGGGAACAAGACCGCCGACAGTGGATGAAGTTGAAAAGTACGAACGTAATCAGTGGAGAAGAATCAGTATCAAGCCGGGGCTGACAGGAATGTGGCAGGTTAACGGAAGAAGCAATGTGTCAAGTTTTGAAGATATTGTTCGAATGGATACTGAATATATCGATAATTGGAATTTATGGCTTGATTTGAAGATTATATTAAAAACAGTTGCAGTTGTGTTGAAGCATGAGGGCTCATATTGAGATAACAATAGTATACTTTGTTATGAATATTGAATAGTTGTATAAAGTGTTTATTATCATCTTAATAATATTTTATTACAATTAGTGTATACAATTGACTTGTGCGGAAATATATGACATACTAGCTTTGTTTTTATATTATTAATGGGAGGAAAGTTAAGCTGAAAAAGATGCGTAAAGTAGTAATTGCATTGCTTGTTATGGCTATGGTTCTCGGAACTGTACCTGTAGCTCAAAAGAATGCAGAGGCAAAGGTAACAAAGCGTACAATGTATGTAGGGAACTAGTTAAGGATTTATGTTTTTGGTGCGTCATTAAAAAAGGTTAAATTTAAGTCATCAAACAAAAAGGTTGCGTCTGTTAGTAAGAAAGGTATTATTAAGGCAAAGAAACCGGGAAAAACTACAATTACAGTTAAAATGGGCAAGAAGTCGGATAAGTACAAGATTACTGTTAAGAAAAAAGCAACAACCAAAAAGCCTAAAGTAACAAAAACTCCGGTTATTAACAATAATGTGGTGAATAATCCGTCAACATATGTGTCTCCGACACCTACTATAGATCCTGCAATTATCAACAATCAGCTTGCTGCAAATATACTTGTAACAGCTACACCGATGGCAAGTGGTAAGGTTCTTTATGCTATAACTAATAACAACACTGTTAAGGTGTACAAAGTAGCTCTTTCTTTGGCATTTTACAATGCTACCGGAGCAGTGGTAGGAACCAATGATAATACACAGTATCATATGGATGCAGGTGAAACAAGATATGCGATTATTAGTCCTAAAGAAGGTGCAGATTTTGCAAAGACCGCTACAAGTATAGCATGTACACAGTATGATAAATATACAGCAGTTAGGGAAAAAGCTGCGATAACACTTACCGATGCTCCAAAAGCAGATCCGGCAGACGGCGTTGTTCTTACTATTGTTAACGGAAACGCTAATAAAGTAACTGTTGATGGTGTTGTTGTATATAAAGATGCAACAGGAGCTATTCTTGATGCAAAATGGTTGTATGTTAGTTTAGAAGCAGGTCAGACTGTATTTGAAGATGTTTATGGACCTTATGACGCAGATTATCGTGACATACCATATACAACCTACGAAGTATACTATTACGGTTTGAGCAGTTATTAATAATACTCTTCTGATAACGAAGAATTATATGATGTAAACAGTGAGTCATTCGAAGAACTTTAAGCTACAGTTCGACGAATGACTCTTTTTGCTTACTAGGAAATTTCTTTGAAATTGTCCTGGTAAGCAAAAGCGCTCCGCGGGAACGCACTGCGGCGGAGAGGAAAATGTTGCTAACGCAACCAGGCGCAGGCGGAGAATATCGCAAGCGACATTCTTTGTTCTTTAAAAAATAAGTAGATTCTTACAATTATGTCAGATTTATTGACGATATCACTAAGGTTACGTATAATTACTATGGGTGGAGTTTGTGTATGATTTTTCTGTTAAAATACAATTATACGAGGGGATATTGTAATGAAAGAATTTCTTGATTTTTTGGAATTATTAAAAGGGAAAAAATTATATGTTCAAACACACAATTTTCCGGATCCGGATGCTATTGCATCAGCGTTTGGATTAAAAGAATTACTATCTCATTTTGGAATAACATCGACTATGTGTTATGTTGGAAGAATTGACAAATTAAGCACAAAGAAAATGACGATGTTATTTAACATAGATTTATGTCCTTATGAAGAATTGAAAAATGAAATGACGGACGAGTCTTTGGTGATATGTGTTGACTCACAGAAGCAGGGCGGTAATATTCTTGATACAATTTGTCAGGAAGTTGCAGCTATAGATCACCATCCTACATTTGTTCCTGTTGAATATCAGTACTCCGATATACGTATGACAGGTAGTTGTGCGACGTTGATAGCTGAATATTATAAAAAACTTAATGTACCTATGTCATCTGATGTTGCCACTGCTTTGTTATACGGAATGAAAATGGATACGTTAAACTTTACCAGAGGAGTGACTGAATTAGATATTGAAATGTTTGCATTTCTGCATCCGATTATTAACGAAGATAAAATGGCCTGCCTTGAGAGGAATACGATGGAGATGAAAGACCTTAAGGCATATGGTGCTGCAATAGAGAATATTGAACTGTTTGGAACAACCGGTTTTGCAAGGATTCCTTTTGCTTGTCCTGATGCCATGATTGCAATGGTATCGGATTTTATTTGTGCGGTTGAAGAGGTAGATACGGTTGTAATATATTCTTACCGTGAGGACGGAATAAAGTTTTCCGTTCGCTCAATTAACTCTGAAATAAACGTAGGAGAATTAACCAATAAAGCTCTTGAAAAGGTTGGTAATGGCGGAGGACACGATTCCATGGCAGGAGGATTTATTCCGGTTGCCAACAAAGAATTGTTAGGTAATAGTCCTGACAGGTCTATCAGACAGTATTTCTTTAAAGCATGGGATGAATTATATGCCATGTAACAAGTGTTATTAAAGACCATACTGAATGTCTCTGTATTGAAGGAGCATATTCAAAGTGCCGGATGAAAATGCCGGATGTTTAGAGCGTGCGAGGAAGGTTTGTGTTGATATGGGTGGTGAGTAATAATTTAATAATGTTATATTGGGGAGAGAATAATGATGATATATAACAGATTAAGAAAAATGATTACAAAATTGGTTGCTTTATCGATTGCAATGACTTTGTTTATTAGCTGTTTTGGCACAGGGAAGGAAGTTGTTGCAAATGAGGAGCAGCCTTTATTTACGTTGGCATGTCTTTCAGACCTTCATAATCAGGGGCCGATAATAACGGAAGATAATCATGCAATTCGCGGAACGATAGATGCAACTGTCGATAAAATGCTTGAAGAAGAAAAGGTAGATGCAGTTGTTATTGGCGGTGATGTATCGAGTGACCATACGACAACAAGTGATAAGTTGTATAGAATTCTTGATATGGTTCAGGAAAGAATGCTTGAACTTACGAATAAGACATTGTGGATTGTAGGTAATCATGATTATAACGCAGGCGGTTCTTTGTATAATTCGGCTGATTACTATAACCGATATGTTGAGCCGTCTATGGGAAGTGTGAAAGAATCTTCGGATATATATATTGAGAATTATAACGGAATAGATTATGTGTGCGGATATCATTATGAAATAAATGGTTTCGATGTAATATGTCTTTCAAGCTCTTATGAGATATTAGAAGGAGAGAAGCAGCACAGTAATTATGCATATTCGGAGGGGACATTTGACTGGCTTGATGATACCTTGTATCGTCTCGATGAAAATAAACTGGTATTTGTTATCGGACATTTCCCGCTTGGAGGTTCCAATAATCTTTCTGCCCCTAACAAAGCGATGATTGGAAGTTCTGATACAAGAATGAAGGAAACTCTGGGGGCATACAACAATGTATTTTACCTGTATGGACATGACCATGCCAAGGATACTGCTTACATCAGAACAGATACAAGTGAAAGAGTGACAGAATATGATAGCAAAGGTAATGTGCTCAATCCACACAGACATGAGGAAAATTTAGGAGCTGAAGAATCTGATGAATTAGTTATGCCTGAATCTGTTTTGTGGAAGTTTGAAAGCTCGGATGAGGGTTATATAATTAAAAATGTCAATAACAATAAGTATCTTAATGTCGGAACCAATCTGACAACTTCTGATGAAGCAGCTCTTTGGAATGTAAAAGAAGAAAACGGTTCATTTGCAATAACAAAAGCGGATAGTTCTGAGGGCAACGGAGTGTATTACAGTACAAACTCAGGAACATATTCTTATGGTGCCGGTGGTAATCATTCTCTGATTAAACTGTACCGAAAAACAATGGTTGACGGTGTCGCTAATTATTTGCTTGCAGATGGCGGAATGGAGGATATAGATTCTGAATCAGAGTACATTCTTGTTGCAAATGATAATAAAGCGTTGTCTCATAAGAACATTGATTATCAGTCTGCCAATGACAGAATGCTGGCTGTTGAGGTTTCAAAAACTCAGATTAATGGTAGTGAAGCTATAGAATTGCCGGAGAATATTATTTCCGATAATGAGAACTCTGATGATACGCCTGATGAAGTTGTTCCAACAGGGGAGCGTAAGTTTTCTACGGTATTCATGGGGTCCATGAGATATTATGATAATAGTATTGACGGATGGGTTCATGAAAATGACTCTAAGGTAGTTCAGGCTCTTATGGTGTATGTATATAAAGACCGTGTGGAATTTCACATGAAAAATTACGGTGTTGAAAATGCAGGTGAAGAGATTCTTAAGCCATATGTCGTTCCTATGAGTATTGTTCCGGAAACTACAGGAACTCCATCACCGGGTAATTCACAGGTGAATTTGCCTAATCAAGGGAATAGTGAGGCTGTCAAAGATAACATCGTCAATAATGTGGTGCAGGATACTAACGCGTCGGACAGCAGTAATTTTGTAAAAACAAAAATAAAGAAGGCTATAATTAAGAGTGTTTCACGAAAGAAGAATAAGGCAGTAGTAAAGATAAAAAAACAGAATAAAGTTTCAGGTTACAAACTTTTGTTATCAGTGAACAAAAAGTTCCGCAAGAAGGATACTAAAACCATATACTCTAAAAAACCGTCATTTATAATTAAGAAGTTAAAAAAAGGGAAAAAATACTACATAAAAATATGCGCATATAAAAAAGTTGGCGGTAAAAAGGTGTACGGTACATTCTCAAAAATTAAGAAAATATAATGAATATTATTCTTGCATCTTTTTTGATAATGATATATAGTAGTTAGTACTGTAATACAGTCATTGTCAATGTGAATTTGAAAATGTAATATTGTACACGAGGTGAATGAAATGAAACTGAATCTTTTAAAAAAAACAGCATATTTTGTTGCAATTGCTATTACCGTGACAGCACTTGCGGCATGCGGAGGAGATAAAGCTAAGGATAAGGAACAGAACACTGAGGTTACAACAGAGGAAGAGTCTTCAGGAGGCGGTAAGATTAATCCAAATGTTACACCGATGGTTTCTAAGGCTCCGGAAGCAGCTGATGCAGATAATCTCAAGGATGTTTTTGCGGAACGTTTTTCAATGGGCGTGGCAGTTAACAGCTGGCAGCTTGCGGATTCAAATACACTTGATTTTATTACGAAACATTATACAAGTATCACTATGGAAAATGAGATGAAGCCTGATTACATTCTTGATCAGGAGGCATCTGCTTCAGCAGAAGACGGAATGCCGGTACTTAAACTGGATGCAGTTGATAATATTATGAAAATGGCTGAAGATGCAGGACTTAAGATGCGTGGACATACACTCATATGGCATAGTCAGACTCCCGGATGGCTGTTCCGTGTTGATTATGATGAAGACGGAGATTATGTTGACAGAGAAACTATGCTTGCGCGTATGGAAAGTTACATCAAGAAGGTTCTTACTTTCTGTAATGAAGAGCATCCGGGTTTGGTTTATGCATGGGATGTATGTAACGAAACAATGAATGACTCACAGTATAGCGGACATCGTACGGATAGTCCGTGGTATATAACCATTGGTGAGGATTATATTGAGAAAGCATTTGAGTTTGCAAGAAAGTATGCGGATAAGGACACAAAACTTTTCCTTAATGACTATGGAATTACATATGGCGAAAAATGTAAAGCTATATACGAGGTTGCTACCGGTTTGTATGAAAAAGGACTTCTTGACGGTATTGGAATGCAGTCGCACCATGACATGGAAAACTTTAACCCGGATAATCTTGAAGCAGCAATTTATAAGTATGCACAGCTTGACGGACTTGAGATTCAGTTGACAGAGCTTGATCTTCACAATAATGATAATTCTTCTGACAGTATGCAGAAACAGGCAGAACTCTACAAACAGCTTTTTGATGTTATTGTTAAGCTGGATGCAGAAGAAATGGCTAATGTTACTAATGTAACTTTCTGGGGACTTAATGATTCAACCACATGGCTTACAGGATTTAGAAAAGAGACAAGCTATCCTCTTTTATTTGATGCAGGAAATAATCCTAAGCCATGCTACTACAGTGTAATAGAATCAGTTAAGGAATATCAGTAATATTCCGGGTTATTAATACAAAATATTTTTAGGATAAGTGAACTTAAATTAAGGACTAAAAGGAGATATATTATGAAAATAAGAACAAGGTATGCGCCAAGTCCTACCGGAAAGATGCATGTAGGTAATCTTAGGACTGCGCTTTATGAATTCCTTATTGCAAAACATGAGGGTGGAGACTTTTTATTCAGAATAGAGGACACTGATACAGAGAGATATGTTGAAGGTGCCATTGATATTATTAATCATACGATGGAGCTTGCCGGTCTTACTTATGATGAAGGTCCGGGAAAAGAAGGCGGATATGGTCCTTACGTACAGAGTGAAAGAGTTAAATCAGGATTATATCTTGAATATGCTAAGCAGCTTGTAGAAAAAGGTGAAGCATACTATTGTTTCTGTTCTAAAGAAAGACTTGATGCGCTTCGCGCAGAGTCTGCAGATGAATATGGTAAGGAAACTGCAAAGTATGACAAGCATTGTCTTAATCTGACAAAAGAAGAGGTTGAGGCAAAACTTGCTGCCGGTGAACCTTATGTAATTCGCCAGAACAACCCTATGGAAGGGCAGACTGTTTTTTCAGATATAATATATGGAGACATAACCGTTGATAACAGTGAGCTTGATGACATGATTCTTATTAAGTCAGACGGATATCCGACATATAATTTTGCGAATGTAGTAGATGATCATCTTATGAAGATTACACACGTTGTTCGTGGTAATGAGTATCTTTCGTCTGCGCCAAAGTACAATCGTTTGTATGAAGCATTCGGATGGGAAGTTCCTGTATATATTCATTGTCCGACAATCACGGATGAGGAACATAAAAAGTTATCTAAGAGACGCGGAGATGCTTCTTTTGAGGATTTGATGGAGCTTGGCTTCCTTCCGGAGGCAGTTGTCAATTATGTGGCTTTACTTGGATGGAGTCCGTCAGACAACCAGGAGATATTTACCTTGCAGGAGCTTATTGATGTATTTGATTATTCAAGAATAAGTAAGTCGCCTGCGGTATTTGATATTCAGAAGCTTAAATGGATGAATGGTGAATATATCAAGGCAATGGAAGATGACAGATATTTTGAGTATGCGCTTCCTGTTGTTGATAAAGTAGTTACAAAGGATGTTGATAAGAAAAAAATTGCAATGCTTTGCAAGAGCCGTATAGAGACATTCCCTGATATAGCGGAGAAGATTGATTTCTTTGAGGCGCTGCCTGAGTATGATATTGCAATGTATACCCATAAAAAAATGAAAACTAACTCGGAGAATTCGTTAGAGGTTTTGAAAGAGATGTTGCCATTATATGAAGCACTTGACGATTATTCGATAGAGGGAACACAAAAGGTTGCGATGGATTATGTTGCTGCTAAGGAGTGTAAGAATGGTCTTGCATTGTGGCCGCTTCGTACCGCAGTTTCAGGTAAACAAATGACACCGGGTGGTGCATTTGAAATAATGGAGATTCTTGGTAAGGAGGAATCCATAGCAAGAATAAAAGTTGGAATTAGTATGCTTGAGGAGGTTGTTAATGCAGCTGAATGAAGCACAAAATAAAGCGGTTTGTCACGTCACCGGCCCTATGCTGGTGACGGCGGGCCCGGGTTCCGGAAAAACAAGAGTAATTGTGGAGCGAATAAAGCATCTGACCATGCACAAGGGTATTGCTCCAACCGGAATACTTGTTGTTACATTTACCAGAGCGGCAGCTCTTGAAATGAGACAGCGTTATGAAAAAAGTGGCGGAAAGCCCGGCGTGGTATTTGGTACATTTCACAGCATATTCTTTATGATTCTTAAGAACGCGTATAAGTTCACTTCCTCTGACATTCTAAAAGAGGATGAAACTCGTCAGTTTATCAAAAAATTATTACCTTCCCTGCAATGGCAGACGGATAACGAAAAAGATACCATTAATGATATTATTGCAGAGATAAGTCGTGTTAAATCAGAGGCATACAATATTGAAAGTTATTATCCGATGACTTGTCCGGCAGAATCGTTTAGGAAATTATTCCTTGAATATGATAATTGGCTCAAACGAAGCCGAAAAATTGATTTTGATGATATGTTATTATATACATATGAGCTTTTTAAGGCTAGAAAAGATATTTTGGCTTTATGGCAAAATCATTTTGGATATATTCTTGTGGACGAATTTCAGGACATAAACAGAATTCAGTATGAGGTTTTGAAATTCCTTGCCGCTCCGCGTAATAATTTGTTTATCGTAGGAGATGATGACCAGTCGATATATGGTTTCAGAGGTTCAAAACCGGAATATATGATTAATTTTGATAAGGATTATCCTGATGCAGAACACATTATTCTTAATGTTAATTACAGAAGTTCGGGAAAGATTGTTGAAGCGGCAGGAAATCTTATCAAATGTAATAAAACAAGAATCAGTAAACGTATTGTACCGGCTCAGGATGCAGGAAAACCTGTGACAATTAATTGTTTTGAATCCCTGAATGAACAGAATCGATATATTGTTGAAATAATTCAGAAATACCATGACATGGGTGTAGAGTACCGGGATATGGCAATATTATACAGAACTAATTCTCAGGCTCAATCACTGGTTCATACACTTATGGAATATGATATCCCTCTAAAAATTAAGGAGAGCATTCCTAACATTTATTCTCATTGGATAGCCGGAGATATTATTGCATATATCAAGCTTGCGTTAGGTATTAATACGAAGGATGTATTTATGCGTATTATGAACAGGCCTAACAGATATATATCAAGAGGTGCTGTTCCTAACGGAGATATTGATATGGATGAACTTGCTGCAATATATGAGGACAAACCGTGGATGTGTGACCGAATTTATCAGTTTGACGCAGATATAAAAGCTATAAGCAGAATGGCGCCATCAAGGGGAATAAGATATATTGACAGAGTTATAGGATATGGTGATTTTTTAATTGAATATGCAGAGGAACGTGGCATTGATATAGAATCATTGCGGGATAAACTTGAAGAACTTATAGAGCTTGCCGGTCCTTTTAAAAAGTATGGTGACTGGTTGGATTATATAGATGAATACGAGGAACTTCTTAAAGAAAACCAAACTGTAGGAGATAACAGTGATGCGGTTAATTGCATGACTATGCATGGTTCTAAAGGTTTGGAGTACAAATATGTAATAATTCCCGATGTTAACGAAGGAATAATACCTCACAAATTATCAACCGCTGATGAACAGATAGAAGAAGAACGGCGCATGTTGTATGTTGCCATGACCAGAGCAAAAGAGTCTTTATTTATGTTTTATACAAAGCACAGATATAATCATGATAATGAGCCGTCGCGCTTTATTGCTGAGATTTTGAGTAAATGAAATAGCGTTAATAAGTTTGTTGATGTAATATGATTGGGTATAATTTAAGGGAAAGACGTTTTGAAAAGGAAAGACGTTTTGAAAAGAATTGCACTGCGGCAAAAAGCTTGAATGTTGTTAAAGCAGTTTGCCGCAGGCGGATAACCCTTATAGAAATCTCTCGGAAGAGATTCTGTTTGATTTGGATTTGTGAAAATCTACAAGTTGAAAATTAGTAATTGCCGTCAATTAAATCTTCAATTTCCTGTTCCTGCATGATGTCATCAAATGTATCGCAGACGTCCTGATATTCTTTTTCGTCAGTGATCTCTTCAAGTTCCATATCTTCACCGCCATCGTAGCGACATCTCATGAGATAAATTTCGTCCGGTTCACCGGAAGTAGGATACAACGCAACATAATCCTGTCCGGCAAGTTCAAATATTACGACTACGTCGCATTCAAGTTCTGTGCCATCTTCTAACGGAAGTGTAACTACTAAATCTTCTTCTTCAACTTCGTAATCATCTTCGAAATCGTAATCTTTCATATTGGAAGCTCCTTTCGTATAATAAATTCTCTATATAATGTACCAAATTCAGGCGCGATTTGCAATTATAACTTTTTTATTGTAAAATGGTGAAAAATGAGCCTGAAAATTATGGTTTAGCTTTAGTAGTAAGCATATAATTAAGGGCGGAGTCGATGAGAGGAGCATTAATACAATGAAAAAGATTAGCAGATTATTGATTGCAGTTATGTTGGTTGGAGTTCTGGTACTTACAGGTTGCCAAAAAGGTGACGGCGGTTCGACGGATAAGTCATCGGATAAAGGTGGTGCCGAGAACGTAAGAGGTAATATTGTAAAGGCAGAGATTAATATTATTGATTATGGTGTGATAGAACTTGAACTAGACGGAAAAACAGCCCCGATAACAGTTGAAAATTTTGTTAAACTTGCGGAATCGGGATTTTATGACGGACTTACTTTTCATAGAATTATATCTGATTTTATGATTCAGGGTGGTGACCCGGAAGGAAACGGACAAGGCGGTTCTAAAGAGTCGATAAAAGGTGAGTTTGCGGCTAACGGTGTTGAAAATAACATATCCCATGTACGTGGTGTGATTTCAATGGCAAGAGCTTCGAATGATATGGACAGTGCATCTTCACAGTTTTTTATTGTTCATAAAGATTCTACATTCCTTGATGGTCAATATGCCGCATTTGGTAAAGTAACTAAAGGAATCGAGATAGTTGATAAGATCTGTGCGGACACCCAGGTTGAAGATGACAACGGAACAGTTCTTGCTGAGAATCAGCCGGTTATTGATTCAATAAAAATCATAAGATAGTACAGAATAAAGAGTATACCAATAACATGTATACCAATAACATGTGCAAGAATAAATTGTACAAAATATAGCGTTATATCAGGTAAGATGCGTTTATTGTTTTGAACTATTATTAGGATGTTTGTTATGGCGTAGTATATATACGATGATTACAACAAAGATAATCGCAATAATTGACGCAAGTGCGATGAAAATATAAAAAACAGATGAAGTGTTGGCAGGTGGTGCGTGAGTGATAAGGCTATCATTTACAGTAAAACCTGCCTTTACTATATTTATATCTTCTCCTAAGAGACCATCAGGTTTTGTCGAGTAAAACACAAGCTTGTACACATAATTAACTGTTGTGATAATATAATGCTCGATGTATAGGCTGTTTTCACCTTCGCCATCTTCATATTTTATGTATAACGCAGGATAGCCGCTATTTGAAAATGAAATAATTGAATGACCGGCAGAACGCACATTTTCTCCGGCTTTGACGTCAAGAGAACCTATGGTTTCCTCAATTATTTGATTGATTTTTTCTTCCGTATAAAGTGTAACATCTTCAGCTGTTGTGTTATTTTCTACACGGATGCCCATAGTTGTGTCGTCATTATATATTGAAATGTAGTTTTCTATTGATTCAGTGTCAGTTCTGTATCCGTTAGGAATTGCAACGGAGAAAGCATCGCAGTTGTATGAATTCTCCACATTTTTTTTTGCACTTTTGGTTGTTGACGCACTACCGGTTTCAAAACATGAACTAAAACCAAGTATAAGTATTAGTGTTGCCAGCACTGTTAATCTAATTTGTCTTAAATGACTTGCTTTCATAATATATCAAACTCCTTTGATCTAAACCAATAGCTATAATGATAGTTATATCCCAGAGATTCGTACAAGTTAATGGCAGGGGCGTTGCCTTTAACTACCTGAAGGTATGTATAGCGGGCGCCCAGTCGCATTCCCTGAGTAATCAGATTATTACATATGTAACTTGCATAATGACGTCTTCTGTAATCAGGATCTATGTATATAGCGTAGATTCCAAGGTCGTCGCGGTCGAGTATTCCCAATCCGGAAGCAACCATTTTATCTTTGTCTCTGATGCTTGTTACAATGGTTGTTTTTGGTATGGCTTTGAACATTGACGGAACAATTCTAAGATGAGTCGGATTGGTTGTGTGATTAAGTGAAAATAATTCGCCAATCCATCTGTCTGTAATTGTATCCTCAACATTAATAATAACATTATTGTCATAATGTACTCTCATTGGAAGGTTGGAGTTAATCCCTTGCGGTGCAAACTCTTCACCAAGATTAGGCAGAGGTCTGTAACCTTCAAGAGACATTGACATAACTTCTGTTTCATGCTTAACCAGATATCCTTTATCTGCCAACATTTTGTCAAAATCTTTATTTACAATGGGACTGATTTTGAAATTACAAGGTGTATTATATTTTTTGTATACATCTTGACAATACCTGATTTTTTCTTCAAGCGAAAGACTGGAAGCACCAATTTGTTCAACACAGTTGGTTCTGTATGTGTATTGGTGGGAAAATCGCAGTAACCATTTATCGTAGATTTCGATCTTGTATGATGGCCATGCATTAATGGACAATTCTTCAATTTTTTGAATAGATTTTGAAACCATATATTGCATCCTCGTTTATAATGATGATGGTACATAATAAGTATTGTAGCATAAATAACTTAATCCTACAATTGAAAATGCTTGATACAATGGTGTGCATAAAAGTATAATAGATTCAGTGCGGATTATGTGATTTGAAAAAAGTTTTGTAAATGTTGCTAAGCAGAAAACAGCATGGATAATAATACAAAACATGAAAAACTAAGATGAAAACAGCATGGATAATAATGCAAAACAGGAAAAAATAAGCAGATAATAACCTGAATAATAATCAAGAAAAAGAGATATACGAGGGGGATAAATAGATGAGGAGTTCAACTAAGATAAAAAGAATTATTTCGGGAATGATGGTTGCAATTTTATTAGCGGGTAACAGTGCGTCTGTGGCGGCTTCACATACATTTGAAGCAGAGACTGTTAAAAAGTCCGGCGTGGCAGAAACTTTGGCTACTGATGATTTTAATGCGGCCGAAACTCAGGTTTCTTCCGAAATGGTTAAGGCAACAGAAACTTCGGTTGCAGTTAAAATGACAGAGTCAACAGGAATGCTGAACGTTACCGATGGCCCTGAGTCAACAGGAACTCCGACCGCTACCGATGGCCCTGAGTCAACAGAAACTCCGACCGCTACCGATGACCCTGAGGTAACAGGGACTCCGACTGCTACTGATAGCCCTGAGGCAACGAAGTCTCCGAGTTCGACAACTACTCCTCAGTCGCAAAATATTTTGAATTCAAGGGTTTTGAATTTGCGGACGATTTCACGAACAGGAACTGAGTTAGTTATAGGATGGGATAAAGTAACAGGAGCTGATGGTTATCAGATTTGGGAGTTCAATAAAAAAACCAACGGTTATGATGTATATGATGAGACTGACAAATGCGAATATAAGTTATCAAATGTAACGTCAGGTAAATCTATGACATTTTTAATAAGGGCTTTTGTTGAAGAAAAGGGAACAAAAGTGTATGGTGGTTTTTCAGATAAACATGAAACTGCTACGGTACCGGATGATGTAACAGAACTTCAGGCTGTAAGTAGTAGTTCAGCGTTGGTCGTTCTTAGTTGGAAACCTGTTTCGGAGGATGCGTCATACCTTGTGTACAGATGTGCAGAAGGGAAGACAGAATTCTCCCAGATTGCCAATATTACCGGCTGTGTATATAATGATAGTTCGGTTAAGGCCGGTACAGGATATACTTATAAGGTCGTTGCATATGTTGGTGATGTTTCCATAAAGAGTTTGCATGAAACCCTTGTAATGATAGCGACATGCCCCAAGGCTACAAGTATAACGTCCCATAAGGGTGGTGATGGAAAAGCCAGACTAAAATGGAAAAAGGTAAAAGCCTCCGATGGATATATAGTATATATGTGTGATTCAACAGGTGTATATAACGAGATTGTAAGGTTTAATGATATTGCAACTCTTGAGTATGTTAAAGAGGGGCTGGTAAATGGTGCAAATTATTCCTTTATGGTTAAAACATATAAAATATTCAATGGCATAGAGTATACTTCTGACATGTCTAATATAGTCGGTGTTACTCCGTTATATGTTAAGCCTACGGTAGTTAAAGCAGCGTTGTATAATAACTATTCTAAGGTTAAAAAATCAAGAACTTATCGTACTTATAAAGATTTTGCGAAAGCCCTCGTGTTGAAAAAATCCATCGTTGTACCCGGAATTAAACATACAAATATTAATGGGTTTGGTACAGAGACAATGGTAATTCAGGCAATAGTGGATGCCGGTAATTACATGCTTGTTAGTGCATATGATTCAAAAGAAGAAGAAAACTCGGTTATTTACGTAATTAACCGCAAAACGCGTAAGTTTGTTACGCTTCTTGTGCTTCCCGGAAAATCTCATGTTGGGGGTATGGCATATGATGGCAGTAATATATGGCTTTCAAATAATAAAAAAGTAAGTGCATTCAAATTTGCAAAGGTTAAGGAGGCTGTTAGTTCCGGGCAAAGCAGTTACAATATATCCTTCTTAACGGAGTGTTCTATAGCAACAAAATCATCTTTTATCACATACAATGATGGATATTTGTGGATAGGAGAGCATATTGAAACTAAGAACGGCAAAATGTGTGGATATAAGATAAAAAATAAAAAGAAGACGCCTTTGCTAACAAACACATATTCAATGACAGTACCGTCAAGAACACAAGATGTATTGTTTATGAAAGACGGAAGTATTATTTTTTCAAGATCCAATCAAATTAGTAAGGCAGTAAGCAAGTATTATATATCAGGATTGTACAAGTATAAGCCGACCTGGAAAAAAAAGCAAAACGGAAAAAAAGTTAAGATTAAGTCCGGTACAATTAAACTTGGTAAACGGGTAGGGTATATAAATATGCCGTCAATGATGGAGGGTATTAGCTTTAAGAATAAGCACTTGTATGTGTCATTTGAATCTGCCAGTAAGGTAGTTTCATCCTGCCCATATAAAATGGACAGGATATGTGCCCTTAAGTTGTCTAAGATAAAGTGGAAAAAATAGCATTAATTTATTCCCCTGTTACGACATTGCGCGGTGTTCCGTTAAGAAATGCTTCAATGTTTTTATAGACTTCGTTTGTGCAACGTTTACGAGCTTCTATAGTCCCCCATGCCATATGCGGGGTTATTAGAAGCTTGTTTTTATTTTTGAGCTTTAGAAGCGGATTATCTGCTTCAATAGGTTCTACGCATAAGACGTCAAGTCCTGCAGCCGCAATTACATCGTTATCTAATGCTGTAGCAAGTTCCTGCTCGTTAATTATAGGACCACGTCCGAGATTCAGTAAGATGGCTGTGGATTTCATTTTGTCAAATGCATCTTTATTCATGAGCTCTTTTGTAGCACTGTTAAGAGGACAGTGAATAGATATTATATCTGAAAGGGATAATAGTTCTTCAAATTCAACTCGTTTATAATCATCTGTATTGTTGAGTCCGCTTGTGGAATAATATATAACATTACAACCAAATGCTTTTGCAATATTGGCAACGCCGCGCCCTATTGTGCCCAATCCGATTATTCCCCAGGTTTTGCCGGATAATTCATTAAAATACGGAGTAAAGCAGGAGAACATGTTGTAGTTGCTGTAATCACCGCATTTAACAAAATTATCGTATTGGTTAAGGTGTTCATACAGATAGAATAGCATTGCAAAGGTATGTTGTACAACGGAGTCTGTTGAATAACCTTTTGCGTTTGAGACGACAATTCCACGCTTGTTAACATAGTTAAAGTCGATATTGTTGGTTCCGGTTGCGGATGCGGCAATCAGTTTTAGGTTAGAAGCATTTTTTAGTAATTCCTCGTTGACGGGGATTTTATTTACAACGAGTATATCTGAGTCCCCTATTCTTGCAGCATTTTCAGAAGGAGAAGAGCATTCGTATTTGACAACTTCACCCAGGTTGTCAAAATATGAAAGATCCACATCTTCGCCTAAAGTTGAGGTTTCTAAAAATGTTATTTTCATTTATTTCATCCTTTCCGATTTCAAAAAGAGGCCTTTGCAAAAATGCAAAAGCCTCTGAAATTTAAAACTTTAACAACAACCTGTGAAATTCAAATTACTTCTTAATAGCGAAGTTCTTGAAGTGGAATGTGTTGTCACTAGTGTAGAGAAGTGCTCCGTCAGGCTGGTTAGGGAAGTAGAGGTAAATACCGTAGCTCTTACCACTATCATCTGTATCACCATTCTTAGCATCCTTAGGAATTGTGAATGAGATATCTAAATCATGCCATTCGCCTGCAGCAGCTTCTTCTGACTTTGTCTTACCGTTGTTCTTAACCTTGTTAAGAGTTCCGTCTGAGTCTTTTCCGTTTGTGTTGTTAGCACCCTTCTCCCATTTCCAAAGAATTGGATAATCTGCCGGTGAAGTATAGTTAATCTGGAAAAGAACTGTCTTCTTTGTCTTACCATCGTACTTGAACTGACCTTCGATGCTAAGCTCTTTACCCTTGTAATCATCAAGAGCAGGTCCGTAGATACCTTCATTGTACTTATCCTCGTTAGTTGAGAACTCATTATCAAAGAAACCTACCATCCAAATAGCGAATGAGTTTACTGAATATCCGTCATGAGCATGACCATTCTCTGACTGAGCTGCAGTAGCATTCTTATACCATCTTGTTACTTCCTTAGAACGCTGCTCATATACGAAACCAGGACGATATGTAGGCTTTGGTGTTGGAGTAGCCTTTTTAGCAGGTGTAGTAGCTTTTGGCTTATCTGTTTCCTTGCTTGGCTGTTGGCTGCCTGAACCCTTAACTTCGATTGTACATGTAGCTGTCTTTCCGTCAGCTTTTACTGTAATAACAGCTGTACCGTTAGTTAATCCTGTAACTGTAGCCTGATTAACATTCTTCTTAGCAACCTTAGCAACCTTAGTGTTGCTTGATGTCCATTTAACAGTCTGGTTAGTTGTGCTTCCTGATGCGTTGTTATTGATAGCACCCTTAACTACAATCTTTTCACCAGGCTTAATTGTAAGCTTTGTTGCTGCTTTGCTTGCTGAATCCTGAATTGCAAGTGATGTAATCTTCTGACGAACTTTAATTGTAAGTCCGCTTACAGTTGACTTTTTCTTGCCTTTCTTAACAACGCAGGTAATCTTAGCTGTACCTGCAGCCACACCTTTGATAGTAGCCTTGTTCTTCTTAGCTGTTACCTTAGCAACCTTTGAATTACTTGACTTCCATGTGAACTTAGAACCTTTTTTAGCGCCCTTAACAGTAATCTTCTTGTTCTGTCCTACAGTAAGTTTAGCACTTTTAGCACTAAATTTTGCAGCAGAAGCAGTTGTACCTGGAACAACTGTCATAGGAGCAACCATTGCCATAACTAATGTTGCAGAAGCTATGGACTTGAATAACTTACTTGTTTTCATTTTTTCTCCTCCTCGCATATAAATAGGTAAATTGTAATTCAGATGTTATATGCATTATTCACCCGAATACATATCGCCATTATAACATTGTTGCAATTTCTTTGCAATAATTATTACTTATTTTTTCGCTTAAAAAAATGTTTTTTCTTTCTATTATTTTCCAGTGTCGCAGCGACGTTCAGCCCTTGTGAGTTGCCGGATTTTAGTCGCACTCCGGCAGCGGCTTCTATAGCGGCCTCAAGTTGCATAATGCGAGTGTTTTCATCGTCATCAAGAGTCCTGAAAAGATAATTCATTTCCTTAATGATTCTTTCAGATGTGTTTTCACATATCATTTCGGAGAGTTGCTTGTTGTTGTTTGATATCGCCTGACTAATAATTGAATCCATAATCTCTTTGAACTGTGTCAGCTTGTCCTCTTGTTTTAACGAATTATTATCTGTTTTTTTTCGCGAAATATCGCTGTTTGCGGGAACAAGGGCAGCTGAATTTAAACGGGATTTGAACAATTGAATGGTCTCTTTGTCCAGTTTTTTTCGTTTGATAAGTTCGGGAAGTGTTGTTTTGATGTCATGCAACGAAAAGCCTTCGTCTTTAAGGACGCGAATATGCTGAAATAATAGAATGTCCTTTTCAGAGTAGCATCTGTGACCTAATTCATTTCGCTGAATGTTAAGTTCAAGTTCTTCTTCCCAGTACCGAAGTACATGTGCTTCAACGTTAAGGTGTTTTGATGCATCTGATATTGTGTAACCTGTATGTTTCATATTATATACCTCCAAATAATAGTATTTACCATTTATTGGTAAGTATAGCATACGTAATAGTATATGCAATAAGTTGCAAAATTATATGTGCAAAATCGGTTGACAATATCGGATTGCAGAAGACAAAAAAGACGCATTATTTTCAAAATGCGTCAATATAGAACCATAATTTGTCGTGTAAAATCGCCACCGGAAAAAATCTAAAATGCGTTGCATAAATTGCCGCCCAAAATAAATATCCTGAAATGCGACAGAATTTATTCCTGAGTGTTTGTGTCCTTATTATGCTGGGCACCGGAGTACTGGGCATTAGCATACCGTGTGTATTGTCCTATCCATGCAAGATTAACGGTTCCGATTTCACCGTTACGGTGTTTGCCGATTATCAGCTCTGCTTTACCCTTGTTATCAGGGTCGTTAGGAAAATATACTTCGTCACGATAAAGAAACATAACAATATCGGCGTCCTGCTCGATGGCTCCGGATTCACGAAGGTCTGACAGCTTAGGTCTTTTATCTTCTCTGGACTCAACGCCACGGTTTAGCTGAGAGAGTGCTATTATTGGTATGTTAAGTTCTCTTGCAAGTGACTTTAGTGTTCTTGAAATACCGGCAATTTCCTGTTGCCTTGATTCAGAACGGCCATTACCCTCAATAAGCTGAAGGTAGTCAATAATTACAAGTCCAAGATCCCGTTCTATTTTTAATTTGCGGCATTTGGAGCAGATATCGTTGATCGTAAGTCCTGACAGATTGTCTACGAGTATGAGTTCTGAGTTGCCGATATTTTGTACGCTTTCTACGAGAGATTCCCATTCCTCACCGGTCAAATCACCTGTGGTAATGGCGTGCAGGTCAATAGAAGCATCCATTGCCATAATACGTTTTAGAAGCTGTTCGTCCGACATCTCGAGACTGAATATGGCTGTTGGGATTTTTGATTTAACGGCTACATATTCTGCCATGCTAAGTGCAAATGCAGTTTTTCCCATGGCAGGACGCGCTGCTATAAGTATAAGGTCTGATTTCTGGAGACCGGCAGTACGATAGTCAAGATCCGTAAAACCGGTTCTGATTCCGGTAACGTTTCCTTTTGATTTGGATGCGTTGTGTATACTGTTAAATGTTCTCATTGTGGCGTCTGATATGGAAACGAAGTCACCTGCGCGACGTGATTCCTGTGATATCTTAAATATTTTTTTCTCGGCATCATCCATTATTTCGTCAATAGGTTCGCTGTCCTGATAGCATCTGGTTGCAATGTCTTCGGCTGCTTTGATTGTTTTGCGAAGTATTGATTTATCTCTGACAATTTCAGCATAAGCCTGTATGTTTCCGGAACTTGGAACTGATGTAAGGATGTTACTTATAAACTCTATGCTGCAAAATTCAGGAGATACGTTACTTTCTTGCAGTTTGTTCATAAGAGTTACGGCATCTATGGCCTGGTTTGAGTCGTACAGTGAAATAATGGCATCAAAAATAACACCGTGCTGCGGCTGGTAAAAGTCTTCTGAGGTTATCAAATCCTTTGCAACTTGTACAGCATCACGACTTATTAACATAGAGCCTATAACAGATTGTTCAGCAGAAGAACTGAATGGCAGGGTTCTTTTTATAACTGCTTCATCCATGTTATAATCAATCCTTTCCTTCTACAACAACTTTCAATTCAACGGATACTTTTGGGTGTAATTTTATTGTAACGTGATATGAACCTTCTGATTTAATTGGGTTATTGAGTGTCATCTTTTTTTTGTCGATATCATACCCGAGCTGGGCCTTAATCTCTGATGCGATTTCTTTTGTTGAAACCGAACCAAATGCTTTGCCGTTGCCCCCGGTTTTGATAGACATTGTTACGGACTTGTCTTTTAAATTATTTGCAAGTTCTTTTGCCTGTTCATATATTTCCTGTCTTTGTTTTTCTTCGTTGGCATTTTTTAATTTTAAATCATTAAGATTCTTTGGTGTTGCTTCTACCCCGAGCCCTTTTTTCAAGAGAAAATTGCGTGCGTAGCCATCGCTGGCTTCGACAAGGTCACCTTTTTTTCCTAAAGATTTAACATCACTTAATAAGATTACTTTCATTTAAAATCGCCCTCCTCAATCATCGTATCTAATACTGTCTGTAATTGTTTTTCTGCCTCGTCAAGAGTACAGTCTAACTGGGTGGCTGCAACAGAAAGATGTCCGCCGCCTCCTAATTTTTCCATGATAACCTGTACATTAACTTCGTCAATGGAACGAGCGTTAATGTATATGCGTGATTTGTATTCTGAAAGAACAAAAGACGCTTTTATATTGTTCATTTCCAATAGTGAGTTTGCAACTTTTGCGCCAATAACGGTAGGGTTGTCAGTCACTTTATCTGTAGGAATAGTTGTAATTGCAAATGATTCACGGTAAATCTTAGCAGTGCTGATTGCCTGTGCACGTAGCAGGTATTCAGATGGATTGCTTCTGAACATTTTTCGTATTCTGGTAATATCCGCACCATTTCTCTTTAGGTAAGCAACCGCTTCAAATGTACGGACGTTTGCCTGTACTGAGAAGTTGTTAGTATCAACCATTATTCCTGAGTAGAGTGTGTCGGCTTCTAACGGACGTGGTCGTATGCCGTCAGAGATATACTGGAAAAACTCAGTGACCATTTCGCATGTTGAAGATGCGAATGGTTCAATATAGGACAGTGTTTGATTGTCTATTCGCTCGTCGGTCTGTCTGTGGTGGTCTATAACAACTATATGTTTTGTCAGTTTAAGGAGCTCCGGACACTGTGTAAGGTTTGCTCTGTTAACATCCACGATAATTAATAGTGTGTTTGGAGTTATCTTATCAATAGCTTCGTTGCAGGAGATGATAAAGTCGTCGTAATATGATGATGACGTATATCTTTCAAGCATATCGTTAATCGAAGTCGTATCGTCAGAATCAAGAACTATACAGGCTTTACGCTCCAGTGTTTTTGCAATTCGGTATATTCCGACGGAAGCTCCAAAGGAGTCAATGTCGCAGTTAGTATGTCCCATTATAAATATCTGTTCTGCAGCCAGCATTAATTCGTTCAATGCCTGTGCCTTTATACGGGCACGAACTCTGGTGTTGCTGTCTTTTTGGATGCTTTTGCCGCCGTAGTAGGAGATGTTTTCGCCATCTTTGATAACAGCTTGGTCTCCACCGCGGCCAAGAGCAAGGTCAATAGCTGTTCTGGCATAATCGTATCTTTTTGTGTAAGAGTCAGCGTGAACACCAAGCCCTATACTTATAGATACGTTAGTGTCGTCACTTCCTACGGTAACATTTCTTACGTCGTCCAGTATTGCAAATTTGTTGTTTTTCAACACATCAAGATACTTTTTCTGGAATATAATAAAGTATCTGTCTTTTTCCATTTTTCGGTAGATGCCATCGATTTGCTGGATGTGCTTTGAAATCTGACGTTCAACAAGTGCCATGAGTATTGTCTGTTGGATTTCGTCAGTATCGCCAAGAGCATCCTCGTAATTATCGATGTATAAAAGTCCGACAACGAGATCCTGTTCTTCCAAGCATGTCATGTAATTAATCAAGTCGGTTTCGTCATACAGATACAGTGAATATATCGTGTCGCTTCCTGCAAATAAAGAAAGGTGTGTTTCGTCTTCAGAAAAATCAAATTCATGAAGGGAATATTTTTTTATCACAACCCTAAGGAAACTATCGGAATACTGTATATGCATTTCGGATTCGGACAGATTGCCGGAATCAGTATTATCGCAGGATAGAAGAGTATCATTATTGATTTCCGGAAAAACTGATGAAATGTGTTTGCCGGACTCTGCGTTGTCGGTTTTTGTAATTGCAATAAACAGTTCATTTCCCCAAATAATATGCCCATCTTTGTCCAAATGGGCATAAGGGATGTCCATCGTATCTAACAGATGTTGTTGAGCAAGATTGAAACTTTGAGCAAAATTAATTATGTTGTTCATGATTGTTGCTTTATTAAAATTGTAAAGTAACAATGCAATAACAATATAGACTGCCAGATATATAGAACCGATTATTCCTGCATACATGTTTACAGTAAATAATTGAATTGTCATGATTAAAAGGAATGGTATAAGTATAATTGGCCAAATAACGTAAGTTCTAAGAGCCCCTGATATTTTTTTATTGTTCATATCATATTCCTTCCCTAAAATAATAATATTATCGCTCATTATAACATGGAACAGGGAATATTTCAAATTTATTCGACTGTCACAAGTTGGTTGTTTCGGTTGTTATGTGTTGGATGTTTCGATTGATATACGGTTTTTTTGTCGGTACATATGTCGAATGTTTTCTGAAATGATTTGCGAAAAAAAGGACCACACGAAACTGTGTGATCCTAAAGTTTAAATTTAATCCGATATTAGTTTAAAATTAATCAACTGTATAAGGAAGAAGCGCGATGTGACGTGCTCTCTTAATTGCTACAGTTAAAGCTCTCTGATGCTTAGCACAGTTTCCTGTAATTCTTCTTGGAAGAATCTTGCCACGCTCTGAGATAAATCTTTTTAACTTGTTAACGTCCTTATAATCGATATCTTTATGCTCTTTATCTACGCAGAAAGCACAAACCTTTCTTCTTCTACGGTTTGGGCGTCTCTTCATAGGTGCATCAGCTCTATCGCCTTTTTCAGTCTTATTAAAAGCCATGAAACAAACCTCCTGTTCTTACAATTAGTTAGTGGTATTAAACGGTAATTCTTCCTCTATTCCGTTAGGGATATTAAGGAATCCATCATCTGCAGCCTGTATTGGATCAGGACTCATTGGCTGGAAACCACCGCCGCCCTGAGCATTTTTACTTTCTGCAAATTCTATCTCCTCAGCTATAATTCTTACACTGTAAACTTTTTCACCATTTTTGTTGGTGTAATTATCATTCTGGACACGTCCTGTAAGAACAATCTTAGTACCCTGCTTAAGGTATTTCTCAACAAACTCACCTTGTCTGCCAAAAGCAGTACAGTTGAAGAAATCAGCATCAGGTTCGCCCTGACGTTTGAATCTTCTGTCTACGGCAATTGAGAATCTTGCAACTGCTGTTGCATTTTCACCTTGTGAGTAACGTGTCTCCGGGTCTCTTGTGAGACGACCCATAAGTATTATTTTATTCATATCAGAAACCTCCGTTTCTTATGCTTCCTGTCTAACGCATAAGTATCTGAGGACATTATCCATAATACGAAGTCTTTGCTCGAGTTCTGCCGGGCTTTCCGGAACAGCGTCGAACTGAATGAAATAGTAGAAACCTTCACGCATTTTCTGAATCTCATATGCGAGACGCTTCTTTCCTACTTCGTCGATGTTGGTAATAGTACCGCCGAAAGCTTCAATGTATCCTTTAACTTTCTCTACGGTAGCATTTCTAACTTCGTCCTCGATCTTTGCATTAACAACTAAGGCTAATTCATATTTATTCATAGTTGCATGCACCTCCTTTTGGTCTTTGGCTCTTCCCTTTCTGGAAAGAACAAGGAAAAATATACACCACGAGTTGTTATTGTAGCATATATTTTCAAGTAATGCAAGTATTATTTTTGATTGAACGATATGTTGTCTGACTCAGTTTTGACTGAAGGATATATTTCTGAATCGGTTTTTGGTTAAGCGATATGCTTTATTTAATCTGAAACACTTGTTTTTACAAAATGTTTTGTGTGTCTTTTGTTTCAACTGAGCGAATTCTTTTTTCTATTTGTGTACGCGGAAGCATTATTTGTCTGCCACATGTCAGACATTTTATTCTTATATCCATTCCGACACGAAGAAGTTCCCATTTATTGCCGCCACAGGGATGATTTTTTCGGGTCGTTATTATATCTCCAACATTAAGGTTCATGACAGGCTCCTTACTTGTATTTTGTGGTTGAAATTACATAAGTGCAACAATCAGCCAGAATATCCAGAACCCCCAGAATCCGATTGACAATACAATCTTGGTGATGCTGTCTCCGAATTTGATTTTATTGGATATTTCTGCTTTTCGGTCGGGCAAATCTTCCTGCATAATTTCATGAATTGTATTGTTTTCAATATTAGTATCTGTTTCGTTATTGTGGGGTGTGTCATTCATAGCAGTACCTCCTAAAACAATATAGGTGAAGAGTAGCACGATATATTTTGAATGTCAATAAAAACCCACCATTTTGCCCGAAAGTAATGGATAAAATGGTGGGTTTACAAATGTACTTCACAGATAATGATTAACGATAATAACCATAGGTCTGTAGCTATTAATTAACGCCGGCAACTAAATATTAGTTTTATTAAATTGAAGCAAGCTCTTTGTACTGGTCTTTAAGACTGTCATAGAGTGCTTTGTATATCTTATGATATTTGTTATATGCTTCTGTGTTGTCTGCAATTGGAGCACATTCTTTATCAGTGTGAATCATCTTGTCACAAGCTTCTTCAACACTGTTGTATATTCCTGCACCAACACCGGCAAGTATTGCAACACCAAGAGCAGGACCTTCTGTAGCAGATACTGTCATAACGTTGCAATCGTACATATCAGCGAGCATCTGACGCCATATAGGACTCTTGCCACCGCCGCCGCATGCCATCATTGCGTCAACTTTTGTTCCCATTTCAACAAGGATATCATTACAATCTTTAAGTGAATAAGAAACACCTTCCATAACAGCGCGAAGTGTATCAGCTTTGGTGTGCATACTTGAGAGACCGAAGAATACACCACGGCAGTCCGGATCAAGATGAGGTGTTCTTTCACCGTTAAGATATGGAAGATATATTACTTTGTTGCTTCCGACAGGTACGTTGTTGATATCGTCATTTATGAGGTCGTATGGATCACAGCCAAGTTCTTCTGCTTTGGCAATATAATCCTGGCAGAAGTTATCTCTGAACCACTTAAGAGAGTGGCCGGCAGCCTGTGTAACACCCATAATATGCCATGCGCCGGGAACTGCACAACAGAATGTATGAACACGTCCCTTAGGATCAATTGATATGTTACTTGTATGAGCAAATACAACACCACTGGTACCGATTGTTGTGAATGCTTTACCATCTTTAACAACGCCTGTACCAACTGCAGCAGCTGCATTGTCGCCGGCACCACCTACTACGCAGGTTGTTGTTGAAAGACCGGTCTTAGCAGCCATTTCTTCAGTAATATAACCTGTGATTTCAGGTGATTCATAAACTTTTGCAAGCATGTTTTTGTCAATATCGAGCTTTTCAAGAACTTCGTCTGACCAGCAACGATTAGGAACATCGAGAAGCTGCATACCTGATGCATCTGAAACTTCTGTAGCAAATTCGCCGGTAAGGATGTAACGTACATAATCCTTTGGAAGGAGGATGTGTTTACATTTTGCGTAATTCTCAGGTTCGTTGTTACGTACCCAGAGAATTTTAGATGCTGTAAATCCTGTAAGTGCCGGATTGGCAGTAATTTCGATAAGTCTTTCCGCACCAACCTTGGCAGTGATTTCATCACATTCTTTAGCAGTACGCTGGTCGCACCATATAATAGAAGGACGAATAACTTCGCCTGCTTCGTCAAGCATTACGAGTCCGTGCATCTGGCCTGATATACCAAGTCCCTTGATATCTGCAGCATCTACACCTGATTCTTTTACTACCTTTGAGATAGTTTCAATTGCGGCATCGCGCCAATCTTCAGGCTTCTGCTCTGCCCATCCGTTCTGAGGGGTGTAGAGAGGATATTCTTTTGAAGCTGAAGCTACAACTGTTCCGTTTTCATCAAAAAGAACTGTTTTGGTAGCGGATGTTCCAAGATCAATACCTATTAAATAATTCATTGAAATTAGCTTCCTTTCTGATTAATAGTGTTAATATTTAAGTACTCCCAGAAGAACTGTCGTAAGAACTCCTGAGAGTACATGTTTAATAATGTTATGTTGTATTAAGTTTTAGCTTAAATTAAGCAAATGGGTTCTCACCCTTGTAGAGCATTCCCTTAGGCTGATTGAAGCCAATCTCCTCAACCTCTACACCGATGTACTTGAATACTTCGTAAAGAGCCTTTCCGAAGTGACCAAATGCAACAGCACCATGATGTGGGTAGTTGCCTTCGATAAGTACGTGACGGTAGAAACGTCCCATTTCGTTAATAGCGAAGATACCGATACCACCGAATGAACGTGTCTTAACAGGAAGAACTTCACCCTGTGCAATATATGCACGAAGCTTAGTATCTGCTGTACTCTGGAGACGGAAGAATGTGATGTCGCCAGGAATGATATCTCCCTCTAATGTACCGTTTGTTACTTCCTGTGGAAGATTTCTTGCCATAATCATCTGATACTTCATCTCGCAGAATGAAAGCTTGCCTGCTGCAGTGTTTCCGCAATGGAATCCCATGAATGTATCTTCAAGAGTATAATCATATTTGCCCTTGATGTCTTCGTCGAAGATATCCTGAGGTACAGTGTTGTTAATATCAAGAAGTGTAACTGTGTCTTCACTTACAACAGTTCCGATGAACTCGCTGAGACATCCGTAAATATCAACCTCGCATGATACAGGAATGCCTTTAGCTGTAAGACGGCTGTTAACATAGCAAGGAACGAATCCGAACTGTGTCTGGAATGCCGGCCAGCATTTACCTGCGATTGCAACGTATTTTCTGTAACCTTTATGTTCTTCAACCCAGTCAAGAAGAGTGAGCTCATACTGAGCAAGCTTTTCAAGAATCTCAGGTTTCTTGTTACCTGCACCGAGTTCTTCGGCCATTTCTGCAACGATAGCAGGTATTCTCTCGTCACCTGCATGCTTGTTGAATGATTCGAAGAGGTCAAGCTCTGAGTTCTCTTCAATTTCAACTCCGAGATTATAAAGTGGTTTGATAGGAGCATTACAAGCAAGGAAGTTAAGTGGACGAGGTCCAAAGCTTATTATCTTAAGATCCTTAAGTGCAACTACTGCGCGAGCAATAGGAACAAATTCCTTAATCATGTCAGCACATTTATCTGCTGTTCCTACAGGGTACTCCGGTATATAAGCCTTAACGTTACGAAGCTTTAAGTTATAGCTTGCGTTAAGCATACCACAGTAAGCATCTCCACGACCCTGAATAAGTCCGCCATCCTTTGATGACTCTTCTGCTGCTGCACAGAACATAACAGGTCCGTCAAAGTGTTTTGCAAGTAATGTTTCTGAAATTTCCGGTCCGAAGTTTCCGAGATATACGCAAAGTGCATTACAGCCTGCTTTCTTAATATCTTCAAGAGCCTGAACCATATGAATTTCGCTCTCAACGATGCAGATTGGACATTCGTAAATATCATCTGCACCATATTTTTCTGTGTACGCCTTAACAAGCGCCTTTCTTCTGTCAACAGAAAGTGACTCTGGGAAACAGTCACGGCTTACTGCGACAATACCAATCTTAGCTACTGGTGAGTTACTCATTGTAAAATACCTTCCTTTCATTATTTAAATATAAAAATGTTCGATAATTGCACGTTTAACATGCATATTCTTATATTAATTCATAAGAGAAAAAAAAGCAAGGAATCTTGTCTTTTTTTTTGGATATTAATATGTTAGAATAATTTACATCAGAAACACGAAAGGAGACAGACATATGAAGAGAATTGGTTTTCTTACAAGTGGTGGTGACTGCCAGAGTCTCAATGCTACAATGAGAGGTGTTGCCAAAGCGTTATACGAGAAGGTAGAAGATGTTGATATTATAGGTATTATCGACGGTTACAAGGGACTTATGTATGGCAATTTTGTAAAAATGTGCCCAAGTGATTTCTCAGGTATATTAACTGAAGGCGGAACTATAATAGGTACGTCAAGGCAACCATTTAAGCTTATGCGTGAGCCTGATGAAAATGGAATGGATAAAGTTCTTGCGATGAAGAATAACTATGCTAAGTGGAAGCTTGACTGTCTTGTGATTCTTGGAGGTAACGGTACTCATAAAACAGCTAATCTTCTTAGAGAAGAAGGGCTTAACGTTATTACCCTTCCAAAAACTATAGATAATGACCTTTACGGTACGGATATGACATTTGGTTTCCAAAGTGCCGTTAATATTGCAACTGCTGCAATTGATAATATTCACACTACGGCAGCATCTCACGGAAGAGTATTTATTGTTGAAGTTATGGGGCATGCAGTTGGCTGGCTTACTCTCCATGCGGGAATAGCCGGTGGTGCTGACATAGTTCTTATACCTGAGATTCCGTATGATATTGATAAAGTCGTGGATGCTATTAACAGAAGAACTGCGCAGGGCAAGAAGTTTTCTATTCTTGCTGTTGCAGAAGGTGCTATATCAAAAGAAGATGCTGAATTATCTAAGAAAGAACTTAAGAAGAAACTTAAAAATAACAAATATCCGTCTATTTCTTACCAGATAGGTGCCGAGATAGAAGAAAGAACCGGTCAGGAGATTAGAATTACGGTTCCGGGTCATACCCAGAGAGGCGGAATTCCTTGCCCTTACGACAGAGTAATATCAAGCAGACTTGGTGCAGCGGCCGGAGAGATGATTGTTAATGAGCAGTATGGTGTAATGGTTGGAATTAAAAATGGTGAAATAGTTCCTGTTCCTCTTGAAGAGGTTGCAGGTAAACTTAAGATGGTAGATCCTGCTTCTTCTATTATAAGAGAAGCTAAGAATCTTGGAATATGTTTCGGAGATTGATGATATGTCTTATACAGCATTATATAGGAAGTTTCGCCCTGCCAATTTTGGGGAAGTAAGGGGACAGGAACATATTGTAACAACCCTTAAGAATCAGCTGAAACTCGGCAGAATAGGTCACGCATATCTTTTTACGGGAACCAGAGGAACAGGAAAAACGTCTGTTGCGAAGATTATGGCCAAGGCTGTTAATTGTGAGAACCCTGATGAAAACGGACCTTGTGGCGAATGTGGAATGTGCAAAAGCATTCAAACTCAGACTTCGATGAATGTTGTGGAGTTAGATGCTGCTTCCAACAACGGTGTAGACAGTATACGTGAAATTGTTGATGCCGTTCAATACTCACCGGCAGAGGGGAAATATAAGGTATACATTATTGATGAGGTTCACATGTTGTCTACAGGAGCTTTTAATGCGCTCCTGAAGACACTTGAGGAGCCGCCGTCATATGTTATTTTTATACTTGCTACGACAGAAGTTAATAAGATACCTATAACGATATTATCCAGATGCCAGAGGTATGATTTTCATAGAATCGGTATAGATACAATAGCAGGTCAGTTGGCAAGTCTTGCCGAAAAGGAAGGTATTGAAGCCGAAGAAAAGGCAATAAGATATATTGCTAAAGTTGCGGACGGTTCCATGCGAGACGGACTTAGTCTGTTTGACCAATGCATTGCATTTTATCTGGGGGAGAAACTAACTTACGATAAGGTACTTGATGTATTGGGTGCAGTTGATACAGATGTATTTTTCAGAATACTTGATGCGGTTATTGCCGGTGATGTAAAGGCTGCGCTTAAAGTTATAGAAGAGATAATACTTCTTGGACGTGATTTGTCGTGGTTTATTAACGAGTGGATATGGTATATGCGAAATCTTCTTTTGCTTAAGTCGACAGAAGACTGTGAAGATATGATAGAGATGTCTGCTGATAATCTCAGCGCCCTCAGACAACAAGCGGAAACAATCGGTGAAGATATTCTCATAAGATATATACGTGTATTGTCGGAACTTGTGGCTGACATACGATATTCCGGTCAGAAAAGAGTGCTTACCGAGGTTGCGATAGTAAAATTGTGTAAGCCTGAGATGGGGAGCGAACATGATTTCTTAACAATCAAGGATCGTATCAGACGCCTTGAAGCGATGATTGAAAATGGAAATTTTGTAGCTGTAACTAAGGAGAACAGCACTGATGGTGCTAATGGTGAAACATCTGCCGCAAAAGAAGCTTCTGTGCAGAAGGTGGTATATCCGTCGGCACTTCCTGAAGATGTAAAAATTGTGGCAGGAAATTGGAATGAGATAGTTGGCCGACTTGACCCGGCACTCTCAAGTACCGTGAAGAAAATGACCCTTAGTATATCTTCTGATGGCAATGATTCCCTGTTGCTGGTAAGTTCATATGAGGCACTTGTGAAAGTTGTTAACAGTGAAGAGAATATAAAGCTGTTAAAAAATTGTATCAATGAATATGTGAAAAAAGAAGTATCTGTTGATGTGAAATATATTAGCGCTGAGGAAGAACACAGAGGATTATACCCTGATATAGAACGTCTGATAAGCAGTGGAATACCTGTGGACGTTATTTGATATAATTATATAAATGGAGGAATTATTAAATGGCAAAAAGAGGTGGATTTCCGGGCGGTATGCCTGGTAATATGGGTAATTTGATGAAGCAGGCACAGAGAATGCAACGTCAGATGGAAGAAAAAACAAAAGAAATGGAAGAAAAAGAGTGGGAAGGAACTGCAGGTGGCGGAGCTGTTAAGGTTAAGGTTTCGGGTAAAAAAGAGATTGTTGCGGTTAAACTTTCAGAAGAAATTGTTGACCCTGATGATATTGAAATGTTAGAGGATCTTATTGTGGCTGCTACCAATGAAGCTCTCAGACAGATGGAAGAAGAGTCTTCAAAAGTAATGGAATCCCTCACCGGAGGGCTTGGTGGCCTTGGCGGAGGATTCCCATTTTAAGTAGTATTATGTTTGAGCCGGAAGCAATTATCGTTTTTGGACTGAATTCTTAATTTGTTTTTTCGCGGAGTCAGATGAGGCAGAGTCCTTAGTTCTGGCTCCTATTTTTGTTATTAGGCGGGAAGCCGGTTTTTCCAGTAAAAATGTAGTGGCTATTGCCATGGCGAATGAGGCTGCGAAACTTAGTATAAGAAGTTTCCACATCCATGGTTTGTCCCCCAGTTCGTTAGGGAATGTATCACCTTCGTAATATGGAATTCGGTTGTTTTTGAATGCTGTACATAAAAACTGATGCCATATATACAAGTTAAATGAAATGAGAGATATAAACTTTGCCAGTTTATTTGAAAAGATAAACTTGTACCAATTGACGGAGTATGCGGTTGCTAAAATGAAAACAAGGAAAAGAATTGAAACATAAAATCTGTTTTCTAACTGCCAGATGTTAAGATTTTCGGCACCGCGTAATTGTTTCATAAGATATGAATATACATATATACAACCTAAAGATACGACAGTTGAAATTCCGGCAAATATATTTTTATGGGCAAGTTTATGATAATTTTTTGCAATCTGCATATAAAGTATTACGCCCAAAAATCCATTGGCATAAACTCCCATATACGATGGGAGCTGATGCAGGAGAAACGGAACATTTGGCTGTTTAACTGCAAAACTAATATATATATATGATATGGCATTCATTGTTACGTAGGTAGGTATAGGTTGTTTTTTGAAACAGTATGCTATAAACGGGAATATTATGTAAAATTGAACTTCAAGGGCAACTGTCCATAATACGCCGTTAAGTAACGTATGTGAAGCCACATCAGGGATAAGGTTATAAGTAAAGGTAAGATGGGATAAAATATCTTTAAGCATGAAAGAAGAATCATCTTTAAGAAAGAATCCCGGCGCAGTATATGCGCATGTAAATATATTATATATAAGAACTACACATATGGCAAAAAGATAAGAAGGTACTATTCTTGCAACTCTTTTTTTATAAAATGTGCCGATTGACGGAATTGTTGTTCCTTCTGTCTGATTTCTTGCATACGGAAGATAAAGACAAAATCCGCTTAAGAAAATCATCATTGTAACCATCATATATCCTGTTCTCGGAAGCCAGTCAAGGTCTATCAAATTGATGCCGAACCGTTCGAGAAACGGAGTGGGAATATTAGGAATAAGCCAGCACTGCTGCCATATATGAAACCAGACAACGATAAGAATGGCCATTGCACGTATACCATCAAGCACGTCAATATGTGAAGTGTTAATTTTGTAATCTGATTTTATTGTATTAGTATCATTATTATTATTATTATTGTGTGAAGTTTTTTTATTATTAACAGCCATAATATTGGTATATCCTTTCGTCAGGAATTTATTATTAGTCGCGGAGTGTTTTACACCGAACACTTATATTATAAATATATTAATAATTATAGTCAAAGAAAAGTTTGCATTTTGGGATAAATAAGTTATAATGCAATATATTAACTTGAAACTTAAGAAGGCAGGAGGTTCCTATGAATAAAGCGGAGTATTTAGATGAACTTAGAGCATGCCTGCAGGGCCGTGTTGACAATGTTGAACTTAACAGACAGATTGAGTATTACAGCACATATATAGATAATGAGATTAACAGAGGTAGAAGTGAACAGGAAATTCTTGCAGAACTGGGAAGTGCAAGGCTTATTGCAAAAACGATATTACAGACATATCAGCTAAGAGATGACCCGATAAGCAGACAATATGCGGATAACAACTACAATCAGGAAGAAACTTCGGAAATGGATACAACCGAGAGTTTCGGAGACAGAATCAGAAGAATTCTTAAAATTGCCATTATTTTGATTTTTGTTGTTTTGATTTTGGGTGTTATTTTCAAGGTTGTTACTGTCGTTATTCCGGTAATAATTATGATATTGCTTATTACAACAATTTTCAGATTGTTTGGACATGGCGGACATGGCGGACGTTGGCGTTAATTAACGTGAAGTATTATTTTGATGTAGTGATGTTAAGGTGAATAGATTTTTGTGTTGGGTGCATACTAAACCTGTAACAAAATTATATCAGGAGGTAATGTCATGAAAGAGAATAATACTTCAAAAAACAACACAAGTAAATCAACACAGAATAACGCGTCACAGGACAGTTCAAGAAATGGGGTATCAAAGAATTACAGCAAGGATTCTTCTAAGGACTACTCAAAGGATTCTTCAAGGGATTCTTCAAGGGACTGTACAAAGGACAGTTCAAGAAATTCATCTCAGAACTCATCACAGAATAATCAGAGATAGTTTCTGTATCACGTGATTTAAGTTTTGGTTTGTTGTGCTGCGCGCCGAAGTTGGTTTGGCGCGTGGCATTTTTGCTTTTTGCAATAATATATGATTGACATTTGTATGTTTGAAGAAATCTTGATAAAATGATTCTACATGTGATTGAAAAGTGGCGGTAACATTTAGTCGGTGGGTGTATAGATTAATTATAAGAACTGTGAAAAAGGGAAAATTATGAGTAACACATGGAACATTACACCATCGCAACTGGATAAGAAACAAAATAACGGAGAAAAGATGTATATCGTTGATTTGAGGCGTGATTCTGATTACAGAACGGGGCATATCAAAGGTGCAATAAATGTTTATGTTGATGATGAGGATTTGATAATCCCGGAATTTCTTGTCAAAATGATATACCGGCATATGAATAAAAGCATGGTTATTTTATATTGTGAAAATGGAATAACGTCAATGAGGTGTGTGGCAAAACTCAGGAAACAGGGTCTTACGGTCTATAATTTATACGGTGGAATAACGGAATACAAGTTGCTTTTTAATGATATATAGTTTATATTAGTAAACATTAATACAGTTTTGGGGGCAATATGAAAAGTTACGAATGGATTGCGCCATGTCACTTTGGGACAGAGGCAGTTTGTAAAAGAGAAATAACTGATTTGGGATATGAGATAAGTCAGGTTGAAGACGGAAAAGTTACATTTAAGGGCGGGCTCGATGCTATGTGTCGTGCCAACATTAATATGCGTACTACTGAAAGGATTTTATTGAAGGTGGCATCCTTTAATGCGTATACATTTGATGAACTGTTTGAAAAAACAAAGAAAATACCGTGGGAAGAACTTATTCCAAGGAATGGCAGGTTCTGGGTGGCGAAAGCCAATTCAATTAAGAGTAAGTTGTTTTCCCCATCAGATATTCAGTCGATTATGAAAAAGGCCATGGTCGAAAGACTTAAGGAGCGTTATAAAATCAGCTGGTTTCCGGAAGATGGTGAGGATTATCCTTTAAGAGTAACCATCGTAAAGGATGTTGTAACAATCGGGCTTGATACTTCGGGAGAATCCCTTCATAAAAGAGGATACAGAAAATGGACTGCAAAAGCTCCGATAACAGAAACTCTGGCATCTTCTTTGATTATGTTAACCCCGTGGAATAAGGACAGGCTCCTTATTGATCCGTTTTGCGGTAGTGGTACCATACCTATAGAAGCGGCTATGATGGGAGCACGTATTGCACCGGGAATGAACAGACATTTTATTTCGGAAAAATGGACTTCTCTTGATACAACAGATTTGTATAAAAAAGCATTTGAAGAAGCAAAGAGCATGGTGAATCCGGATGCGGAACTCGCCATTCAGGGATACGATATAGATGAAGAATGTATCAGAATGTCAATGGCCAATGCAAAACTTGCCGGCGTAGACAAAATGATTCATTTTCAACGAAGGTCTGTTGAAGAGTTGAGCAGTAACAAAAAGTATGGCTTTATTATTACCAATCCGCCGTATGGTGAACGTTTGGAAGATAAAGCTACAGTTCAAAAGTTGTATTCTGTTATGGGTAATGTGTTTGATAATCTTGATACGTGGTCAAAGTTTATTATTACGGCTTATGAAGATGCAGAACGTTATCTCGGAAGAAAAGCCGGGAAGAACAGAAAGTTATACAACGGAATGATGAAGACATATTTTTTACAATACATGGGGCCGAAGCCGCCTCGTAAAAATTCGTAAATATACAAAAGAAATGAGGGATGAAGCATTGAAAAATATACAATTGAAGACAATTGCCTTGCTGAGTGTATGTTTTATGATGCTTGTTGTGTTCGTTTCTGTAATTACGGAAGAGAATGCTGTGAAAATGGCAAGTGCTACAGACGGTAATGCAGCTGTGAAAGCGATTACATTAGAAATGTACGAGGAAGGATTTGCCAAAATTGCTTCGGACAGAGAACTTTTAGAGGATGTAGTGGATATTCCTGATTACGATCTTGTGTCAGAAAGTGAACCGTTAGTGGGAAGCACAAGGTGGAAGATTATTTCAGATGAAATGTCAGGGAATATGCAGTTGCTTTTTCCTAAATTGCCGGATGATGCAATAATTAGTGTAGAAGATGATTACATGAACAGAACGGCAAGAATTACTATTGATAACTGTCAGCCGGAAGAATATTCGCTTGACGAGTTTCATCATGTGACAGGTAATACATATTACATTGACAGTGTGTCATCTTATAGGGAGAAAGATGCAATAAAAGCTATCAAAGTAATTAAGGAACCGTCTGACAATTATAACGGGGCTGAACGTATTATAGTTGAAGTAATATTTGATACAGTGTATGTGTATGAAGTGCATGAATATAATGATATTTGTTGTATTGATGTGCGTAATCCTAAGGATGTTTACAAAAATATAATTGTAGTTGATGCCGGGCATGGCGGAATTGATAACGGCTGCAGCACAAGGGATGGATCGAATATAGAAAAGAAGGTTACCCTTAGTATGGTTAAGGAATTAAAAAAGTTGTTGGATAAAACTAATGTTAAAACCTACTATACAAGACTGGGTGATGATTCCCTTGCTTTGGCTGAACGAAGTTCGCTGGCCAATGAACTTAAAGCTGATCTGTTTATTAGCATACATTGTAACTATTATGAGTATTACTGGATATATGATGTTCACGGAGTGGAAACACTTTTTTCGTCTACGCGCAGGTCTAAGAAGGATGACAGTAAAAAACTGGCGTCCAATATGCTTGACAGTATTGTTAAACATTCAGGAATCTCAAAACGTGAAGTTATTGATACAAAAAAGAAGTTTTATATTTTAAGAAACAGTAAAGTTCCAACGACCATAATAGAAACAGGATATATGTCACACTCTAAAGATTTGGCATATTTTACGCACAAGAAAAAATTAAAATCTATTGTAAACGGAATATATGATGGTATAATGAAGTCTTACAAAGATATATACGGAATTGATATCGACTAAAAGGAAACGAGAATCATTAATGGATGAGGTGGACAGAAGAAATGGATATAGTTTTTGCAACGGGCAATCAGGGTAAACTTGACGAAATAAGAGAGATAATGAATGATTTTCTTGTCAGACACAATATCAGGCTCAGGTCATTAAAGGAAGTCGGAATAGATGCAGATATTGAAGAAGACGGGGAAACATTTGAAGAAAATGCATTGATAAAAGCCAGAGAGATTGCAAAATTAACTGATTGTATTGTTTTGGCAGATGATTCCGGGCTGGAGGTTGATTACCTTGACAAAGCACCGGGAATATATTCAGCGCGGTATTTGGGAGTTGATACTTCCTATACGGTGAAGAATAATCATATAATTGATTTGTTGAAGGATGTGGAAGGCGAGGAAAGAAGCGCAAGGTTTGTGTGTGTTATTGCATGTGTAACGCCTGATTCAAAAGAGATTATTGTAAGGGGAACTGTAGAAGGACGGATTGCTCATGAAATTATGGGCGAGCATGGTTTTGGATACGATCCGATATTTTATTTGCCGGAAAGAGGTTGTACTACGGCTGAACTTGACCCGGCAGAAAAAAATAAAATAAGCCACAGAGGTCGTGCGCTCATGGGTATGATGGAAAAACTTGAAGAATTATTGGCATAGATTGATTGTATTTACAATGTTATTACATTGTTGCAGTGAAAATATATTATGCAGGAATATTATTTTGTGAAAGGAAATTATCATGTTAAAACATTATTTTATTATATTTTTTATTTCAATGGTTCCGTTAATTGAACTTAGAGGTGCTATTCCTTATGCGGTGGCATTTGATTTGCCGATGGGTATTTCTTATGCCATATGTATAATCGGGAATATGATTCCTGTCCCGTTTATATTTTTCTTCGCAAGAAAAGTGTTGGAGTGGGGTGCTGATAAGAAAATAATAGGGCCTTTCTTTACATTTTGTCTGAAAAAGGGACATAAGGGCGGAAAAAAACTTGAGGAAAAAGCAGGAAAGGGTCTGTTTATTGCATTGCTTTTGTTTGTTGGAATTCCGCTTCCGGGAACAGGAGCATGGACCGGAACATTGGCAGCAAGTATACTTGATATGGATTTTAAAACCAGCGTTATTGCGGTAGTGCTTGGTGTGGTTCTTGCAGGTGTTATTATGGGGCTTGCGAGTGCCGGCTTATTTGGCAGTCTTGGTGCAGTAATAGGATAAATTCCGGACCGGTAAGATTTTGGTGTGATAATTGTTTTGTGACAAACTCACAGATGTGGAGGAATTACATGAAGAACAAGGACAACAAGGATAAGATGATTGGTGACAAAAAAATGTACATGAAAATAATGGTTAATTATTTGCTGTTTG
>SVEK01000015.1 GCA_015057405.1 Lachnospiraceae bacterium
TTCCTTTTTTTTCTACAGGACTCAGTACAACTTCCATATACACTTTGTTATTACTTGTATATCTATTTTTGGCTATTATTTCTACAAGATTAATGCATCCGTTGTTTTCATAAGCCCCCAACATAACGTATATATTTATTAATGTCGTATCTTCTCTTGTCGTTCCTTTATACCTGTCATCGTGAATTTTTATTGGTATTGCATTGTCTATAATATCCTTTGTGCATGCCATCATAGATACAATATCTTCATTTTTTACGGTAGGATTTGACATTTTATTTACACTTTCTTTTACGGTACCCTTAGAATATTCAAATTCTATATTTCCTATCATATATTTCTGATAGATTCCAAACTTTTCACCCAACAATTTGAAAAATGCCTCATATCGATACGGTGCTCCCTTACTTAAATTGCTAATCTCATTCTCTGTCAGCTGCATATTCCCATCTACAACATTAACCTTTGCATTTTTAAGAATATTATATCTTTCCTCTTCCTTCATGTTGTACTCAATCTAAAGGGTGTTTTTTGTTAGAGATTTGTTATAATTATTGTCACTAAAATGGTGGAATAAATCATAGTATTTTGAGTGTTCGGGAATTATCATATAGGCAATGATGTGGTATAATATGATTAAATAAATATTATGGGAGGTCGCTATGAAAAGAAGTATCAGAACTAAACTGTTATCGATAGTAATGACTATGGCTGTAGCCATTGGTTCATTATCGGCAGCAGAGATTATGATGGGCCCGTCGGTTTCTGTGTCGGCGGCAAAAAAGGCAAAGTTAAAGACAAAGAGTCTTAAGATTACAAAAGGTTCGAAGAAATCAATTGTTATCAAGAATAAAAACAAAAAAAGAACCTACACATTTGCTGTTAAGAAGCAGAAAAAGAAAGTTGCAACAGTTACTAAAAAAGGTGTTGTGAAAGGAATAAGAGTGGGAAAGACAACAATAACCGTAAAAGAAAAGTATAAAAAAGGTAAGAAAACCAAGACAGTTACACTCGGTAAGGTTAAGGTTAATGTAGTTAAAAAGTCAGTTAAAAAGACACCTGAACCTGTAGCACGGGTTACTCCGCCACCGACTAACGATGTAGTTCCGACAGCTGCTCCTGTTGTAGGAACCGGAGCTGATTTTTATGTATCGACAACAGGAAATGATGCTAATCCGGGAACTAAGGAATTGCCGTTCCTTACACTTGAGAAAGCAAAGCAGGCAGTAAGAGGTCTTGGTAAGACTAAAGATATCGTTGTTGAAATTGCTGACGGATTTTATCCTGTGACGAATACAATTAATTTTACATCAGAAGATTCAGGTAATGATAATTGTACAATTACATACAGAGCTGCGGAAGGTGCATGCCCTATAATCAGTGGTGGACACAAAGTTACCGGTAACTGGGTTGAAGCTGATGATGTTGACTGGCTTGAGGGTGGTCTTAAGGCATATAAGATTCCACTTAGTCGTGACAAGAAGCTTCGTGCTCTTTATGTTAACGGTAATCGTGCTTCGATGACATCAAGAGTTATTAAACCGGCAGGCAAGTCCGGTAGTTACAGTGTTCAAAAGGGTGAAGCAGATTGGGCTTGGAATTCACGTGGTGGCTTAGCGGATACTACAATATTCCCAAGTTCTTGCGAACTTTCTGCTGATACACGTAATCCGCGAAATATTGAGATTGACTCTTCATCAACATGGGCAAGACAGATTGTGTGTGTGGATTATCTTTCAGAAAACGGTGACGGAATACAGGCAGAACTTCAGATGCCGTATGCAGCATTTGCTCAGAACCTGGGTTGGGGAACAGCATATTCAGCTGACACTAATAATACTGTAACAAATGTTTTTGAGTGGTTAAGCAAACCGGGTGAGTTTTACTTTGATCAGGAAGGAAGTATGCTTTACTATATACCGCTTGAAGACGAGGACATTAATACTGCAGAGGTTATTACTCCTGAGGTAGATACACTTATTGAGATGAGAGGTAATGACCCTACTAAGAGTTATGTACAGAATATTGTATTTGATGGAATTACATTTGCATATTCTGATTGGAATCTTGTAGAGGTTGATGATTCATACGGATATGCATCAGTTCAAGGTTCAATCGTACTTACAGCGTTTGGACAGGAAGATCAGCATAATGATATATATCGTACATATGATGTTCCGGCCGCTGCGATTCATCTTAACTCCTCAAGAAACATTAAGTTTATTAACGGTGAGATAAGACATACAGGTAACCTTGGTATTCATATTGAAAATGATGTTAACGATATTGATGTGATAGGAAATTATATCGGTAAAACAAATGGTGCCGGAATCGTTGTAGGTCACCCGACACATGTATATGAAAATGATACCGAGGAGCATCATGTTGGCAATAATCCTAATTTTGCCGGACCTGACAAAGAAAAATTTGCAGAAGGAACAGAATCGGTTCCTAAGAATATTACAATAAGTAACAATTACCTTCTTGAGAATGGTAATACGTTTTCAGGACATTCACCAATAACTTCTTTCTATACATATAATCTTCAGGTTCTTCATAACTTCATTTATCGTTGTTCATACAGCGGTATGAGTATAGGATGGGGATGGTGTGAATTTGACGGATATGACGGAACTGAAATGTACGGAATGACAACAGACCAGTTTGACGGATATAGTCAGGGTCCTTCAAGACTTCCGGGTATTCCAACTGAAACATCTAAGAATAACCATGTTAATTACAACAGAGTAGAAGAGATATGCTCGCTTCTTCAGGATGCCGGCGGTATATATACTCTTGGAAAACAGGGTAATGAAGACTGGACCGAGTATTCAGAAATGAGTTATAACTACATTAACTGTAAACGTGAACCTCAGCAGGCCAACGGAAGCAGTAAGATTAACGGTTTCCATCCTGATGAAGGAAGTGCATTTATTAAGTTTGACAGTAATGTGGTAACTAATATCGTACGAAGTGTATATGAGATTAATAACTGGAAGAGAAAGCATAGTATGGAGATTACCAATAGCTTTTCCAATACAGACAGAGTTGCTGATGCTAACGTGAGTGCAGGTAACTGTGCACCAAGAACAACTATGGATCAGTACGTTAATGCAGATTATATCTGGCCTCTTAAGGGATATGAGACAGTTCTTTATTCGGGATTAGAAGATGAATATGTTCATATGGTAGGTAAAGATGTAATTCCTGATACAGATTATGAGCTTGCAAGTAATGTAAGACTTGCGGCAGGGGAGGACCTTCCAAGAAGAGGACTTCTGAGTGCAGCAGATGAAGTATGGCTTGCAGAAGAAGGCGAAACTAATTTTGTTGAAAGTGATTCAATGACAAAAGCTGCAGGTAATGCTAAGAGCATGAAAGTTCCTATGGTACCGGGTGAATACAAACTTTACATCAAGTATGCAAACGGCAGTGTGTCAGATGCCTCTACATTTACATTATACGTAGGTGAAGACAATGCCTCAGTTAATGTATCTGACGGAAAAGATTACACAGTATCAAATCTTCGTCCTCTCGTACTTAACCTTGATGAATCACAGTATTCATTCAAGCTTAACAACAGTGCTGTTAGCAATGGATACGAGATAAGAGAGACAGGAAGATGGACACTTACAGGAACTTCAACAACAGGTGGTTCTAATATTTCGATACTTTTCACAACAACGGTAACAGAGGCTAATCTTATTCTTCCTGATAATGTTACGGTAGGAAGTGAAGGAATCATTGAGTTTGATACAGTATTGTCAGATAAGACTAAGACAATATGGATTGCTCCGTCAGGTCTGACTGCATTTGATGCTAACGACCCTGCAATGTCTTGTGCTGCCGGTAACAGTGCTTCAATGAAAGCACCGCGTCAGTCCGGAAAATACATCATAACCATTGTAGATGCCAATAAGAAGATATTGTCTGAGTCGGATGCAATTATAACTGTTCAATAGTGCTAATACTCTCCAATTAGATAATAAATAGAATGTCCCGTGTGGCTAACCCCGAGCCATGCGGGCTTTCTGATTATTGGGGTAGCTTGTAGGGTTTACAGGACTGATTACGATGACAATATTGGTTCAAATTATTCGGATGATATGGCCGGGATTATGTGCAAAATAATTGACTGACATCAGGTGGTGTATTATATTATTAGGTAAGGTATTATCAAAAAAATGTATGGGGGTACATTAAATTATGTTAAGAGTTGTTAAAACAGAAAATGGAATTGTAAGAGGTATTGAAGCTGCAGATCCGCGTATTACTTCCTTCAAGGGAATTCCTTTTGCGGCACCGCCTGTCGGTGAGAACAGATGGCGTGCGCCACAACCGTGTCGCGATTGGGAGGGCGAATTGGAGGCATTTAGATTTGCGCCTATATCAGTGCAGGACACACCGGGCATTGGTGATATGATATATAACAGAGAGTGGCATGTTGACCCGGATATATTAATGGATGAGGATTGTCTGTATCTTAATGTGTGGACTCCTGCAAAATCATCCGATGAGAAACTTCCTGTTGTTGTATGGTATTTTGGTGGCGGATTGCAGTGGGGTTATCCGTCAGAGATGGAGTTTGACGGTGAGAGAGTGGCAAGACGTGGAATAGTAGTAGTTACTGTCAACTACAGGCTTAATATATTTGGGTTCCTGGCACATCCTGAGATTACAAAAGAGGCACCGGATGCACCAACTAACTTTGGTAGTCTTGACCAGCAGGCAGGTTTAAGATGGGTTTCAAGAAATATTGCGGCATTTGGCGGAGACCCGGACAATATTACTATTGCAGGTCAGTCAGCCGGAGGAGGAAGTGTGCTGACTCAGATGACTTGCCCTGACAACTACCCATTGATAAAAAAGGCGATTATTCAGAGTGCAATGATATATGACCCATACACCGGTCATTGTATAGGAGAACCATTGACTCTTGCAGAAGCAGAAAAGGACGGCGAAGCATTTTTTGAATACATCGGAGCTAAGAATCTTGATGAAGCCCGTAAAATGGATGCAATCTACATTCGAGACAAGTATGCTGAATATGCAGGTATGGGGAACAGACGAATGTTTCCGGCGGTGGATAATAATATTTGTTTTGGTAATCCGCTTAAGCTCTATCTGCAAGGTAAGCATGCGAACGTGCCTTTGATGGCAGGCAATACGCAGGATGAGTTCCCTAATGTAATTGAAGCTGAGTCAGTAGAAGAATTCTATAAAAAAGCAGAGGAACTGTTTGGTGACAAAAAGGATGAGTTCTTAAAATATATTGACGTAAGTAAAGTGGTTGACGGCAATAGATATGCTTCCGTAAACGGAATCGAATGTACCGTTAAGTCAGTATTCTTATCCAATGAAGAAAAAGATGATCCAAAGGATTGCTACTACTACAGATTTGATGCTGATATTCCGGGATGGGACAATCCGGGAACTTTCCACTCTGTTGAATTATGGTTTTTCTTTGAAACAATTGCAAAGTGCTGGAGACCGTTCGGCGGCAAACACTACGACCTTGCCAGACAAATGTGTAACTATTGGTGTAATTTCATAAAAACAGGAAATCCTAATGGTGATGACCATGACGGAGTTCCTATGCCTGAATGGATTCCGTATTCCGCTAAAACGCCTTATGATATGGTATTTAGAACTAAGGGAGCTGCAATGGAAAAAAGAGATGAGGATTCTTTACAGAGTTTTCTTACTGAACACATTACAGCTAAGTTAAAGGGATAAGCCGGCAAATCAATTTTGATAAAATGTATATTAATAGCAATGTATGTTGTTTGTGAAGCTGGGACGTGTAGACAAAGCTTATGCTAAATGTTTATTTCTTCAATATGTTTATAGATAAGATAATACAATATAGTGTAAGTTATATAACATAAGACATATAGTATCTCACTTACATAAAGTGAGGGCTGTATGTCTTTTGTTATGATTTCAATTCTTATTTCAGAGGGAAGCATTTGTGGAAAATTGTGGCTAACAATTTTAAGATGAATGATATTGAGATGAAGAATTTAGGTTTAATCAATCTACAAGTTAATCGTAAGTAGTATCAAAAGTTTATCGTTATTATTATCATTACAATTGAAAAAGCACTTTTTATATTATATAATAGTAATACGATTGTAATGCATAATATCTTTTCAGGTAACAGGAAGGAAAGGTGTGCATTTGACAAAATCACCGGATAAGATTCAGTGGCATCCAGCATTTTGTGCAGCCGCAGAAGTGGAATTACGAAGTAATATGAATGAATTGCAGTTGATATCGGAGTATAATCTAAGCAAGCAGCCGATACGAATCGACTTACTGATTAAGAATAATATCCGTAAGGATACAAAGCTTAGTAATGAATTCGGACATATTATGAGACGTTATAACATAATAGAATACAAAAGTCCCGGGGACAGTCTTACTATAGATGATTTTTGTAAGACGCTAGGGTACGCGAGTCTGTTTAAAAGCACAGGTAAACACGTTAACGAGATAAGTATTGAAGAGATTACGATGTCCTTATTTTGTAGCAGTTACCCGAGGGAATTGTTTGAAGAATTGAAAAAGAACGGATATACATTAGAGGAAAAGTATCCCGGTATATATTATGTGATTGGAAGTATACCCATACCGGTGCAGATTGTAATCATAAGCAGACTTGAAAAAGAAAAGCATAGTGCTTTGAGAATTTTGTCAAACAATACAAAAGAGGAAGACGTGGAAAGGTTCCTTAAAGAAACCGAACAGATAACGGAACAGGCAGACCGGGCAAACGTAGATGCAATACTGCAAGCAAGTGTAAGTGCCAATTTTGAGTTGTATGAAGAGATAAGGAGGAGCAGTAATATGTGTGAAGCGCTTCGAAGGTTAATGAAAGATGAGATTGAAGAAGAGATAGAACGAAAGTATAATGAGGGCAGGTATGCAGGCAGACAGGAAGGTAAGAAAGCTGGCAGGTGTGACGGAATAATAGAAGGAAAAGCTGAGGCAATAAAATGTATAATAACAAACCTGTCTTGTACGGTGGAACAGGCAATGGACTTGTTGGAGATTCCTTTGTCGCAAAGAGCGTTATTGATAAAACGATTGTAAAAGCATTGCAAAACAAACGTTTATTTTTCTTGTTTATTTTCTCATTATATTGTAAAGTAGAGACATGTGAGTTTCTATATTAGAAAGGAGATGCGTCATGAGTCAGGATGTAGCAATCCGTATGACGGGAGTGACCAAAACATTTGGTACGGTAATTGCCAATGATGGAGTGGATCTTGATATCCGTAAGGGCGAGGTTCTTTCTTTGTTGGGAGAAAATGGAAGTGGAAAAACATCTTTAATGAATATGTTGTCGGGAATATACTATCCGGATTCCGGACATATATATGTTGGTGGCAATGAAGTGTCAATTAAATCCCCTAAGGATGCATATGAATTGGGGATAGGAATGATTCACCAACATTTTAAACTTGTAGATATTTTTACTGCAGCAGAAAACATTATGCTGGGGCTTGAAGAGAACGGAAGGCCGGGAAGTAAAAGTGTAACTGCGAAGATTAAAGAAATCTGTGATAATTATGGATTTGAAATTGACCCTAATAAAAAAATATATGATATGTCAGTGTCGGAGAAACAGACGCTTGAGATTGTTAAGGTTCTGTACAGAGGTGCTGATATTTTGATTCTTGATGAGCCTACAGCGGTTTTAACTCCTCAGGAAACAGAAAAGTTGTTTAAGGTTATCGGTAATATGAAAGCAGCCGGAAAGTCTGTAGTTATTATAACTCACAAACTTCATGAGGTGCTTAGGATATCTGACAGAGTAGCTATACTTAGAAAAGGACGATATATAGGTACCGTTGATACAAAGGATGTTAATGAGCAAATATTAACAGAAATGATGGTTGGTGCAAAAGTGTCTCTTAATATTGAAAGGGACGAGCCTGTTAATACAGTTAAGAGAATAAGTGTTAAAAATATAAGCTGCAATGACAGAGAAGGACTTCCGGTATTGAAGGATGTTTCGTTTGATGTATATGCAGGCGAGATTCTTGGAATTGCCGGTATCTCAGGATGCGGACAGAAGGAACTTTTGGAATCGATTGCGGGACTTCAGGAAGTTTCAGAAGGTGGACATATTATTTTTTCAGACCCTAAAACAGGTAATGATGAGGAATTGGTGGGCAAATCTCCAAGAGCAATTAAAGAGTTGGGGGTATCCTTGTCTTTTGTTCCTGAGGACAGGCTTGGTATGGGTCTTGTAGCGTCAATGGATATGACAGCCAATATGATGCTTAAGGATTATAATGAAAGCAGCGGAATATTTGTTGACAAAAAGAAACCGGAGAAGCTTGCTAAGAAAATCAAAAAGGAATTAGGAGTGGTAACTCCGGGAATTACAACTCCTGTTGGTAAACTTAGTGGTGGTAATGTTCAGAAAGTACTTGTCGGAAGAGAGATTGCTTCGTCTCCGACTGTTCTTATGACAGCCTATGCAGTCAGGGGATTGGATATTAATACTTCGTTACATATATACAAGCTTCTTAATGAGCAGAAGAAAAATGGTGTTGCCGTAATATATGTCGGAGAAGATCTTGATGTGCTTCTTGAGTTGTGTGACAAAATTCTTGTATTATGCGGCGGACAGGTTAATGGATATCTTGATGCACGAACTACAACAAAAGAAGAAGTTGGAATGAAGATGATGTACCTGTCAAATCATGGAGGTAAGTAAGACAATGAGTAATATTAAAGTTGTAAAAGAGCCTTTGATAAGATTTACAAAAAGAACAGATATTTCAAGGACGAAAACTATATTAATCAGAGCAGCTGCTGTTGTTTTATCACTTATTGTAGCGGCAATAGTAATAGTGTGTGTTACGGGACTTAATCCGCTGGAAGTGTATGTATCAATGTTTGAAGGGGCATTTAGTTCAACCAGAAGAATTTGGATTACATTCAGAGATACGATGGTTTTATTGTGTATTGCCATAGCGCTTGCTCCTGCATTTAAAATGAAGTTTTGGAATATCGGTGCAGAAGGCCAGATGCTTGTGGGTGGAATTGTCACTGCAGGAATCATGATATATTTTGGAAATTCGCTTCCGATGCCGGTTCTCATGCCTCTTATGCTTATATCAAGTCTTGTTGTCGGCGCTTTGTGGGGACTTTTGCCGGCGGTGTTTAAGGCATATTGGAATACCAATGAGACATTATTTACCTTGATGATGAACTATGTTGCGATACAGTTGACGTCATTTTTTGTTGCCCAGTGGGAAAATCCGTTTGGATCCAATACCGTAGGTATTATTAATGCTAATACTCAGGGCGGGTGGTTCCCGGCAATATTTGGTCAGACATATGTTCTTAATGTGATAATTGTTGTTCTTATTATGATAGGAATGTATATATATCTTGGAAACACCAAGCAGGGATATGAAGTTGCTGTAGTAGGAGAATCTGAGAATACAGCACGATATGCCGGTATTAATGTAAAATGGGTTGTTATAAGAACAATGCTTATATCAGGTGCGTTATGCGGACTGGCAGGATTCATCGGAGTTGCCGGAGTTGATCATACAATCTCAACCGGTACTGCAGGTGGAAGAGGTTTTACCGCAATAATTGTTGCCTGGATGTCTAAATTTAATACATATACAATGTTTATTGTGTCATTCTTCCTTGTATTTCTGGATCAGGGAGCTAAGGAAATTGCATCAAGTTTTAATCTGAATGAATATGCTTCTGAGGTTGTTACAGGAATTATTCTGTTTTTCCTGCTTGGATGTGAATTCTTTATTAATTACAAGGTAATTCTCAGAAATAAGAGTAAGGAGGAAGCATAATGGAACAGATATTAACTTTACTTCAGTCAGCAGTTGTTTTTGGTACGGTTATAATGTTTGGATGTGTCGGAGAGACAATATCTGAAAAGGGAGGAAATCTGAATCTTGGAGTTCCGGGAATTATGTATCTTGGAGGAATTGCTTCCCTTGCCGGAGCTTACGGATATGAAAACGGTGTCAGCAATCCTAACGGAATTGTTGCACTCATAATTGCTTTTATATGCGCATTTGCTGCATCGGTACTGGGAGGACTTATTTACAGTTTTCTTACCATTACCTTAAGAGCTAACCAAAATGTAACAGGTCTTACACTTACTATATTTGGTTCCGGTGTGGCAAACTTCTTTGGTGGGTCGCTTAATAAGATGGCGGGTGGTGTCGGTCAGATATCAGTACCGGTTACAAGCGGCATGTACAGAACCGGAATACCGGGGATATCAGGCATTGGATTTATGGTTTATGTGTCAATTGCTGTTGCTATTGCGGCTCATATATTTTTGTCAAGAACCCGTAAAGGTCTTAATCTTAGGGCAGTTGGAGAAAATCCGGCTACAGCTGATGCAGCGGGTATTAATATTACAAGATATAAGTATTTTGCAACTTGTATCGGTGCCGGAATATCAGGAATGGGTGGTCTGTATTACGTTATGGATTATATCAAGGGAACATGGGCCAATGACGGAAGTATAGAAAATCTTGGATGGCTTGCTGTTGCTCTTGTAATATTTACGATGTGGAAACCTGTCAACGCAATCTGGGGAGCTTATGTATTTGGTGTGTTATACTGGTTGTATTACTATGTGCCGGGACTTGGAAGAAGTTCTCAGGAATTATTTAAAATGATACCGTATGTTGTTACAATTATCGTTTTGGTTGTTGTAAGTCTTCGTAAGAAGAAGGAGAATCAGGCACCACAGAGTCTGGGACTTCCGTATTTTAGAGAACAAAGATAAGAATAAAAGATGATTAATTCGGCAAGTTGCGTGAAAGAAGAGGGGGTATTATTTTGAAGTTACTGGAAGAAAGAATTGTAAAAGACGGTGTTGTAAAGGATGGCAATGTACTTAAAGTAGATTCATTCCTTAATCATCAGATGGATATTGAACTTTTTAATGAAATGGGTAAAGAATGGAAACGGTTATACGCTGAAGATAAGATAACCAAGATTCTTACGATAGAAGCATCCGGAATAGGAATGGCAGTTATTGCCGCTCAGTACTTTGATGTGCCGGTAGTATTTGCTAAAAAAACCCAGACTCTTAATCTTGACGGTGAACTATATTCTACAAAAGTAGAATCATTTACCCACGGAAGAGTCTATGATGTTGTTGTTTCTAAAAAATTTATTCATAAAGAGGACAACGTACTCATCATAGATGATTTTCTTGCTAACGGTAATGCTCTTATCGGACTGATTGATATCGTAGAGCAGGCCGGTGCCAAGGTTGCCGGAATAGGTATTGGCATTGAGAAAAAGTATCAGGGTGGCGGAGATATGATAAGGAATAAGGGATACAGAGTAGAATCTCTCGCAATGATAGAAAAGATGGGACATGATGGAATCGTATTTTGTTAATATACACGTCAGATTATACACGGCGGAAGTATGATGTGCAAAAACGTGTCAGGATATAAAAAGAGGAGAATTGGATATGGCGCTTCATATTGTTACCGGCGGAGCCGGAGCCGGAAAAACTTATTATATGTACGAAAAAATATTGAGGCAGTCCGTTGAAGAAAATCACAGAGACTATCTGATAATTGTTCCGGAACAGTTTACTATGCAAACACAAAAGGATATAGTTATGATGAGTAAAGCTAAGGGTATCATGAATATTGATGTCCTTAGCTTTATGCGTCTTGCGTATAGAGTATTAGAAAAAACTCCTGCTCTGTCAAAGCCTGTGCTTGAAGATGAAGGAAAGGGAATGATTATCAGACGTATTCTTAAGGAGCATCAGGAAGAATGGACTACATTTGGAGGTAATATTAAACGTCCCGGCTTTGTTGAAGAGATTAAGTCGATTATAACAGAATTCCTTCAGTACAGAGTGGATGACAGAATGCTTGATAATTTAGGAGAAAATATTTCTGAACGTCCTATGTTATCTCATAAGCTTAACGATCTGCAGCTCGTGTACAAATATTATAAGGAATATATGGAAGAACGATATATATCTGCTGAGGAATTGTTGGAGCTTCTTGTAAAATATTCCGAAGAGTCGGAATTACTTAGGGACAGTATTGTCTGTATTGACGGGTTTACGGGACTTACTCCGGTACAGTATGTTTTTTTAGGCAAACTCCTCAATGTGTGTAAAGAAGTGTATATTACGGTAACAATAGAAGATGATATTCCGTTAGTTGGCAAATCAGAACCTTTTGAGTTGTTTCACATGAGTAAGAGCTATATTGATAAGATATGCAGGGCTGCTGACGATAATGGCGTCGAAATTGTTATAGAACGCATAAGTGAAACGAATAATACCACTGATAATTTGCCTGATACCCAAAGCGAAACGGGAGAAGAAATATCAGGTGCGAATAAAAAAAGGTTTGTTCCGCATCGTTTTATTAATAATCCTGTATTGGCGAAACTTCAGAAAAATATATTCAGAGTTGCCACAAAATACGATACGTGTGAAATCAGCGGAAATGCTGCCGCTGACTGTTCTTGTGCTGAAAATCCTGACGATTATCCGATTAGTGTTTATGAAGCTTCGAATCCTTATGAGGAAGCAGAATATATTGCATGGCAGATAAGGAATCTCGTGAAGGATAAAGGCCTCAGGTATAGGGACATAGCAGTTGTTTCAGGGGATGTATCCCTTTATGGGCAGTTGCTTGAACAGGAATTTGAAAGGGCAGATATTCCTGCATTTATAGACAATACAAAAAGTGTTATATCTAATTCTTTTGTGGATATGATTCGCAGCCTTCTTAAATTGGCAGAGGGAAGGTTTTTATACGAAGATGTAATACATTTCCTTAGAAACGGACTTGTAAGAGATTATCTTAATTTCGGTAGTGAAGATACGGATATACTTGAGAATTTTCTTATTGCAAGAGGAATAAGGGGCAAAAAAAACTGGAATAAGGTTTGGAATAGTGCAAAGCATGATGAGGATGTGATGCTTGCAATTAATGAATACAGAGAACGGGTGACAGCAGTGCTTATGCCGTATGTATGCAAGATGGAAGAATGTTCTTGTATAGAGGATTATTGCCGCGTTCTTTATGAGTTTTTGGTTGAATATGAATTTAGCAGTATACTTGAAGCCAAGGCATCGGGGTATGATGCTTGTGGTATGCCGATAGAAAAAAAGGAATATGAGCAGATATACCGAATTGTGATTAACCTTTTAGATCAGACGGCAACGCTGATGGGGGATGAAGTTACAAGTGTAAATGATTTTTCTGCCTTGCTTACGGTGGGATTCATGGAAGGAACCGTGGGAGTAATACCACCGGGAATAGACTGTGTCATTGTGGGAGATACAGAAAGAACAAGGCTTAAAGACATAAAGGTTCTTTTCTTTGCGGGAGTTAATGACGGTATAGTCCCTAAGGCGGTAAAACAGGGTGGTTTTCTTACGGATATGGAAAGAGATTATCTCCAGTCAAAAGGAGCAGAGCTTGCTCCTACCTTGCGTGAGAGGGTGTTTAATGAGAGGTTTTATCTTTATCTTACGGTAACGAAACCAATGGATTTTCTGTATCTTTCATACAGCAGAAAGCAATGTGGCGGAGAGGAGCTTGAGCCATCGTCATTTATTGCACAGATTAGTGATGCAGTTGGTAAATTGCCTGTGACAAGAGAATTTAAGAAATGTTGTGAACAAGGTTTTCTTTCTAATGACGAAGGGAAAGACTGGTGGATAAGCGGACTGAGAAAAGCAGTAAGTTCAAGTGATGAATTTTATCGTGATAATTATGGTGATGTTGAAGGAATGGTTGACAAAAAATGGCTTGAACTTCACCGTCACTGGATGGGTACGGAAGAAGGAAAAGAGATATTTGACAGTGCATTTTATGTTGGCGGAAAAAGCAGCATAAGTAGAAAAATTGCGTCGTTGTTATACGGGGATGTATTGGTGGGAAGCGTGAGCAGATTTGAGCAGTTTGCAAAATGCCGTTTTGCCCATTTCTTAAAATATGGTCTTCATCTTAACAACAGGCCGGAGTATATAATTGATGTCCCGGATATAGGAATACTCTTTCACGGAGTGGTAGAAGGCTTCTCTAAACGTCTGTCCGACAATAATAAAAGGTGGCAGGATACGGATGATATACTTATCAGAGAATGGACAAGAGAAATAACAGATGCAATTTGTACGGAATACGGCAATAGTATAATGCAGGATAATGCCCGTAACGAGTACATGAAAGAGCGAATATTCCGTATATCGGAAAGAACTATAAAAACTCTTGCGAAACATATGAAATCCGGTGCATTTGAGGCATCAGGATATGAGTTGAGTTTTTTAAGGCTTGGGACATCTGACATGATTAACATGAGACTTGATGATGGTCATGTTATGCATCTTACCGGACGTATAGACAGGCTTGATGTATGTGAACAAGGCGATAATGTTTATATTAAAATAATTGATTACAAAACCGGTAACAAATCATACAGCTTAAAGGATGTATACTACGGACTTGATATGCAGCTGGTAGTATATATTCAGACGGCTAAAGAGGTTATGGGAAGTAAATACAAAGAAAAAGTCGTAATACCTGCAGGAGCGTTTTATTTTCATATAGATGATCCGGAGGTTGAGATTGGTGAAAATGATGATATAGATAAAAAAATATACAAAGAATATCAGATGAACGGATTGCTAAGCAATACACTTCCTATACCTTATCTCATTGACATGGGACTTGGCAATGAAACAGAGGGTCTTATTCCGGGAGCGACATCGGATATTATTAAGGTTGCGGTGGCCAGGTCGGGTTCATACGATAACAGAACAACATCTGCAATTAGCGACAAACAGTTTGATTATCTTGGCGCTTATGTGCAGGAAAAAATGAGACAGTTTGGCAATGAAATATACGAAGGACATACAGATATCAACCCATATCGTTTTGGGAAAGAGTGTGGTTGCGATTATTGCGAATATTCTTCTGTATGTGGGTTTGACGTAAGACTTGAGGGAGATTGTTACAATAAGCTTAACAAGGTTAAAGAAGCTGAGATATGGGAGGAGATGAAACAGGCATATGAGCGCAAAAATGAAGAATAAGCCCAAGTTTACTCCGGGGCAGTTGGCAGCAATAAATCTTCGAGGCAGTAATATACTTGTATCAGCTTCTGCCGGAGCAGGTAAGACGGCTGTTCTTACGGAGAGAATTGTTGAAATTGTATTAAACAGAAAAAAACCTGTTGATATTGACAGGATTGTGGTGGTTACATTTACCAGGGCAGCCGCTGCAGAGATGCGAACCAGAATAGGTCAAAAACTTTCGGATAAACTGTCCGAGGTATCCTATGAAGACCTGCAATTAAGACAGCATATTGAGAAGCAGCTTGCTTTGTTGTCCCATGCGCGAATTACTACCATAGACAGTTTTTGTCTTGGGATTGTAAGGAACTTTTTCTATACGATTAATCTTGACCCGGCATTTAGAATCGGGGATACACAAGAGATGGAACTTCTTATGAAAGAGGTTCTTGATAATCTTTTGGAAGAAGAATATGTACGTGGTGACGCAGAGTTTATTAATATGATGGAGACCTTTGCCCCGGGTAAAAGTGATAAACCGGCAGCAGAACTTATTCAAAAATTATTTGAAATATCAAGAAGCCACTCATGGCCTGAGGAGTGGCTTGATGAGTGTATAAAAATGTATGATATAAGTTCTGCGGATGAACTTATGAATTCTGACTGGTATTATAAATCCGGCTTAGCCGATCATATTTCTATTATGATTAATCAGGCAGTGCATAATCTGGGCAAGGCGTGTGATATCTTAAAATGTGCCATGAGGATTCCCGGTGGAAGTGATAAAACCTATAATGCCATTTTGACTATTCTTGAATTTGTTAGTGATGAAAAAAATAATATAGAAAAAATGTGTGGTATCGAAGATTATTCAAAAATCGGTGAGCTGATAGAATCAATTCAATTTGATAAATTTCCGGGGAAAAGTGTTAGTGATGAATTCCTGCAAAAAAAAGTTGAAGCAAAAGCTCTTAGAGATGCAGCAAAAGATATTATTGTTGGTTTGAAAAAGGAATATTTTCACCAAAGTCCCGAAAATATGGTAGAAGATATAAAAGCTTGCGGACCGGCAGTTAAAGAACTTGTAAGAGTGGCTAAAAAATTCGGAGCTATGTTTGCCGCTAAAAAAGAAGAAGTAAATGTAGTTGATTTTAACGATATTGAACATTTTGCTCTTAAGATACTTCTTAACAGAAATGAAGAAACCGGAGAAATTGAGTATACATCTTGCGCAGATGAACTTATGCAATTGTACGAGTATATTCTTATTGATGAATATCAGGACAGCAACGACGTTCAGGAAACTATCCTCACATCTATATCCAGGGAGAGAATCGGGCAGCCTAATATGTTTATGGTGGGAGATGTGAAGCAAAGCATATATCAGTTCAGGCTGGCAAAACCGGATATATTTGAAGGAAAAATGTCCTGTTATACCGATTACGTTGAAGCAGAGGGAAAAGAAGGGGAAATATCCGGGAAAAAGATACTTCTTAAGCGAAATTTCAGAAGCAGCAATACCATTCTTAGAACGGTGAATTTCGTATTTGAGCGAATTATGAATAAAGAGATTGGTAATGTCAATTATGATGATAATCACACATTTGAGATTACTGCCAAAGATAATAATCAGGAAAACACAGACGGATTATATGATGCCGACGAACCTGTAGAAGTAATATATGTTTCTTCAAGGGAAGAAATAAGTGATTATAGTAAACGTCAGATGGAAGGCCTTGCCATTGCAGAGAGGATACGACGCCTTACAGATAATGGGGTAAAATATTCTGATATTGCTATTCTTCTTCGAAGCATGAGCGGATGGGCGGAAGAACTTGCGGAGACTCTTGTTGAAAGCGGTATTCCTGCAGTTGCCGAAGAACAAAAGGGATATTTTGCGGCAAGGGAGATTCAGGTTGTGCTGTCTATGTTAAAGATAATTGATAACCCGAGGCAGGATATACCTCTTACTGCAGTACTACGGTCTGTTTACGGAAAAATGACTGACGAAGAGTTGGCAATTATAAGAACTTTCAGTAAAGGTGACATGTACCAGGCTCTTTTGGAGGCTGCTAAAGAAGCGGAACCTGAGCTTATGAGAAAATGTAACGAATTTCTTTACATGTTAAATTCGTACAGGTTGAAATCTTCGTACGTTTCAGTTCATGATTTGCTAGTGAGTCTGTATAAACAGAACTCTTATTTAGAGCACATGAAAGCTATGCCGGCAGGAGAACGACGGGAGGGCAATCTAATGATGTTAGCAAAAAAAGCTCTTGAGTATGAAGAAATTGACAATAAGGGGCTGGCATCATTCATCAGATATATAGACCGTATGAAAAAGGCTGATATAGATTTTGGTGAAGCATCTGTAGCTGACGGACCGGGTGGCGCAGTTCATATTATGAGTATTCATAAAAGTAAGGGGCTTGAGTTTCCGGTGGTGTTTGTTGCAGGAATGGGTAAACAAATTAATCTCGCGGATGCTAAAACACGTGTGCCTATTCAGTCGGATATAGGTCCTGCTCCGGATTATTTTGATTATCGTTCAAGGGTTAAGAGAAAAACTCTTCTTAAAGCAGCTGTTAACCGTAAGATAATTAACGATGCGGTAGGAGAAGAACTCCGTGTGCTGTACGTTGCACTGACAAGGGCTAAAGAAAAACTCATTATGACAGGATATCTTGATAAGGCAGAGGATGAATTGGAAAAGTATGCAGTCAGAGGGACTTCATATGCAGAAATGCTGTCAGGGAAAACCTGTTATTATGACTGGGTTTTGCCGTGCTTTACGGATCATCCGATGTGGTATGATGTGTCTTTTAACGAAACTCTGTGGGAAATATATGACAAAGAGTATCCAAAGGTGGTTTTTAACCTGTGTTACGCCGATGAGTTGATTGAAAAGGAAGGAATTAGCGCTGCCAAAAGAGATGGTCGGAGAAATGAACTTATTATGAACGCCGGCAGAGGAATTATCGATGAAAATACATACAATAACATAACTGATTATAATGAGTATAAATATCCTTATCTGAATCAAACAAAATATGCCGTTAAAGTATCGGTATCAGAGATTAAGCATCAGGCTGCCGTTCTTGAAGAAGGGGACGGAATAACCGCATCATGGGCATCTACGGAAAAACCGGAATATGTACCTTCATTTATGAGAGAAAAAGAAGAAAGTACGGTTAACGGCGCTGACAGAGGAACGATGTATCATTCTCTTATGGAACAGATTGATATAGCCGGGATTAACAGTATAGCAGATGTTATCGAACAGATGAAACAGCTTTGCAGTGATGGACTTTTGGATGAGAGAGCCTTATCGGATAAGATTATTTCTGTAAAAAAAATATATAAATTCTGTCAAAGTAATGTGGCAAAGCGTATGATAATAGCTGAGCAAAAAGGATGTCTTTCAAAGGAACAGCCTTTTGTAATGGGAGTTGAATCAGACAGAATCTACCCTGATGGGACTAAAGAAGAAATTATTATTGTTCAGGGAATAATAGATGTATATTTTGAAGAAGAGGACGGAATAGTTCTTCTTGATTACAAAACAGACAGGTTGACAGAAGGCGAGGAAGAGAAGCTTGTTAAAAGATATAAGGCTCAGATGAAATGTTATTCGGAAGCTATTGAAAAGGCTACCGGAAAAAATGTTAAAGAGATTATTCTTTACTCATTTTCATTGGGGACTGAGATTAAGGTGGATATAGATGAATGAAGAGAATTTAATGGCGAACAGATTGTGTGAATTAGCAGTCAGAGCATACAATAATAATTATTATACATACACAGAGTTCCTTGGTCTTATGGAACAAAGCATACTACACAGACTGGCAAAGTCTGATGAACGTATGCGGGGAATCGGGTACACGGTGTATGGCGGAATAGAGGACGCAGAAAGGGTTGTAGCTGCATTTGGCAATAGAGAAGAATTGGGCTATGAACCGGAGTTTTCCATTGCATGTCTCAGAGTTTCTCCTCTGAACGATAAATTTTCTGACAGGCTTACCCATAGGGATTATCTGGGGGCTCTTATGAATCTTGGAATAAAAAGAGAGCAGGTAGGAGACATATATATATCAGGCAATTGCGGTTACATATATTGTCTTACGGGAATGGCGGATTATCTTATCAACAATTTGAATCAGATTAAGCATACTAATGTAAGTTGTGTAATAACGGATGAATCCCCGGATATACAAAAGAATCAAAAGGAATTAGTTATACAGGTGCCGTCGGAAAGAATAGATGTTATTACTGCAAAAGCGTATAAGTTGTCCAGAGGGACGGTGATGAAACTTATTGCAGGAAAGAAAGTATTTATTAATGGATGTCTTTGTGAGAGCTCAAGTAAAACAGTGTGCAGTAATGACATAGTATCCGTGAGAGGATACGGCAGATACAGATACACAGGTGTTGTCGGAACAACCGGGAAAGGTAACTTAAAAGCAACAATTAATGTGTATTAATCATTGTTTTTTTGTATGGTTAATAGGTTATAATATAAAAGTGTCAGTTGAAGAAAAACTGTTTCCGGATATTTCTTCGGAAAGGTGCCTGCGCTCAGGTGAATAAAATGATGCGAAACTGTCACAGAACAATAAATAATTGCCGGAATGATTTGGGCGAAATAATTCTTTAGGAGAGAAAAAATGAAAAATTACAAAGTACTTACATTTACAAGAGAACCGATGGATGATGCTATATATGCCACCAAACTGGCAGACAGTATGCACATTGCGCTCGTAGAAGATAACGAGGTTATAGAACTTAACCATAATTCGGGTGTTTTATTTGCTAAAGCAGTGTGGCAGCCTGACAAAACCATGTGTGCAAAAAGTTTGAAAAATCCATGGGTTTTTCAAAAGAAAGACGGTGGATACGGTGTTATTGCACAACGTATTGAAACAGATGGAAAAGATGATATATCGAGTAAAGGTTCTGTTCTGTATTTTGAAACAGAGGATCTTTTGTCTTATACTTCTGACAGACTAATCAAATTAAGTGATGATTTTGTTGCGGATGCAGTATGTGGTTACTGTGGTGAAAAAGATGCGTATATTATCAAATGGAAAGATAATGAAGGAAATTGTTTCGCAGCGAAAATATCAGATTGGTCGGCAGATTCTGTGCAGCTTACGGATATCGAAAGTGTCGATGCAATAGATGCTCCCGTGACATGTGAGGGATTAAATAATATTCCGGAAGGAATTAAACCACGTAATTTTGTGCAGGTGGATGAAAAATTGGCTGAAAGACTTAAGTGTAAACTGGTGGTTCCGCACAATATAAGAATTGATGTACCTGATAACATTACGGTGTCATCGAAGGAAGAACTTGACCGGGTTAAAGTTAAGGTTGTATACAGTGACGGCACAAATAATATGAAATATGTAAACTGGTATACTGACGGTATTGATTTTTCGACTCCGGGAACTTATGAAATTGAAGGTCTGGTAAAGCAGAATCATTATGAATTCCCTATTGCATTTAACAGGGCAGATCCTTGTATCGGACGTTGGAACGGCAAATATTATTTTATAGCAACCAATGATGCTGACCGTGAGCATTCAATATATATTAGAGAGGCTGACAGTATACCTGAACTTGTAACGGCGCAGGAAGTTCTTGTGCTTGATGCGTATACATACCCTCATATCGGTAATCTTTTGTGGGCACCGGAATTTCATATAATCAATGACAGACTATATATATTTCATGCGGCAACACCTGAACAGTTCGGAGAAGAGCAGTCTCATGTAATGGCACTTAAGGAAAATGGTAATCCGATGAAAAAGGAAGATTGGGAGATGCCAAGAAAGGTTGTAAAAAAGGATGGTTCTCCGTTATTTACTACAGGAATTACTCTTGATATGACCGTTTTTGAGGTTGATGGGCATTATTATGCCGTATGGTCACAGAGAGAATTTGTTCCTAAAGATCTGGGTGCCTGGTTGTATATTTCAGAGATTGACCCGAATGAACCATGGAAACTAATTGAGGATCCGGTTATGTTGTCTGCGCCGGAGTTTGGATGGGCTAACAATCATACATTTGTTGATGAGGGACCGTTTGCTCTTATTAAAGACGGTAAAATATTCCTGACATTTTCAAGTGCGGCTGTAGACAGTACATACGTTGTGGGACTTCTTACAGCTAATATAGGAGACAATCTTCTTGATGCTTCAAATTGGGTTAAGACCAATTATCCTCTTCTTACATCGAGAAGTGTAAAAGGTCAGTACGGAACGGGTCATAATGCTTATGTACAGGATGATGATGGTAATTACTGGAACACATATCACGGAAGACCGGGAGTAGATGCGCCGAGAAGTTCGGGTATACGCAGGGTGCATTTTGATATCGAAGGATATCCTGTTCTTGATATGACGGAGGATAAGGATCTTGCACCTTCTCTTAAAAATATTAAAGCGCAAGTAACAGTAAAGTGATGGTATAAGATTTCTTAAAAATAAGGTGTTTTATGGGCATAGAATGGTAGTGAGATTAAAGGTCACAGATATGTCACAATTTGTTGATATAATGTTGTTACTAATTTGGGGAAGTGTATAAATGAGGTGGTTAAATGTTTAACAATGGATGCAAAACAATCGGCATGCTTATAAGTGGGGTGTCAAGTACATTTCAAAAGTTTTTATGTAAGGAATTGACGGATTTGTGTCTGGATATGGGGTATAATCTGGCAATATTTAATGTGTTTGGCGGTTCTTCATATGAAGATGTGGAAGCATATGCAGTAGGTGAGACCAACATACTTAACCTTATTCCGTACGAGGAGTTTGCCGGACTGATTACGGTTCCGGATACGTTTGTTTCCAAATCATTAAGGAATAAAGTTGTTGAAACCATAAAAAAAAGAGTTACATGTCCGGTTGTAAGTGTAAGAACACAGATAGACGGTTTTTATAGTCTTGTTATAGATAACACGGTTGCTATGAATGACATGATAAGTCATTTTATTGAGAAGCATGGCAAGACTAAAATTGCATTCCTGAATGGACCTAAAGATCATCCGGAAGCGATAGACAGACTTACAAGCTATAGGAATACTATGGCAAAGTATAATATTCCTGTCAGAGAAGACTGGATTTTGTATGGTGATTTCTGGTTAAATCTTGGTGGGTATTATGCAGATTATTATTTTAAGGATAAAGAAAAAAGCGAGTGGCCGGAAGTTATAGTATGTGCTAATGATTATATGGCAATCGCAGTGTGTGATGAATGCTTGAAGAGAGGAATAAAAATTCCGGAGGAGGTTATGGTTTCCGGGTTTGACAATCTTCCTGAGACGATGTCCTGTTATCCGCTTATTTCAACTGTTGAAGTTTCAATATCAGATATAGCTAAAAAATGTATGGACGTATTTAATCGTCTTGAAAAAGGAGAAAAGGCAGAACCTGTTCAGTTTATTAAAACGGAAGACTTTTACAGAGCGTCCTGTGGTTGTAAAGCTACAGACATTATGATGATATACGACAGTATATTAGTACTTCGAAAGGATTACGCGTCATTGTTTAATTCTACCCGCGGAAGTACATATATGTCCGTGTCACTTCAGAGTCTCGAAAACTATGAGGAAATTAGAGATGTTTTATTTAACAGCAGAGAAAGATTCAGAAGTTTGTTTGTATGTATAATGGAAAAGGCAAAAGGTAAAGCAAAAACTCTTGCACCACGTAAAAAGGGTTATTCAAAAAAAATGAGATGCATATACGGTCATTATAACTACAAGGCTGTTGATGATTCTGTTTTTGATACGGAAAATATTATTCCGGATAATGTTGCGTGTGAAGGTCCTGTCCAATTTTATATTACACCTTTACATTATCAGGATAATACATATGGTTACGTAGTTCATTCTTATGAAGACGGAGTATGCTTTGATAGGGAGTTTCAGAATTGGATGGTAGTAATGGGTAATGCTTTTGAAAACATATTTACCAAGATAAAATATTCTGAGCTTGTTGATGAACTTAATAACCAATACATACACGAATCAATGACCGGCTTGTATAACAGAAGAGGTTTTGATATACTGTCCCAGCAGATGTATGAACAATCTATAGAAGAGCAAAAGAGACTGCTGCTTATCGAAATAGATATGGATAATCTGAAAAGAGTTAATGATTTATATGGACACAGTGAAGGTGACAAGGCAATTGATGTTATAGCAGATGCATTAAAGAAATCAGCAACTCAGGGTGAAATATGTGCCAGAGTCGGCGGTGATGAATTCTGGGTAGTAGGGTATGGCTATGACAAATTCAAAATGGATGAATATATTGCCCGCCTTAAGGCGAATCTGGAAGAATTTGATTCTTTGGAAGCCAAGCCGTACAGAGTGGAAGTAAGTTACGGAGTGGTTCTTACAGATCCGTGTTCAGGAATTACTTTAGAAGAGTACATTAATATCGTGGATACAAGAATGTATCGCAACAAAAGGGATAGAAAGAAAAAAAAGAAAAATTTTGAAGAGTAGTAACTTTTTCGAGCCTTTTGTTTAGTAAGTTGATAATAATAGTTTAGATTTTACTTGCTTTTAATAGTGAAAAAGAGTATTCTTACTATAGTTTTTTATTATACAATATTACTCATGGAAGGTGAATGATATGTTTGGTGAACTTATAGCAGGGTTAAGAAAAAACCCTAAGAAGATAGTATTTCCGGAAGGAACAGATCCAAGAATTTTAGAAGCATCTTCAAGACTTGTTACAGGTGATTTTTTACAGCCTATTTTGGTAGGAAATGAGGAAGAAGTTTTAAAGGCTTCAAAGGAAAGCGGATATAATATTGCAGGGGTAAAGATTATGTCGCCTGAGACATATGACAGAATGGATGAAATGGTAGAACTCTTTTGCGAACTTAGAAAGGGCAAAGGAATTACACCTAAGGAGGCAAGAGAGTATCTGAATAAGGGTAATTATTTTGGAACGATGCTTGTAAAGATGGGAGAGGCAGATGCCCTTCTTGGCGGAGCTACATATTCGACTGCAGATACTGTAAGACCGGCTCTTCAGCTTATTAAAACTAAGCCTGAAAATAAAATTGTTTCTTCATGTTTCATTCTTGTAAGAGAAAGAGCTACAGGAGACAATGAAGTTATTGCAATGGCAGACTGTGCAATCAATATCAAGCCTAGTGAAGACGAGCTTGTTGAGATTGCGGTAGAAGCTGCAAATTGTGCAAAAGCATTTGGCATTGAGCCTAAGTTGGCATTTTTAAGTTATTCAACATTTGGTTCAGGAAAAGGTGAAGATGTTGATAAGATGCGTAATGCTTACGAAAAAACCAAGCTGAGAATTCCTGATATTCCTGTTGAGGGTGAGATTCAGTTTGATGCGGCAGTATCTCCGAGAGTTGCAAGAACCAAATGTCCGGAGTCAAAACTCGCAGGCCATGCCAATACATTTATTTTCCCTGATATCAATGCAGGTAATATCGGATATAAAATTGCACAGAGACTTGGCGGCTTTGATGCATACGGACCGATTCTTCTTGGTCTTAATGCACCGGTTAATGATTTGTCAAGAGGCTGTAACGCAGCAGAAGTGTACTCGATGGCAATTGTAACGGCTGCATTGGCATAATATATGCACATTTTTTTGAAATAAGCATACACTTATGATAACAGACAAGAAGCAAGGAGCCCCGTATGTTTCGGTAATGTTTGGATGGTGGGGCTGAAAAAATATAGGAGATTATTAAAATGATTTATAACAATATCCTTGATGCAATGGGTAATACTCCAATCATAAAACTTAATAATATGGTTGGCGAAGACATGGCAGATGTATATGTGAAGTATGAAGGCATTAATGTTGGTGGTTCAATCAAGTCAAGAACAGCTTACAATATGATTCTTGAGGCTGAAAAAGAAGGACTTATTGGGCCTGAAACGATAATTGTGGAGCCTACAAGCGGTAATCAGGGAATCGGTCTTGCCCTTATAGGTGCAGTTAAAGGCTATAAGGTGATTATAATTATGCCCGACTCCGTCAGTGAAGAGAGACGTAAGCTTGTTAAACATTATGGTGCTGAAGTAATTCTTGTACATGATGACGGCGATATTGGAAAATGTATCGAAGAATGTCTCAACACAGCATTAAGGATGAAGGAAGAAAATCCTAACGTATATGTGCCACAGCAGTTTGAGAATCCTGCTAATCCCCTTGTTCACAAATATCATACAGGAGTGGAGATATTAGAGCAGATGGGAAGACCTATTCACGGTTTCTGTTCCGGTATTGGAACCGGTGGAACCATAAGCGGTATAGGTGAGGTTTTAAAGGCACAGTATCCTGATATAGAAATATGGGCAGTTGAACCGGAAAATGCAGCGATACTTGCCGGAGGTAATATAGGAACCCATCTTCAGATGGGAATTGGTGACGGCTTGATTCCCGGCAACTTGAATATGGATATATATAGTGATATATTTATTGTGACGGATGATCAGGCACTCCGGTCTGCTAAGGACTTGGCGCGAAAAGAAGGCATAATGTGCGGAATTTCAAGCGGTACCAATGTATATGCGGCTATTGAACTTGCGAAGAAACTCGGTAAAGGGAAGAACGTAGTGACGGTACTTCCGGACACTGCAGAGAGATATTTCAGTACTCCGTTATTTGAGGATTAAGGCATAGCCGGTAAAGCCGAATGTGGTCAGGAAGAATAAATATATCCGGCAAGGTTGAATATGGTTAGAGATTCAGAACATGACCGGAATGAATAATAAAATACTAAATATAGTTAATAAGGAGAATAACATGAGTGAAGTAGTAGTTAGTATTAACCCAACTGAAATTAAGTCATTAGAGTATAAGAATGAATTGGCAGTAACCCCGGGAACACAGATTAAGCTGTCCGTTAAAGCAGAACCGAAGGTTTATCTTAATATGTCGGCACCGCTTTCAGCTTTGGTTGAAGTTTCCTTTGTTGCAAAAGATGAGGAATCGGGAAAAGTAAGTTTTACGCTTGAAACGATTACCCCACTTACGGTCAGCAGTTTTGTAGATAATCTTGACAAGGTGATACAGGCAAATTATCTTTCATGTATTATGCTTTCGGTTAATGAAAAAATTAAGCAGCTTTCATCAGCAGTGGGAATGAATATCAGAATTCCGGGAATGACATTCAGGTATGACAATAATTAAGGTGTTCACACTGTATGTAAGAATCGAATAAACAGTCGTAAAATCAAAATCGTAACGTGTCAGGTTATTGCGCGTTACGATTTTTTACTAGGAAATTTCTTTGAAATTGTCCTAGTAAGCAAAAGCGCTCCGCGGGAACGCACTGCGGCGGAGAGGAAAATGTTGCTAACGCAACCCAACCCAGGCGGAGAATGTCGCAAGCGACATTCTTTGTTCTAAGAAAGTTCTCGAAAAGAACTCCCAAGAGACATTCTTTATTTTGGGAAAACACGATATAACACCATAACCTAACAATGTAAAATCAAAGCCAAAACAGTATGTTTTCTAAAAGAATAATGAAAAAACGGAAAAATTTTTGGATTGTTCCGTGATATAATTTGAGTATAGTATCAAATGTTTCGGTAGAGAGTTTGTGTTAATCACTGAACACGTATTGTTCTTATATTGAAAAGGGGGAATTTCGATGCGAAAAATAAGGTTTTGGATGTTTACTATATTATTTGCAATGGTTGTCTTCTTTTTTGTTCCAAATAAAAGTGAGGCCGCTACATATTTGAGTAATAAAAAATTGGAGTTAGAAAAGGGTAAAAGCTATCGTTTATATTTGTATGGTACGACTAAAAAGTGTAAATGGTCAAGTTCGAATAAAAAGGTTGCTACTGTTAACGGAAAGGGAAAAGTAAAGGCAAAAAAAGCAGGGAAAGCCACCATAAAGGCATCTTATAAAGTGAAGGGAAGGAATAAGACGCGGAAATGTAAGGTGACGGTTAGACAACCTAAAGTATATGACAAAGGGTATGGTAATTATGCTGAATACAGATATTTTTTTGGCTTGGATGATGATTATGGCAACGGTAATGACGCAGGAAAAGTAGTAGATACAAGTCAGTATAAGATGTCTGAGACCGAAAAAACCGTGGACCATGAATCTTCGTTTTCATTATATATTCAAAATAAAAAAAGTAAAAATACGATAATTTGGTCATCAGATAATCCGGCGGTTGCAGAAGTTAGCAGTAACGGGTACGTGGATGTTAAATCTAAGGGAAAAGCCGTAATAACTGCAAGTGTGGATGGCTGGAGTGGAAGTTGTGTAGTGAATGTGTATACAAGATTAGTAATTCAAAAGACGGATTATAAGCTTGCTTATCGCGAAACTGAAAAAATACAAATGAACATTGCCCCGTCAGAAGTAAAGATTACCTGTAGGGATGAAAAAATAGCCACAGTTGATAAAAGCGGAGTTATTCTGGCAAAAGAGTTAGGAGTAACTAAAATTGATATTGAGTATTATGGCAAAATAAATACTTTGAATGTTTATGTCGGGTTAAAGCGCAGCGATTATAGTCATAATACGGAACTGATGCTTCATACGGGTGAAGTAGGTAATTTTGATATTGATATCAAGAATAAAGCTGTTGAAAGAGACATCGAGAAGTTCCCTGCAGTAATCTATTCTTCTGATACAGAAGTGTGTGATGTAGATGCAGACGGTAATATTTATGCAAAAAATCCGGGGACGGCATATGTGACAGTGCTTGTACTTGATACACTTGATTTGAATTGTGAAGTGAAAGTGTATGATTTTCAGTTGCCTGACGGGGTTACGTCAATGGGAGTAGGCGAGTATGAATTGAAGGCAAATAAAACAATATCTCCAAGTTATTACACGGTTACATCTGACAGTGATATCGTAAAGATAGAAGAAGGATACGACGGGTATGCTATTGAGGCTGTTGCACCGGGGAAAGCAGTAATTACATATGATTGTAACGGCTACAAACGAACGCGGGAAATACATGTAAAAACCGGAATTGTTGATGCCATTAAAAACAGAAATTATCTGGGTTATTCGGAAAAAGAGGCAAGGGTGCTTCAGACAATTCGAAATGTTATTGATTCGAATACTTCAAGTAATATGACAACCTCTCAAAAGGTTAAGGCTATTCATGATTACATTGTTTTGAATTGCCAGTATGATACCTATGAAGAAATAGAATATAGAATGACACATAGTTTTGTAAGTGTATTTATGAATCGAAAGGCGGTATGCAGCGCGTACGCACAGTCATTTATGATTTGCATGCAGGTGCTTGACATCCCATGCAGAATGGTAATAGGCGATACCATAAATGGCTATCATTCATGGAATCAGGTGTATGTCGACGGCACATGGTATTACATTGACTTAACCTGGGACGATACCATAAGGAATACAGAAATATCATATATGTACTATCTTACAACCTCATTGTGGTCGTCGCATTATTTTGTGGAATCTGTATCTGATACTTATGATTTTGAAAGTTATATGTATGATTATTATTAAATAAAATGTAGGAGACAATCAGACTCTCTTAAAGTTTGTTCGGTGGTGAGGAATTATAAAATATTATTATTGAATAAATATTGTTAAAGTGATATAATAATTTCATCACTAAACTAAAAAAAACAGGAGGACAAAATTATGTTTAAGAATTTGAAATTGAGTACAAGTACAACTATTTTGATTGCTATTATTACTGCAATTAGTATTGTGACTTTGTTCATTGTATCTGATTATAATATGACATCGGCTATGAAGAACACGGCAGAAGATAATATGATTACTTCTTTGGATGCTAAGATTCAGACTGTAGATGAGTATATCAAGAATGGGGAGGCAACCCTTCAACAGTTTGCGGAAAGTGGTGAGCTTAAGGCATATCTTAAGAACGTTAATGATCCTAAACTAAGGGATGCAGCTCAGACTTACACAGAGAATTTCTATAGTAAGCTCACTAACTGGGAAGGAATTTATTTGGGAACATGGGATACAAAAGTTCTTACCCACCCTAATGTTCCTGTTATAGGAATGGTTATGAGAGAAGGTGACAGTCTTAAAGCGCTTCAGGACGGAATGCTTGCGAGTGCAAAAGAAGGTAAAGTATTTAATACCGGTATTATGGCATCTCCTGCTTCAGGACAGCTTATCATCTCTATGTACACTCCGGTATTTGAAGGTGACGATGTTATCGGATATGTTGGAGGAGCAACATTGGCAGCCGGAATGAAGACCCTTCTTGATTCGGCAGCAGTATCAGGATTTAAGAATCTTACATATTCATTTATAAATGTTAATAATGGTCTTTATATATTTGACAGTGATGAAACTCTTATTAATACCGAAGTGACTGAGGAACACCTTTTGAACATGGTATCTGATATTAAGGATAAGGGTGTTGAGAGCGGTAATATTGAGTATACAGGTGCAGACGGCAAGGAATATTTCTCTGTTTATAAGTCAATAACAGACAAGGGATGGGCACTGATTATTAAAGGTCAGTCTGACGAGATTTATTCAGTTGCTAACAAGAGTAAGCTTATCCTTGGAATATTATGCGTGCTTGCATTTCTTCTTATAATTGTTATTTCATTTATTGTTATCAGACTTAATGTTAAGCCGTTAGGCAGGGTTCTTAAGACTATAGAACGTTTGCAAAATCTTAATCTTACACCGGATTCCATGATAGGAAAGTATATTGGTAGGAAAAATGAAGTTGGACTTATCGCAACTTCGGTTGATTCGCTTTCATCAACATTTGCCGGAATTATAGATACTCTTAATGAGTGTTCGGAGTCTCTTAAGGAAGGTTCAGATACAATGACCGTTACATCCAGGGATTTGTTGGATAGTATTGAAAATAATGCGGCTACGACAGAAGAGTTGTCTGCAAGTATTATCAGTACCAATTCATCAATAGATGCGGTTACGGCTGAGATTGCTAAGATGGATGAACTTGTTGAGAATATTGAAGTGAGTGTTCGTGATGGTAGTGAAAAGAGTAGTAAACTTATTGAAACTGCAGATGCGATGAGTGAGATGGCAGGAAGAACACTTGAAAGTAACGGAAGAAAGATTGAGGATACAAAAGAGAATATCGAAGAAGCTATTATGAATCTTCAGTCACTTGTAAAGATTAATGAGATGGCTACTCAGATTCTTGATATTACAAGCCAGACAAACCTGTTATCACTTAATGCTTCTATTGAAGCTGCAAGAGCCGGTGAGGCAGGAAGAGGATTTGCAGTAGTTGCAGGAGAGATTGGAAGTCTTGCAGAAAGTTCTTCTAAGACTGTTACTGAGATTCAGAATATTTGTGAGCAGAGCAACAAGAGTATTGAAAGTGTTCGTAAATGTTTTGAAGAGATTATTGCATTTATGGAAAGTGATGTATCAAAGCAATTCAAAGAATTTGTGGATATGGCAAAAGAATACGGAGATGCGGTTAAAGATATCAGAAGTGCCATTGATTCAATTGATAGATCTTCTGCCTTGTTTGTAGATTCTGTTGCAAGTATTAAAGAGCAGGTTGAAGTAGTTAATGAGGCGTCTAATGACAATGCGGCAGGTGTTGAAGATATTATTATCAAAAACAATACAACGACAACAACTGCGGATGCTATTATTACAATCGCTAATGAGAATCAGAACAACGCAGAGGCAATTAAGGATATTATTTCAAAATTTAATTAATCAGTGTAAGTGAATAATCATTTGGATTGATTTTGTATCCGGGCATGAAGTGAAGACAGTGTCATGCCCGGTATTTGCGGTTATACAGCCACATTAAATGTAGTATGGCGCAAAAAATGTAATTGGAGGAAATGCCTATGATAAAGAATAAAAATGGACATAGAGTATATATCCCGGGCATATTAATAACGGCAGGTTGTATGGTTGTATTATATTTTGTGTTTGTTAGTATTGTTTCTGCCCAAATGAAATATAACGCCAGAGACAATATGAATATTTTACTTAATGCCAAGACTGAACTTCTCAATCAGTATATCGAAGACTCTGAAAAGAAGCTTGCAGCATTTGGTTCAAGTGGAGAATTGAAGGCATTTCTTAAGAATCAAAACGACGAAGGATTAAGAGAGGCGGCTCAGGAATTTACTGAGAATTATTATTCAGCACTGGGTAATTGGGAGGGTATTTATCTTGATACTTGGGATGCAGAAGTTATTACCCACTCCAATCCGGAGGTCCCGGGGATGATTATGCGAGAAGGCAATTCCCTGAAAGCACTTCAGGAAAGTATTCTTTCAGCTAAAGGAGAGGTGTATAATATCGGAACCCTTGTATCTCCTACTACCAACAGAATAGTAATGGCTATGTATTATCCTATAATGGAGGAGGGCAAAGCTTTAGGGTTTGTCGGAGGCGCGATATTTGCCAATGGTCTTGTTGATATTCTCGATACTTCTTTGTCAGATAAATATAATAATGAAACGTATTCGTTGATTAACCTGAACACAAATGTTTATATATTTGACAGTAATGAAAAGTTAAATAATACGGAGATTAATAGTGAACCTGTCTTAGATATGGTTGATTCGATTAATGAAGGAAGCGATACGGGGATTAATGTATATACAGGTGAAGATGGGGAAGAATATTTTTCAGTTTACAAATTGTTGGAAGACAGGGGCTGGGCTCTTGTTCTTACCGACGTTTCATCAGAGGTGTATAGTAACATATATCAGTATCATTTTATTGTTGGAATAGTTTGTATGCTGTTGTTTTTGGTGATTACGGTGTCATCCTTTTTTGTAAAGAACAAATAGTGTTGAAGTGATTGACAATAATGAAAAAATTATAAATTTATACTTATAAAATTCTTGCTCAATTTATAATATTATGATAAAATTAAAATAATCAGTTCGGAAGATGAGATATTTCGCGTGGTGAGAGCCAGCAAAAAAGGAGGCAGATATTATGTTTAAGAATTTCAAGCTAGGCAACAGTATTCCGATTCTCATTGGCATTATTACATGTATATGTATAGTGATGTTGTTCTTCGTATCCGATTACAACATGACAACTGCAATGAAGAATACAGCAGAAGAGAGCATGAGAACTTCTCTTAACGATAAGACGCAGATTATCGAGGAATACATAAGTGATGCAGAAAAAGTACTTGCTGCGTTTGGTACAAGCGGTGAACTCAGAGCTTTTCTTAAAGATCCTAAGAATCCTGAATTAAAGGCAACTGCTCAGGCATTTAATGAAAAGTATTATGAGGCTATTGGTAATTGGGAAGGTATTTACCTTGACACATGGGAGTCGGAAGTTATTACCCACTCCAATCCGGCGGTTCCGGGAATGATCATGAGAGAGGGGGATGCTCTGAAAACGCTTCAGGATGGAATTCTTGCTGCTGATGGAGTTTGCAACTTTGGTATTCTTGCTTCTCCGGCATCAGGACAGTTGGTTGTATCCATGTATTCTCCTATCATGGAAGGGGACAAACCTATCGGTTTTGTTGGTGGTGCAGTTCTTGCAAGTGGTCTTAAGGATCTTCTTGATGCATCCGTTATGGTTGGATTTGAACATGCGACATATTCTCTTATTAATGTTAATGAAGGTGTATACATATTCGATAGTAATGAAGAACTTCTTAATACAGAAATTACAGATCCGTCAGTACTTAAGGTAATTGATGCCGTTAGTAATGGTTCTGAAGAAGGCAATATCGAATATAAAGGTGAAGATGGTGCGGATTACTTCTCAGTTTATAAGTCATTAGGTGACAGAGGATGGGCACTTATTGTCAGAGATAAAACATCTGAAATATATGCAGATGCAAATCAGAACAGAATTATGCTCGGAGTACTTTGTGTTCTTGCATTTATTATCATTACAATTATCTCAGCTGTTGTTGTTAAGTTAAGCATTAAACCTCTTGGCAGAGTTCTTAAGACTATAGAGCGTCTTCAGAATCTTAACCTTACTCCTGATGCAAAGATTAAAAAGTATATCGGAAGGAAGAATGAGGTTGGATTTATTGCAACCGCGGTTGACTCACTTTCATCCACCTTTGCAGGTATCATAGATACTCTTAATGATTGTTCGGAATCGTTGACAGGAAGCTCGGATACCATGACAGTAACTTCGAAAGATTTGTTGGATAGCATTGAAAATAATGCGGCTACGACAGAAGAGTTATCTGCAAGTATTATCAGTACCAATTCATCAATAGATGCGGTTACGGCAGAGATTGCTAAGATGGATGAACTTGTTGAGAACATTGAAGTGTGTGTTCGTGACGGTAGCGAAAAGAGTAGTAAACTTATTGAAACTGCAGATGCGATGAGTGAAATGGCAGGAAGAACTCTTGAAAGCAACGGCAGAAAGATAGAAGATACGAAAGAGAATATTGAAGAAGCAATTAAGAATCTTCAGTCTCTTGTTAAGATTAATGAGATGGCAACACAGATTCTTGATATTACAAGCCAGACAAATCTGTTATCACTGAATGCTTCCATTGAAGCTGCAAGAGCCGGTGAAGCCGGAAGAGGATTTGCAGTAGTTGCAGGAGAGATCGGAAGTCTTGCAGAGAGTTCATCTAAGACTGTTACTGAGATTCAGAATATTTGTGAGCAGAGTAATAAGAGTATTGAGAGTGTTCGTAAATGTTTCGAAGAGATTATTGCATTTATGGAGAGCGATGTATCCAAGCAGTTTGAAGAGTTTGCTGACATGGCAAAAGAGTATGGTTCTGCAGTTAAGGATATTCGTAGTGCTATCGATTCTATCGACCGTTCTTCGGCTATGTTTGTTGAATCAGTTACAAGCATTAAGGAACAGGTTGAGGTTGTTAATGAGGCATCTAATGATAATGCAGCGGGTGTAGAAGATATTATTATTAAGAATAATACAACTACAACAACAGCGGATGCTATTATTACAATCGCTAATGAGAATCACAATAATGCTGAAACTCTTAAGAATATTATTGCTAGATTTAATTAAATATTACAGAATAGGTGATGTATTAGATTATGCATTAGATGTGTATTAACCCAATATGATATTACCTTGAATGAAATATGATTAAAAAACCCGGGCACGTGTAGTTCTATGAACTTTCGTGTCCGGGTTTTTCTCATTTACTAGTAGTTACTTTTCCATATGATAACAACATTATTCCATTGTTATAGGTAGGTTGCTTCGGTAATATGATGTATGAAGGCAGTTGTGTCTTGTTATGATGCAGTAGGCAGTATAGAAATTTCTGCTATTACATCAAATGATGGGTAATACATAAAATAAGAAGGAGAATTTTAGTTATGGGAATTATTTACAATGAAAAAGACAGAATCTTTAAGTTAGACACTAAGAAAACAAGTTACATTCTGGGTGTGGCAGATGATTATGGCCACGTGGTTCATATTTATTATGGTAAAAAACTTAGAGGTGACAGTAATCCGGTGGGAATGTCATCAGTAGATTATAAGAATAAGCACTGGTTTTTTGATGGTGCATGGATGGAGTATCCGACTCCGGGAATTGGTGATTTTAGAGAACATTGTATTGAGATTAAAACTGAGGAAGGTTATTCAACTTTAGAGTGTGCATATGATTCTCATAAGATATATAAGGGAAAGCCAAAACTTGCAGGTCTTCCTGCAACATTTTCGGATGAGGATACGTGTACAACACTTGAGCTTGTTATGGTTGATAAGCTGGTTGGGCTTGAGATAACATTGCTTTATTCTGCATTTGAAGATGTTGATGTAATAACCAGAAGTGTAATAGTTCGTAATATTGATACGAAAGTAATCAAGCTTACTAAGGTTCTTAGTGCATGTCTTGATATTAATAATGATAATTATAATGGTATCACTCTTCATGGCTCCTGGGGTAGAGAACGTCATATTCAGAAGAGACCTATAGGTCACGGACGTCAGGGAGTGGCTTCAGAAAGAGGCGTGTCGGGTCATCAGGATCATCCGTTTATGGCATTAGCATCAGCAGGTGCAACACAGACTACAGGTGATGTGTATGCCATGCATCTGGTGTATTCAGGTAACTACGAGATACAGTGCGAGCTTACGCAACACGATAGTATACGTATGGTTGCGGGAATCAGTCCGTATAATTTTGAGTGGACACTTGAGCCGGAAGATACATTTACTGCACCTGAGGTTGTAATGGTATATTCAGCAGAAGGTATTGGCAATATGTCAAGAAATCTGCATGATTTGTACCGCGAACATTTAATCAGAGGCAAATATCGCAATACAAAGAGACCGATTCTTATCAATAACTGGGAAGCTACTTATTTTGATTTTGATACTGATAAGTTGCTTGCGATTGCTAAACAAGCTTCGGAAGTGGGAATTGAGATGCTTGTAGTAGATGATGGTTGGTTTGGTAACAGATTTGATGATAACAGAGCTCTTGGTGACTGGGTTGTTAATGAAGACAAGATAAAAGGTGGATTAAAGTATCTTGTTGATGAAGTTAATAAACTGGGGATGAAATTTGGAATGTGGTTTGAGCCTGAAATGGTTTGCCCTGATTCAGATATGTACAGAGCACATCCTGACTGGGCAATTGAAGTTCCGGGAAGGGATGCAGTGCGTTGCCGTAATCAGTATATTGCAGATATAACAAGAAAAGAAGTGCGTGATTATATATTTGACAGCATGTGTAAAGTACTTAAAAGTGCTAATGTTGAATATGTGAAATGGGATATGAACAGACCACTTACAGATATTTATTCAGCCGGTCTTCCTGCTGAAAAACAGGGTGAATTGTATCACAGATATGTTCTTGCGGTTTATGAGCTTCAGGAAAGGCTTATCACGGAATTCCCTGACCTTCTTCTTGAAAACTGTTCAAGTGGTGGCGGAAGATTTGACCCGGGTATGTTATATTACAGTCCGCAGATATGGACTTCGGATAACGCTGATGCGATTGAAAGACTTTGTATTCAGGAAGGAACAGCACTTATTTATCCGTTGTCAACAATGGGTGCGCATGTTACGGATTGCCCTAACCATTCAATCGGACGTACTACTCCGTTTGATACAAGAGGAAAAGTTGCGCTTGCCGGAACATTTGGTTATGAGCTTGACGTTACAAGAATTCCTGAAGAGGACAGACAAGCTATTCCGGGTCAGGTGGCAATGTATCACAAATATAACGACCTTGTAAGAGCCGGAGATTATTACAGAATAGCTTCTTTTGCAGAAAATGCCCAGCACGATAGCTACATGGTAGTTTCCAAAGATAAAACAGAGGCGCTTGTAACATTTGTACAGGTTATTGCTATCGCTAACCATGGTATGCCGGTAATTAAGCTTCAGGGACTCAATGAAGAATATACATATCATGTAGAAGAGCTTGACAGAGATATTAACGGAGATGTTCTTATGAACATTGGTCTGCCAATCAAGGGTGAATTCGGAGATTTTAAGGCCAGTCTGTATCATTTGAAGAAAGTTGACTAAGATACAACGTAGCCCATAAAAGCAAATGTGAGACATAAAAATGTGAACATAACGTGGGACACAAAAGCATAACATGGAACACCAAAACATAAACATAGTACATAAGAAAATATAGTGTTATATAAGCTCATGTAAAAAAAGTGACGCATTCCGATTAGTGAAATATAAGGGATGCGTCACTTTTACATTTTACGCTTACAGGGGTTATGCAAATGAAAACCTATGTCGATATATCTCTTGTACATATAAATAAAATATGCAGATGGGAGAATCCGTTATGAACATTATGGAGTCAAATGCTGTGAATATGTCACAGAAAGTTACTCCTGATGATGGTAGTGGAACCAAAGCCTCCGTAATCGGTAATGTAGGAGATGTTATCGAAGGAAAGGTTCGTAAGGTTTCAGACAGGGTTTCCATCGACTTTAATGGTAGGGAATATAGTTTTTCCAAAACAACAGTACAGAATGCCAAGGAAGGCAGTAGTATCTATTTTCAAATCAAGGATGTGTCAGATGATCGTATTGTATTAAAGGCTTTGGGCAGCTCTGACGATGTGACAATAAGTGAATCTTACGAAGATGTAAGCACTAATGGGAAAAGTAGTGCCACAGAGGGCGAGACACAGAATAATTCATCAGAGAGTATATCAGAACAATCATATTCCAATATTAATAATATGACAGAGAAAGACATTGAAGGTGTGGACTCATATTGCAAAGAGAACCTTAGCGATATTGAGGAGTTTCGTTTGGAAGCTTTCGACAGACTTATCGATGCTATTAAAACCGGACGTTTATTTGAAAGTGCCGTGGTTACAGGCTATCAGGAAAAAGTACAGCTCGTAATGGAGTCGATCAAACGCGCACAGCTCAAGAATAGTATTCCACAGGGAATGAGCAAGGCACTGGCAGAATATTTTGTGAAATATGATATACCTGTCACTGAAGAAAAGTTAGAACAAATTGGCGTAGCACTTAAAGTAACAGAATGTATAACCGGGCCTGACGATAAGGCAATATGTTATATGTTGTTGTCGGGATTGCCGATGTCTGCCACTAATCTGTATAATGCGATGCACATGGGAACTAAGGTAAATAGTCCGGAAACGTGCGAAACATTATACGAAGATATGAAATTACAGATTAAGGGGATTGTAACAACTGCGGGATACGATTGGAATAACGAAATGCAGGAAAGAACCAAATGGCTTCTTGCAAATAATATACCAATAACAGAAGATAATCTTGCAAAACAGGATATACTTCTTAACATAAGAAATCAGGGACTTGATAATGATGTGGTAGCGGATACTATGCTTAGTGCGCTAGAAGAAGGGGTGAATCCTTCGGAAAAACCGCTGGTGTCGCAGGGACCGGATATAAGAAAGTCAGTATATGATTATCATACAGTGTCGTATGAAGCTATTGACAGAGTAGTTGCAGAAGGTAAATTGCTGAATCTTAATTCATTAAGAGAAGCTGACAGATTGATTCGTAACGACAAAGAATCGACAGAGTCCGAGCCGGGGATGATATTTAGTTCAGTGTCTGTCAGAAAAGAGTTAAGCATTGATATAGAAGTAGTTACAGCAAGAAGGCAGCTTGAAGAGATTAGATTGAAAATGACCCTGCAGGGTGCAAGAGCCTTGGCCGGAAGAGGAATTAATATAGACACGGCACTTTTGCAGGAAGTAGTTGATGAACTACGAAACATAGAAAAAGAAAATATAGTAACCGGACTTATTGAAAATGGAATAGAACCGGACACGGAGCAAGTTGAAATAATTGAAGCTTCCATGACATGCCGAATGACTATTGCCGCTGCACCTGCGTATTCCATCGGGTTAATGAATGCAGCAGACGAACAGGGCAAGGGCAATCTTGTGTCATATGCAGCTACGGCAACAAAAGAGACAGAGATTATGTTAAGAGCCGGCAGGGCATATGAGGCGGTTATGACAACACCAAGGAGTGATATGGGAGACTCCATACAAAAGGCATTTGCTTCCAATATAGATGACATACTCAGAGAGTCGGGATTGAACGTAACTGAAGCTAATCAGCGTATTGTAAAGATTTTGGCACATAATCAAATGGAAATAACAACAGAGAGTATTATGGAACTTAGAGATTACGATGCTAAGATGCAATATATGCTAAACGGACTTAAACCTGAAACTGTATTTGAAATTATACGAAGCGGACGTAATCCTCTCGAAATGTCGCTGGATGAACTTAATCTTGTGATTCATGAGCTTAACAGTAACATGGATAATGAAAAAAGAGATGAGGGAGAAAGCAGTTACAGTCGTTTCCTTTGGAAGCTGGAAAAAGAAAGCCGTATATCGGAAGAAGAAAGAGAGTCCTATATCGGAATATGCCGGTTAATCAGACATGTATCAAAAAATGATACGGCAGCTGTCGGAGCCGTAGTTAATGCCGGGATGGAACTTAATCTTAAGAATCTTTTGCAGGTTGTAAGAAGCAGAAGAGATTCGGGAATGGATGAAGTAATTGATGATGATTATCAGATGAGAGAGGCAATACCTAATGATTCCAATATTGATAAACAGGTTGCCAGTGCTTATTCATATGGCTATAACGAGAGTTTGGCAACACGAGTCAACAGTTTGATAACGCCGTCGGCATTATATGATATAACAGAGGGTAATATTAATAATATTTTTGAAATGTCACTTGAGGAACTTGCAGATAAGCTTAAAGACAGCAGTTATTCGGAAATTGACGGAGAATATTATAAACAGATTACAGAAGAAGCATTAAAGGAAATTGACGATAGCAATGTTATGAAGGTTCTAAGGGCATTTGATTTGGAACCGACAGTATTTAACATAGGAGCTGTCAGTCAGATGACGGTAAGCGGGCAAAATGTACTTGCTAAATTGTTGGCAGAGGGCAAAAGCGTTAATACAGGCAGCAGAACGAAATTCAGAGACAGTGGTTCACAGGAGAACACTCCAATTTCAGAGGGCGGTGACAATAATAAGTTGTCATTTGCCGGAGAACTTCAGAATTTTGAGGAAGCTGTAGGAGGTTTGCTGGATGCGATGACGGATGACGCGAGTATGCAGGCACAGAGTGATAAAGTTACTATGGCGGCGAGAAGACTTATAGAAGCCGGAGAACAGGGCGTGCTAAGCAATGAAAACCTTAAAGAACTGCGGATGTTAAGCAGTGGAATACGAGTTAATCGATTAATGGCGGACAGACGCTCATATGAAATTCCTATAGTAACAAAGGAAGGAATAACAAGCATCAACCTTACGCTTGTTAAGAATTCTGAGAATAGTAAAGGCAATGTAACTATTCGAATGGAGACAACGGAGTTTGGTAATATTTCACTTGATTTTTATGGTAAAAATAAAAAAATACAGGCAGTGGTGCTTACGGAAAATCAAGGAAATAACGTTGAAAAGTTGTATGACGGTGTTAAAGAAGCTATAAAACAGAGTGGATTTGAGATGGTATCATTTAACCATGGAATACATAATGTACGGGGAATGTATATTCCGGACAACGGAAACGTTGGGCAGTTTGACACTATCAACACGGAAGACATGTACAAACTTGCAAAAAATGTAATACTTAACATAACAGGAATGTAAAAGAAAGGACGTGGATCAATATGAAAATTAATCACAACGTATCGGCTATATCAACTAACACACATTTATCAGGTGTCAATGACAGACTTGCAGAGAGTCTTGAAAGGTTAAGTTCAGGTTATAGAATTAACAAGGCGGCAGACGATTCGGCCGGTATGGCGATATCTCAAAAAATGAAGTCACAGATAAGAGGTCTTGAGCAGGCTTCCCGTAATGCAGCTGACGGAATATCACTTATTCAGACTGCAGAAGGTGCGTTAAATGAAACTGAATCAATTTGCCAGAGAATGCGTGAACTGGCTGTTCAGGCTGCCAATGATACCAATACAATTGAAGACAGACAAGCGATACAAAAGGAGATTGATCAGTTAAAAGACGAGGTAAACCGAATTTCAAAAACTACAGAATTTAATACAAAAAGTCTCTTAGATGGAAGTTGTGAAAGAAAGACTTATTCTAATAATACAAAGGTTAACATTATTTCAATATCAGATGAAGTTGAAGTTAAAGATTACAAAATCACCGGTGTGACAATAGGAACTCAGGCAACAGTTATGAGTTCTACAATGAGTAATGCTCTTACAAGCGGAGGAGAAATTACCAAAGAGATGGCCGGAATTATTAACATTAATGGTGAGGATGTTGAAGTATGTGAAGGAGATAATCTGGCGGAAGTTTATGAGAAAATCAGAAATAAGTGTGATGACCTTAACATTAAAGTTGAACCGTTAAAAGACGGAGCTGCCGCTAATATTGATACGGCTAATTCTCTCCAATTCACAACTATACGTTATGGTGCAGACAGAAGAATTGATATATATTCCAACAATGCTACATTGGCCAGCGCACTTGGAATAGGAACAGCCCTTAAGTCGACAGGAACAGATGCATCACTTGTTCTTGAAAAGGGATTCTCAACTACTGCTACTTACAGGTCTGTGGGAAATGACATATATGTATCCGATAACAGTGGATTTGAAATGAAAATTAATTTGCTTGAAGGTGCAGGAGATGCAACACTCACAGTACTTGATGCAGGATATGTTACGCTTCAGATTGGAGCCAATGAAGGTCAGACAGTTGACGTTAGTATTCCTGAGGTTTCAACAGAAACTCTTGGAATTGATTTGCTTAATATATGTACGAGAGAAGGCGCTGATGAGGCAATAACAATGTTGGATGATGCTATTGCAATGGTATCGGAAGTAAGAGCAAAGCTTGGTGCATACCAGAACAGACTTGATTCTGCTATCAGAAGTTTGGACACTTCTGCTGCGAATCTTACAGAGGCAGAATCACGAATTGAAGATGTGGATATGGCTGAAGAGATGACCAACATGACACAGCTTCAGGTTCTTTCCCAGGCCGGAATATCTATGCTTGCAGAAGCAAATAATAAACCACAGATGATATTGTCGTTGCTTCAGTCGTAATTATTTATGATGACTGAACACTCGGGCAAGATGATTGCCCGGTGTCGGGATAAGCCAATGTCGGGCAACGGGGTGAGATCGTGTTCAGTATCGGGATAAGCCAATGTCAGGTGACAGGGTAAGATTGTGTTCAGTGTCGGGACATGCCAATGCCGGGCAATAGAGTGAGATCGTGTTCAGTATCGGGATAAGCCAACGTCAGGTGACAGGGTAAGATAACGTCAGGCAACAGAGTAGGATGGTGTTCGGTGCCGGGATAAGCCAACGTCAGGTGACAGGGTAATATGGAGGAGAAAATATGACAGATGAAGAAATTCAGGGATTTTCAAAGAGAGTAACTCAGGCGAATCAGTCAGAGCTTACCGTTATAACCTGTGAAATTATTATAAATTATATTGCTGATGCCGTGCAGGCATTGGAAACAGGTGAGGAAAACAATTATGTTGTTTACAATAAAAAGGCGAGAGAATTTCTTAGAGAGCTTATGGCTTCGATAAACTATGATAATGAGATTGCATATAATCTTATAAAAATATATGCATATATGCATCGTATCCTTGTGGAAGCAGAATACTCCCGGGATAAGGAAAAACTGAATGTGGCATCAAAACTTATGAGTACCTTGCTTGGTTCATTTCGTGAGGTGGCGAAAAAAGATGATTCGCCGGCTGTTATGGAGAACACTCAGCAAGTGTATGCGGGACTTACTTACGGTAAGGGTTACTTAAATGAAACGATGCTTGACCCGGGTCTTTCAGGAAGAGGATTTCAAGCATAATTATTTATCTGTGATAAGGTGGCTGGTATTGCATGACAGATAAAGAATTATTTTATTTGGAGGAATAATAATGGAAACTAATAACCGTGCACGGTCAGCCGGTATACTTATGCCTATAAGCAGTCTTCCTTCTTCGTATGGAATAGGAACATTTGGAAAGGCTGCGTATGAGTTTGCAGACTGGCTGAAAAAAGCAGGTCAGACGTACTGGCAGGTGCTGCCTATAGGTCCGACAGGACTTGGTGACAGTCCGTACCAGTCATTTTCTGCATTTGCAGGGAATCCGTACTTTATTGATCTTGATGAACTGATTGCAGAAGGTCTTCTTGCAAATCATGAAGTGAATAATATACAATGGGAAATAACGGATAACAGGGTTGATTATGGACTGATTTATATTAACCGATTCAATGTTTTAAGAATGGCATATGAGAGAAGTAACCATAAAAATGACTTGAGATATATTGAGTTTTGTGAAAAAAATTCATTTTGGCTTGAAGATTATGCAATGTTTATGTCCTTGAAGGAACATTTTGATAATAAGTCATGGACAGACTGGGATGAAGATATCAGATTCAGAAAAGCAGATGCCATTAACCAATATAAAAATTTGCTTGGAGACAGGATTGATTATTGGAAATTTTGTCAGTATAAGTTTTATGAACAGTGGAATAAGCTTAAGGCTTATGTAAACAATCTTGGAATTAGGATAATCGGAGATATTCCATTGTATGTTGCTCTTGACAGTGCAGATGTATGGGCCAATAATCATTTATTTGAAATGAATGAAGAGAGAAGACCAACCTGTGTAGCAGGTGTTCCGCCGGATTGTTTTTCGGAGGACGGACAGTTGTGGGGTAATCCTATCTACAATTGGGATAAAATGGAAGAAGATGGATTCGATTGGTGGAAAAAGCGAATTGCTAATTGTGTTTCATTGTATGATGTAATCAGGATAGACCATTTTATTGGTATCGTTAGATATTATTCTGTTCCGGCAGACAGAGAAGATGCAAAAATTGGTGAGTTCTTTAAGGGACCGGGAATAAAACTTACAAAAATAATTGAAGAAATATGCGGCAATACAACAATTATTGCTGAGGATTTGGGGGTTATTGTTCCGGAGGTCAGACAACTTATGAGGGAAATGAATTGGCCGGGAATGAAAATTCTTGAGTTTGCATTTGAGGGTAATCCGGCAAATGAATATCTGCCACATAATTATTCTGACAGTAATAGTATTCTTTACTGTGGAACACATGATAATGACACATTAAAAGGCTATGCAGACAAGCTGGCTGACTGGCAGGTTGACCAGATTAAGAATTATGTCGGAGTTAACAACAGGGACGAGATTCCCCGAGCGATGATAAGATGTGGTTATGGAAGCATAGCAGTTACAGCCATATGTCAGATGCAGGATATTCTTGGACTTGATAGTGAAAGCAGAATGAATATGCCGGCAACCGTGGGACGAAATTGGCAATGGCGTATGCGCCGATATGAACTTCGCGATGATGATGCTATGTGGTTAAGAAGGCTCGCGGAGGTTTTCGGCAGATTAAACTGTTAACTTACGTAGTTGCTCTAACAGATACTTGTATCTGTGGTCAACAGATTTTATTTCATAAATATAACAATCAACCAATTCAGGATCAGATGCGTATTGGAATTTGCTATAAGCAGTTTCTAGTGCCTGTCTGGTCCTGTTTATGTCTTCTAATAACATTTTTTTTCGTAGAATGACATCGGGAGGGCTGCAGGTAACAGGTGAAAGGACTGTTTTTAGTTTCGAAGTTTTATTGGTTCTTTTTAATAATTGTAGTCCCATAATTAGGTCTCCTTTTCAAAATATTGTTATTATAAAATAGATTATCATTATTTTTACCAAAAATTACTTTGCATATTCATCATATTGCACAAAAATTCAATTTTCATCTTTGTATAACATATACAAATTTCGACATATATTTTTGTGTATTATTTTTGTACGACAAGTATTGACATTGGCGGTGTCGGATGATAATATATGCATTACATCGACAGGAAAGGAAGTGAGTGCATACTAAGCGGTTGTTGTCTAACCATAATATTGGCTGTAGCAGCATGGCAGGATTACAGAGAGTACAAGGTTAAGAACTGCATTATCCTGACAGGATGGATATTAGGATTATTATGCGGGATATATTATCGGGGTTTGACCGGTATGATATGTTTTTTATGCAATAGTGTAATATCTGTTTTTATTCTCTTATTTTTATTCAGATTTAAGATGATGGGAGCGGGAGATATTAAGCTTCTGTCTGTAGTTAGTGGATTTATGGGATTTAGTTTTTTTATCAGAGTTTTGATAGTTTCTTTATTCATTGGGGCGTTAGTGTCTTTGGTGAAATGTTTTCGATGTGGTTATCTGATTAATCGTTTGTCATATTTCAGACATTATATTTCAGAGTTAATGATTATCAAGGTGAGAGAGCCTTATTACGTAAGAGAAAGAGATGGAGTTTCTGTTGTAATTCCTTTTAGTCTTGTTATAGCCGTAGGTTATCTGGTTGTATTTAGCGGTATGACAAAAATAATAGGAATATAGGAGGTATTGATGGGAAGAGGAAGAGTTGCGCTATATTCCCGGGATGAACGTTACGCATCAGCCTTTGCGGAATATTGTGGTAAATATGAAAGAGAACGTCTTACGGTAAAAGCGTATACTAATGCCCAAAGTCTGTACGGATGTCTTATAAAAAAGCAGGTTGATATTCTGTTGACAGATGATATCAGTGTTTTGGCAGATATGGAAGATGTTGATATAAGATATGTTATTCTTTCGGAGAACAAGTATACAAGTGATAAGGATAAAACGTGCATTTATAAGTTTCAGCGTATGGATTGTATTATTAAGCAGTTGTATCAAGTGCTTGCGGAACATATTCCGGAAGGAGAATATAATTGCAGTATACAACTTTCGGGGCCGGATATTATAGGTTGCTTTTCGCCGTGTTATGAGGAGGTTAGGGAGCAGTATTCCAGAGCTTTGGCTGAATGCAAGGCAAAGGAAGGCAGAACCTTGTTTATTAATTTTGCTATGTTTACTTCTTATGATGCTGAGGGAGAGGAAGGGCTTAGCGAATTGTTGTATTATGCGTCCGGAGAAGAAAATGCAATTGTATACAGATTACCTGTATTTGTTAAAAATATTTCAGGTTATGAGTCGGTTCCGGGAGTTCGTAATTACGTTGATTTGTATGACCTTGATTGTGAAGTAGTTCATAGTCTGTTTAAGCTTCTCATGACAATGAATGAATATAAAACCATAATAGTGGACCTTGGAATAGAGGGAGACATCGGGGATGCGGTATTGTCACATTGCAGTGAAATCTTTATGCCGGTTCCCGCTGAAATGGATAACAGACGAATCAGGCATCTCAAAAGAGATTATAGCGATGGCTCGGGTGAGGAATACATGAGCAGAACAAAGGAAATCAAACTGCCGGGATGGTGGAATTCAAGTCCTGAACGTCGTATGCGATGGGTAAGTGATACTTATGGATTATGAAAGCAATATAGCTCTTCTAAAAGATACTGTAAGAGATAATATTCAGTTTATACAATATGAGGCAGAAAACGGAACGGATGATGACACTAAATTGTTGGAATACATTGACGAATGTATTCTTGAGATTCCGGAATATATCACTTTAAGAGACCGAATAAGGTTGCGAAATGATGTCTATAATTCGCTGAGAAGATATGATGTATTGTCAGAGTTGCTGGAGGATGACAGTATAAGCGACATTATGATTAACGGTGCCGGAGATATATTCATAGAACATAACGGACATATGGAAAGAAGTACTAAAGTATTTGAGAATACTCGTAAATTAGAGGATATTATTCAAATTCTTGTCGCCGGACATAACCGTATTGTTAATGAGTCAAACCCTATTGCGGATGTTCGTCTAAAGGATGGTTCGAGGGTAAATATTGTATTGCCGCCGATAGCGATAGACGGTCCGGTAGTAACTATCAGAAAGTTTCCTAAAATGGATTTTACAATGGAAAAATACATTGAAATTGGTACTATAACCGTAGAAGCAGCACATTTTCTTGAGGATGCTGTTAAGAACAGAATGTCTATGATTGTATCGGGTGGTACAGGCTCGGGGAAAACTACATTTCTTAATGTATTGTCAGGGTTTATTCCTGCAGATGAAAGAGTAATAACTATTGAGGATTCGGCAGAACTTCGTTTGCAAAATATTAAGAATCTTGTAAGAATGGAAACTCGTAATGCCAATATAGAAGGTGATAATGAGGTTGATATAAGAAGCCTGATAAAAACCAGCCTCAGAATGAGACCTGACAGAATAATTGTCGGCGAGGTAAGAGGCAGGGAAGCTATTGATATGTTGCAGGCGATGAACACAGGGCATAACGGAAGTCTTTCGACCTGTCATGCTAACAGTGCCACGGATTTGATAACAAGACTTGAAACATTGGTTTTACTTGAAAATGCATTTCCGATAGAAGCTGTGAGAAGGCAGATAAGTTCGGCGCTTGATATTATTGTTCATGTGGGGAGAATGCCTGACAAATCCAGAAAGTTAATGGAGATAACAGAGGTATTAAGAAAGGATAATGATATTATTCTTAATCCTATATTTAAGTTTGATGTAGACAGTAACAAGCTTGTTAAGAGGGGTGAGATAGCATGTGGTAAATGATTATAACAAATATGAAATAACGGTATCTGAGATAATAAGAATAATCATTATGTCAGTATTATTAGATGCAGGAATTGTGTATATGTTCTATAAAAGTATGTTGGTGTGTCTTGTAGCATTTGCACCGTGTACATGTATTGTGTGCGTATACCGCAAAAAAAAGATTATAGAAAGCAGAAAAGACATATTTGAGAATCAGTTTGAGGAATTTCTCGGATGCTTATCATCTGCATTGTCAGCAGGGTATTCACTTGAAAATGCTATATTTGAATCGGTAAAGGAATTGTCTCTTATGTATACTGCACAGGAGGATATAATGCGCGAGTTAAAGCACATATGTAAAGGAATAGAAGTGAATAAACCGGTTGAACATTTATTTTTGGAACTATCAAAAAAGACGGACATTGCTCATATAAAAACATTTGCTGACATGGTTGTAATAGCAAAAAGAAGTGGTGGTAATCTTGTTGCAATTGTAAGACAAACTATTGACGTGCTTCACAGCAAGAGAAATATGATTACAGAAATTAAAACGATGATAGCAGCTAAGAGATACGAATGTCGTCTAATGAATCTGCTGCCGTTAATGATGTTGGTGTTTTTGTCAGTAAGCTCTCCGGGGTATCTTGATCCGCTGTATGGTAATCTCATGGGAATTATTGTTATGACTATCTGTCTTGTAATATACGGAGTATCTGTTGTTATAAGTAATGCTATTATGAGCATTGGAGATAATGAGAAGCGGATAAAGCCGGACAGGACATTTATTAAGAATGTTAATAACGTGAAAAATAAGTCCGGCAATAGGTTATATACATATATGTACAGACATGGATTAAGAGAGAAAATGAATCAGATTAAGTTCCGGTTGAAAGCCGTGTATATCGGAAACAATAAATCCAATATTGAGATTCTGTGGTGGGACAGAGTATTTAAGAATACCTTTGTCGGAGTTGCGGGAGGAATTGTAGTTAGTATGCTATGTTACTTCGAAGCAAAAGAACAACTGCCATATGTAGCATTGTTGACGGCTGCACTTGTTACGGCAGTTCCATACAGTCAGTTCAACAAACTCAGGCAGGATATGGAGCGAAGGAATCGACAGCTTATTATGGATTATCCTGACGTTATTAACAGGTATATTTTGCTTTTGGGTTCAGGAATCAATATGAGAGGAGTTTGGCAACGTATGTGTAATGATTATTCAAAGGTCAATACGAAACATTTTCACTATGTATACGAAGAGATGCAGTACTCGCTCAATGAGTTGTCCGCAGGCATGCCGGAGGTTGAGGTTTATGAAAGATTTGGGAGACGCATAGGATTATTGCCTTATATGAAATTGTGTACAATGTTAAGCCAAAATTTGAAAAAAGGGAATAAACATCTTATTGAACAGTTACGGGTAACTTCAATTGATGCGATACAGGATAGAAGGGATACAGTGAAACGACTGGGGGAGGAAGCATCATCTAAGCTCCTGTTGCCTATGATGTTACAGTTTTTGTTGATTTTGATTATAGTAATGTACCCTGCACTGATATCCATGTAGACCGACAACTTTGCGCAGATAAAGGTGTTACAAGGAAATGTTTTAGGGCGATTTTTGTAACCGATTGTGAAGAATAAAGATATGAAAGTAATTTCAGAATAACTACGGATTAGCGGAAAAAATAGCAATATAAAAAGTAAAAAGTAAACTAAAGTGGGAAAAGGAGAGGATAATTATGATAAAAGAACTGTGGAAGGAAGAGGATGCAGTAGGTGTCGTGGAAATAATACTTATTTTGGTAATTCTTATTGCCCTTGTGCTTATATTCAAGGATAAAATAACCGGTATTGTTAATGATGCGATGTCTAGTATTGAAGAAGACAGCAAGGATATTATTGATGAAAAATGATAATAATCGGGGCAGTGTAACAGTATATCTGATATTGGTTTTTGTTGTTCTGGTAATGTTAATTACCGGAGTTATCAGTTCACTCAGATATGAGGCTGAACGGGTTAATAGTGAAACTACACTTCATTTATCGCAAGAGGCGGCATTTAGCAAATATTTCAGACCACTTTTAGAGGAGTATGGACTGTATTACTATATATCCGAAGATGAGGACGGACTGGAAGCGGATATTATGGGATATTTTATTAAAAATCAGGAGCATATCTCAAAATTATTATCTGTACGTCCTGTTAACCTTGAAATAATTGATAAAGAGTATGCGCTTGATAAGGATGCCAAAAATGTAAAAGAACAGATGGATGCTGTTGTAAAGGATACAATTCCCGCAAAAGCAATTGACAATTTCAAAAAACAAATCGGACTATTTGAGGAGGATGGTTTGGATAATAGTGGGGAATTGGAGCGGATTAGTGATGATATAAAGGAGGCTGAAAATGATGCAGAAAAAGAAAAGGATATGCTTTTATTACTTAAGCTTGTGGAAGGAATTACAGTAGTTGGTGAGAAAATAAAATGCGATGATGATTATGTGAAAAAAGCTATTCCGGGGAATGTATCTGCGAGAAATGCCGGAGTTGATTCGCCGAAGGTCTGGGAGGCAGTAAAGAATAAAAAGTGGAATTATTTGACGCTGCTTGAGAAGGTTAAGAAGAATGCTTTGTTGGGGGCAGAGGGAAGAAATGCTGTATTTCCGGTTGCAGATATAGCTGAGTGGTGTGATAAACTTGAAAGAATTCTCAAGGTTACAAGAGAGGCTGAACAAACTGCAAAAAGGGTTGTGGGGATAAAAGGTGGGATTTGCAATCCGGAGAACTTTGTAGAAAAGTTGGATGAAAATATAAGAATTTTAAACCGTCTGATAGGTTTGAGTAAGATTACGCAGCCAAAAAGTCGAAAAGACTGGGAAAAGATATATGTTGAAATTGATACGTGTATAGAACTTGCTAAAACGTACCATGTGAAGGATTTGCGATTTGACTATAGTTCACTTAAAACATCGGACGTGGAAAATCCTTTAGACAATGCGGATGGAAAACTTTGTGGATTATTTGACTTGCTGGTACAGGATACATCAGATATATCTTTTGCAGCTGTAATGGAAGCGGGTATATATGAAAAATTGGCGAAATCATCACCTGAAACATTTTCTAAAGAAAGCGCTATTGATTTTGAAGATTTAGACAGTGTTACGGATACACTGGATGAGTGCAAAAATGACGGGATATTTGCCGGAATGGGCGATGAGTTAATGAAATATATGTATATTGATGAGTATTTTTTCGATTATGAAACCGGCAGAAAAACAGACGCCGGCAAAGTAACAGACACCGACAAAAGTACATACGCTGATAGTAAAACAGAACCTGACAGAATAACAGAACATGCACTTAAATATGAGACAGAGTATTTGTTGTGTGCCAATAAGTCAGACAGAGAAAATCTTGAAAGTACAGTCAGAAAGATTTTGTTACTCAGAATGGGAATGTCGATAGTATATCTTGTGTCAGATCAAAAGTCCAAAGAACTTGCCTATGGCACGGCTGCCTGTCTGGTAGGGTTTGCCGGTCTTGATGCCCTTGTAAGGTGTGTTCAGTATTCTATCCTTGCGGTGTGGGCTTATGAAGATGCTTGTGTAGATACTGCTATTTTATTATCCGGAAAAAAGATACCGACAGTAAAGACTAAGGATACTTTAAGGATAGAGTTTGGTGAAATGCTTTTATTTAATAAAGAACTTATCGCAAGTAAAGTGAATTCGTATCAGGAAAGTGAAAAAGGAGTTACATACGGAGATTATGTAAAACTGCTTCTTATGGGAGTGGAGGATAATAAGCTTATATATAGGTGCATGGATATTATTCAGTTCAATATGAAGAAGAATTATGACAGTCGGTTTTCATTACAACAAGCGGTGTACGGGGCAAGGGTACGTTTGGTATGTGATAAGCCATATTATTATGTTGCAAATAGCAGTTTTTCGTATGAGTGAAAAGTAGAATTGGTTGAAAAATGTATCGGACTGTGAATATATGCGGACAGGGACAATGTAACCGTTAACTCGTGATTTTAAGAAAGTGTACATATCCGGAATAGGAACAAAATATAACAAAAACAGCCAAAAAAGACCGTCCCTGTCTGCATATGTTCACGGTCCGTAAAATATTGGTGAATGGCAGGATGATGGGAGAAACGGGGGGACTTGAGAATGACAAAGCATATTTTGAAAATAATTAGCAATGTGAAAATAAAAAAGAAAAATTATGGCGTTGCTTCATTAACTGTTGAGGCAGCGCTTATCTGTCCGATATTTTTCCTCGCTGTAGTAGCGTTAATTTACATTATTATTTGGTTTCAGACTGCATCAGAAGTTCAAAATGACCTCGTGGATAATGCCAGAAAAATGGCTGTTCAAGCTGGGATGACGGAGAGGATTATTGATACTGATTTTGAGAAGAACATTGTGTTACCTGTAAGATACAAAGCGAAGGGATTGCCGGTGCATGTTAACCAAAGGGCTGTAACCCGTCCTTTTGTAGGTGTAACTTCAATAGGTGACAAGGATATGGATTCTATCGTATATATAACTCCAAACGGAAGAGTTTATCATACTGACTGCGCGTGTACTTACATTAAAATTGATTATGATAAAGTAAGCGAAGCAGATGTGTTTTTTTTGCGAAATAAATCAGGTGAAAAATACAAACCATGTGAGACATGTGCAAAGGGGATTACCGGTACAAAATCAGAAGTTTATATTACTGATTACGGAAACAGATTTCACATCAGTATACGTTGTAGTCGAATAGAACGAAACGTAATGGCAGTACGAATGTCGGCTGTGAATGTCTGGCGAGCGTGTAAAAAATGCAGCAAGCTTTAATGATAAATGAATTAAGCCGGATTGTGAAGACAGAAGCTAAAAGCATAAGATAAAGGAAGGAAGCAGAAGGTGAAGTCGGAAGTTGGAAGTGTAAGATAAAGGAAGAAGGCAGAAGGTGAAGTCGGAAGTTGGAAGTGTAAAATACAGGAAGGAAGCAGAAGGTGAAGTCGGAAGTTGGAAGTGTAAAATACAGGAAGGAAGCAGAAGGTGAAGTCGGAAGTTGGAAGTGTAAGATAAAGGAAGAAGGTAAAAGGTAGATACAAGGAAGTTATATTATGAGAAAACATATAGGGGGAACGGATTGGATAGTTTGAGTGTGTTCATTAATATAGTCTGCGGAATTGTTTTAATTGTATGTACAATTGATGATATTCTAAAAAAAACAATAAATGTTCTGTTCCCGCTTGTGGGTTCGGTAGTGATTGTTTCAATAAGAATGATTTGTTTTGGGGAGGATATATCGGTTGTTATAAGTTCTTTAGTTCCGGGGATAACAATACTGTGCATGGCAGCAACAGGGTGTTTTGGAATTGGAGCAGGAGATGGATTTATAATATGTTTCATTGGAGCCTGTTTTGAGCTTTCAGTGTGTTTGCTGATTATATTGTATGGCTTTGCAATGGCGTGGTTTAGAAGTATAGTTGGTTTTATTTCAGGTTATTACACATCAAAAGCTGATACAATTCCTTTTGTTCCTTATGTAACTGTGGGATGGATTGTTTGTTTGCTGCAGACTGTAAATTTTGTAAATGAATAAGTGTGTATAAAATACAGAGAGAGGATGGATAGTTTTGATAATATTATCCGGAAGACTGAAAAGTAGTGCGTCCGTTACCGTTGAAGCTGTTTATATTGTTCCGGTTGTACTCATGATAGTAATAACATTAATGTATATTGTAATGCTGGAGCACGACAGAGGAATTGTTGATATGGAATTAAGAAAAACTATGGGAACTTTGTGTGAAGGAGATAAGCGTTATTATGAGGGGGAGGTGGATATTAATTATAATATTTTTAATGAAAAACTGCTTATATACAAAGTTGAACGGGTTACGGTTAATGCTGATAAACGGAGTGTTGATTTGGATGCGGCTTTTAGTTGCAGAGTTAAACCGACAACAGTTTTTCCTTCTTTGAATAAGTTACTTGAGTATAAAGTTGAGATGAATAAGAAACGTTACAGTGTGTGTCGGAAGGTGAGAAAGGCCGGGAAAAGCCGGTAATAATAAAATGAAAATGACAAGCAAAACCAAATCAACAAACAAAGCGAATGAAACAAAGAAAACGAAATCAACAAACACAGCGCAAGAAACAAAGAAGATGAAATCAACGAACACAGTGCAAGAAACAAAGATAATGAAATCAACGAACAAAGCGAATGAAACAAAGAAAACGAAATCAACAAACACAGCGCAAGAAATAAAGAAAATGAAATCAACGAACATAGCGAATGTAACAAACATAATGAACAATAAAAATTTGGTAGGACAACAAGGGGAGTACAAAAATCTCGTTGATTTTTTTGAAGAATACCGACCTGTGATGACGGACATAGTATATATTTATTACGGAATAATGACAAATGAAAATTATAAAATTACTATAGGGGAAAGGGAACTTAACTTAGAACATGTGTATTACAATTGCGAATCGGGCGATGTTGATGTAAGAGTTCGATATAATTACGATATAAAAAGACTGCTTGATTATGTGTGTATGGCATTAAAATATGCTGATGAAGAGACGAGAAGTTTTGCGATAGAATTTAGGACTAAGTATTATAAAGGCCAGATATCAGAATGCAAATTACTGTTGAAAGATTATATAGAAAGACTCAGATATTCCCACAGAGTTGTTACACTGCAAAACGTATTTTTTGTAGCAGTGATTGCCATAATAAGCTTTTTGTTAGTGATAATGCATTACTAATATTTGAAAAATCATGTAATGTACAGTTGGTTAGAAAATGATTTTAGAAAATCATGTTATCAATAAACAGGCGGTTGAATTCAGGCAGATTGCTGAGTTCAAGCTGCTTATTATTTTCAATAAGTTTAGTGTAGTATTTAGCGGCATCGGTATTATGAGTGGATTTTACGGCACCTTTAAGAGAGGAGTTGCCAATATAATGTATCGTGTGAGGCGGATTATTCCATTCCGTCGGAAGTAGGCGTAGGTTAGATAACTTCTTAAGGTCAAGTGCCAAACCAAAACTTCCGGCGATAAAAATGTTAATAATATCAGCAGGTGTCAATTCTTTGTATTTTACAAGAATGTCAATTCCGGTGCGAATGGCAGCAATAGCTACTTGTAGTTTTCGAATGTCTTCCTGTGTGATTTTTATATTTCCTGTAGGAGATTTTGCTATTAGCATCTCAGTTTGCGCAGGGTTAATGAATGTACCATTGTTATCAATAATGTCATTTCGTATTAATTCTGAAAGAAGTGTAAGTATTCCACTACCGCAAATTCCTAAAGGAAGTTTGTTTGAAACTGTTTTGTAAGATACATTTATGTTACCTATAGCATTTTTTTTGACAGATACATCATATATTGCGCCATCAACATAAGGGATTCCGCTTGATAACCCGGAAGCTTCAAAAGCAGGACCGGCAGCAGTTGACGTGCATAAAAGAGAATTGTTTGTGCCCAATATTATTTCTGCATTGGTTCCAAGGTCTAAAAGTATAAATGGTTTGTTAATGCTAAGGGCATCAATAAAGTACAAACCGGATACAATATCACCGCCGATGAAAGGTCCTATTGACGGAATGATTGTAACCATAGCATGACAGGATTTCATATATTCAAAATAAATTGATTCCGTACCTGATATTTTTTCATAAGGAATGTTTTTGAATTGAAGTTTTGTTGCATGAAAAGGGTAGGAACGCATACCGGAGCAGTCAAGTTTCATAAGCAAATGTTGCATAGCGCTATTGCATGCAATAGTTATTTTTTTAAGAATTGAAGGTTTAATATGGTGTTTGATAAGAAGATTTGCTATTGAATCTGTAATATCCTTCCTAAGTAATGAAGTAAGCAAACTAAGGCTTCCGGAGCATGCCTTATCCATTCTTGATATAATATCGGTTCCGGCGCTAATTGTAGAGTTAAAAAATGTATTTTCTGCGATTATGGTTTCTTCTTTGAGAATACAGACAGTAATACAGGTTGAGCCGATATCGATCGCACAGGTATATATATCATTAAGCTGTTCCAATTTACTGTTAACCGGATTAACATAAGCTACACTTTCATGGGTTAATTTATTTGTGAGCTTATTTGTCTGTGATGCATTGGTTACATTATTTGTGAGCTCGTTTGTCTGTGAGTGATTGGTTTTGTTATTGTGCGGTTCGTCATATGAGTCAGGGAATCTCAGTAAGGCAGACTCGGAAATAGAAATGGTCATTGATTTATCCGGATAATAGGAACAGGCTTTTATGGTAGCCTGTGTGTCAGAGTTATATACTGTACATTTTCCACAATTTCCGGTACCTCCGCATGACGTGTTAAGCAGGAACCCGTTGTTACTTAATATGGTATTCAGTGACAACCGGTTTTGTGGTTCAAATTCAATATGGTAAAATTTGTCTTTGTATATAACAGTAATACAGTTCATGTATTTCTCCATTTTACGGCCAAAGGTTATTATTTCATACAAAATTAGTATAAAAATCAACTTGTTATGTGTCAACTGTAAAATTGATTCTCTTGAAATTTCGTGGTATAATCAAAAAATAAATGTTTGTTTCAGAGGAATTGTTGTATGCAGAGAAGTATAAGAGATTTTCCGTTTGTGACAGTTGTTATAGCGGTTATCAATGTTGTGGTGTTTTTGATAATGGAGTATTTTGGCTCGACGCTGGACACAGGTTACATGTTGAAATGTGGAGCATTAAGTTATGCGGAAGCAGTGACACAAGGAGAGTATTACCGATTTATTACAAGTATGTTTTTACATTTCGGATTTGAGCATTTGCTTAACAATATGTTTTTGTTCATTGTGGTGGGCTACCATTTGGAAAGTATTATAGGGAAGTTGAGATATCTGTTTATATATATTTCGGCGGGAGTAATTGCCGGAATTGTTTCGCTGGGCTATCATTATTTTTATATGAGGGAATTGACCGTTTCTGCGGGTGCGTCCGGTGCCATATTTGGTGTTATGGGAGCGTTGTTGATCACATTTGTTTTTGGAATAGGGCGGGAACGTGTGAGCCCGAGCAGGATTGTGATTTTTTTGCTTCTTACGTTGTATAGTGGCTCAAAGGATGTGGAAGTTGATGCAGTTGCGCATGTAGTGGGATTTGTTGTTGGTGTAGTGGTTTTGTTTTTTATAATGGTTCTACCAACCATTATAAAAAACAAAACCGCGCTCCGCTAAGGATCGCACTGCGTTAGGAAGAGAGCCGGGGTAAGATGCAGAGGATGGTAAAGTGTTTTTTACGGATTAGTTGAATATTTGTTGCCGGAAAGGAGTTACAAAGTATGCGTGTAAATATATATTACGGTGGGCGAGGATTGATTGAGGATTCTACGCTATATGTCATTAATAGTATTGCGGAAATTCTTGAGGAATTAAGAGTTGATGTTGTAACATATAATTTATATGAACAGAAAAAAGGAATTACAACATTGCCAAAGACTCTTAAGGAGGCTGACGGGGTGATTCTTGCTACTCACCTTGAGTGGTTTGGAATCGGCGGAATGATGCAGCAGTTCCTTGATGCCTGTTGGTTGTATGGAGATAAAAATGAGATTGGCAGAATGTATATGATGCCGGTTGTAATTGCATCAACGTATGGCGAGCGTGATGTAGAATGCACGCTGATTAAAGCCTGGGAGCTTCTTGGCGGGATTCCTATAGAAGGTTTGCGTGCTTATGTAGAGGATCACACTTCATTTGAAACGGATGCTCAGATTAAGCGAAGGATTGAAAAGCTTACGGAAAATTATTATAGAAGTATAAGTCATCGTATGACAGGTCTTCCTAATAGTTCCAATGAGGTGAGGAAAAAGGTTCTAAAGAGTAAAACACTTAGACTTACACCGCAGGAAAGTGAACAGTTGTCAGAATATGTATCCAATGACCAGTATGTTAAGAAACAGAAGGAAGATATTGAAGAGTTGTCCCTTATGTTTAAGGGTATGTTGGGAGAAGCACCTGGGGAGGAAGCCGGATACATTGAGAGATTTAAGAGTGCATATATTGGTCATTATGCAAAGGAAAATGTGAGTTATCAGCTATCGCTTAATGATGTGTCAAAAACAATTCAAATTGTAGTACGAGATGGTTCGCTTGCTGTTTCCTATGATGCCGTTGGAAAGGCAGATGTTTATATTAATATTAATTCAACAGTATTGGATAATATTATTTCAGGTAACAGAAGTTTTCAGGAAGCATTTATGGCAGGGGAATTATCTGCTAAAGGCAATTTTAACATTCTCAGAATGCTGGATACATTTTTTAAGTTTAAATAATAAGATATGAATATTAGTACGGAGGTGCTGTGAGATGGGAAAGAATTATAAAGAAGATTGTATATTTTGTAAGATAATAAAAGGGGAGATTCCGTCAAAAACCGTTTATGAGGATGATGATTTTAAAGCCATTCTTGATATTTCGCCTGCGGCAATAGGACATGTTATTATTCTTCCTAAGAACCATGCGGCCGATATATATGAGATAAGTGATGAAGATGCAGGTAAGATATTGGTTGTGGCAAAGAAGATTGCAACTGCAATTAAGTCATATTTGGGCTGTGACGGAGTTAATATTCTCCAAAATAACGGAGAGGCGGCAGGTCAGACTGTATTCCATCTGCATGTTCATGTGATTCCAAGATACAATGATGATGACGTAAATATTGGTTGGAATCATAAACAGGATGTGGATTTTGATAAAGTATGTGAGGATTTACAACAGGCATTGCAAAGCTGATTAATTGTTGTGAAGATATAACAGGTATTGCAAAGCTAATTAAATGTTGTGAAGACAAAATAAACATATTAAAGCTAAGAAAGAATTGCGGGAGTGAGTGTATAGTGAAGAAGATTATATTAACCGGTGGAGGAACAGCAGGACATGTTACGCCTAATATAGCCCTTATACCGGAGCTGATTAAAAGAGGTTATTCTATTACTTATATTGGTTCCAAGAATGGTATTGAGAGGAAGCTTATTGAAGAATGTGGTATACCGTATTACGGAATATCATCAGGTAAGTTTCGTAGGTATTTTGATTTGAAGAACTTTACAGATCCGGTAAGAATTCTAAAAGGTTATACAGAGGCTAAATCTATAATTCGGAAGATAAAACCGGATGTGGTATTTTCAAAGGGCGGGTTTGTGACTGTGCCTGTGGTACTTGCGGCAGACAAAAGAAAGGTTCCTTGCATAATACATGAATCAGATATGTCACCGGGACTTGCAAATCGTATATGTATACCGCATGCCGTAAAAGTATGTACTAATTTCCCTGAGGCAGGAGAATCAATTCAGGGTGATAAGGCAATTACAACAGGAACTCCTATCAGAAAAGAATTGTTTTCAGGGAATAAAATTGCCGGTCTTGATTACTGTGGATTTACGGCTAATAAGCCGGTAATGCTCATTATAGGCGGAAGCCTCGGAGCACAGGCGGTTAATACTGCGGTAAGAGAAGCCCTTCCGCAACTTCTAACCAGATATCAGGTTATTCATCTTTGTGGTGCAGGCAAGATTGACCAGTCTTTAATCGGTACTGAGGGGTATGTTCAGTTTGAATATGTTAAGGCGGAATTGTGTGATTTGTTTGCAGCTACGGATATTGTTGTGTCAAGAGCCGGTGCAAATGCAATCTGTGAGCTTTTAGCACTCAAAAAACCTAATATTCTCATTCCGTTACCGGAAACGGTGAGCAGGGGAGATCAGATTCTTAACGCAAGATCTTTTGAAAAACAGGGTTATAGTGTTGTTCTTCCGGAGGAAGAATTAACTACATATAGTCTTATACAGACAGTTGATAAGTTGTATGAGGATAGAAACCGGTATATAGAAGCAATGAGCGGGGATGACAAAAAAGATGCTGTGCAATTAATAGCAGATATTATCGATGGGTATGTTAATTGCGTATAATGTGTCATAAAATGTCATAAAATGTGCATTTAACAAGATGGAAAAAACTGGAATTCCTCTTCTTTTTAGTATTATAATTGTAATAATAAAAAGGAGGGAATTGTATGTTAGAAAAAATGTACGAAATGAATTTGGCGATATACGTGATTATTATTATGTGCGTTGCAGGTTTTTGTTTCAAACTGGCTATGCTTCATAAGTATAATTCGCTGATAAAGGAAGCTTCAGGCGCAAAAGAGATTTGTTCGGGATTTGTAAAAGGAATTGAAGAGAGTTTTGTTAAGAAATATGAACAATCTTACCGGGTAAATAATGTCAGTATATTTGTAGACAAGCACATGTATGATATCAAAATGCTAAGAATTAGGGATTATGTGTGGGAAACGGTAGGAATCCTTCTTGTAATATTGTGTCTGGTTATAGGAACCGTGGGTGCGGCATGTGCTTTTTATTATGGGCATAGTGAATATATGCTGATTAAGCATGTAATGTGTGGTTTTGTGTCTTCAGGTATTCTTGTAATCGCGGATGTATTTGTTGATTTGCAGAGAAAAAGAGAACAGCTCCATACTAATATATATAATTATCTTGAAAACTATCTTAAACCAAGGTTAGAACTTGAGGAGTATGGATATAATATTAACAGTGATGTTAATAAGTGTGCCGATGAAGCCAAAATAGTTGATGTGGCATTGGATGAATTATCGGAAAAAGGTATGGAGGAATTGATTGAAAGTATAGAAAATTTACAAAAAATTCAAAGCAAAACTATAAGTAATGCAGATGGGGAAACAGATGGTATAGAAGATGGTAATATTCTTGAAGATATTATTACAGAATATTTGACCTGACAATTATATTTTGTTAAAATATTTATAAATGTGTATGGGATATAACTTTTGGAAGAAGGTGATGCTGTATGAATAAGGAAATTAAGTTTGATTATTCTATGGCAAGGGAGTTTATAAGAGGTAGAAACGTAGATGATTATTTGAAAAAAGCTACAGATGCTCGAGACAAACTTGTTAATGGCAACGGTGAAGGGAATGATTTCATAGGTTGGCTTGATTTACCTGTGAATTATGACAGAGAGGAATTTGCAAGGATTAAGACTGCGGCAAAACAGATTCAGGATGATTCAGAGGTGCTTCTTGTTATAGGCATTGGAGGTTCGTATCTGGGTGCACGTGCAGTTATAGAATTTTTAGGGCATTCATTTTATAATAATATATCAAAAGATATCAGAAAAACACCGGAGATATATTTTGTGGGTAATAATATCAGTTCATTGTACATTGAGCATTTGATTGATGTTATAGGTGGTAAGGATTTTTCGATAAATATTATCAGCAAGTCCGGTACAACAAGTGAGCCGGCAATAGCATTCAGAATTTTCAAAAAGCTTCTTGTTGAGAAGTATGGTAAAGAGGAAGCTGCAAAAAGAATATATGCAACAACAGATAAGCAAAGAGGTGCTCTTAAAAGTTTGGCGGACAAAGAAGGATATGAAACATTTGTTGTGCCTGATGATGTGGGCGGAAGATATTCTGTTCTTACAGCGGTGGGACTTCTCCCGATAGCGGTAAGTGGAGTGGATATATCAAGGCTTATGGAAGGCGCTGCTGCCATGAGAGAAAGATGTCTTTCTGAAAATGTGCAGGAAAATGATTCAATCATGTACGCGGTTATGAGAAATATGCTTTATGATGAAGGCAAGTCGGTTGAAATTCTTGCCGGATATGAGCCGTGTTTTCATTATATTAATGAATGGTGGAAGCAGTTGTATGGTGAAAGTGAAGGAAAGGATGGAAAAGGTCTTTTTCCGGCAGCAGTTGATTTGACGACAGATCTTCATTCGATGGGGCAGTTCATACAGGAGGGTTCGAGAATAATGTTTGAGACAGTTTTTGAACTTCAAAATCCGGGTGGAACAATTGTAATGGAAGAAGAACCGGAAGATATAGATGGACTTAATTATCTTGCGGGAAAGACAGTAGAGTACGTTAACAAATGTGCATTACAGGGAACTACTATGGCTCATATTGAAGGCGGAGTTCCAAATCTTAAGATTATTATTCCTGACAGAACGGAGTATTCACTTGGACAATTATTGTATTTCTTTGAATTTGCCTGTGGAGTAAGCGGATATATACTTGGTGTTAATCCGTTTGACCAGCCGGGAGTGGAATTTTATAAGAAGAATATGTTTGCTCTTCTTGGTAAAACGGGGTATTAATCTAACTGAGTATGTTGACAGATAATTTGTGTGAATGTACTTTTAGCATAAAGGAATAAAAAGATTATGGGGATATAAATACGAAATAGACATAAAAGAAATAGATATAAAAGAAATGCTGTTATGAGATGTTCTCATAGCAGCATTATCTTAATGAAACAAATTATTATTATAAATAATTCTTAGTTCTCAATTGCACCTACTGGGCAAGCTCCAGCACAAGTTCCGCAATCAAGACAAGCATCAGCATCAATCTCGAAATGAGCATCACCTTCAGCAATAGCACCTACAGGGCACTCGCTAGCGCATGTTCCACAACTGATGCAAGCATCTGTAATTGTATAAGCCATTATGATATCCTCCCTCTGAAAATTTATACACCTATTCTAATACACTAAGAGAGAAAAAACAACCCTTATAAGTCTTGTTTTTTAAAAATATTAAGTGTATAATGGCGTGGTTATGTAAATAAGTGGTTAGGGGATGACAAAGATGAGCAAATCGATAGAAACTTTCAGAGATGCACCTGTACCTAAAGCGGTGCTTAGTAATATTATTCCATCTATCATAAGTATGATTATGGTTCTTGTTTATAATTTGGCAGATACATTTTTTATAGGCCAAACTAAGAATCCGTATATGGTAGCTGCCGTTTCAATTGCTACGCCCGTATTTCTTCTGTTTATGGCGGTAGGTATGCTTTTTGGTATCGGTGGTACTTCTCTTATTTCGAGAATGTTAGGAGAAGGAAAACATAAGTACGCGAAACATACAGCATCATTTTGTTTTTGGAGTGGAATTGTTATAGGTATTATTTCTATGGTACTTATTATCGTATTCGTAGAACCGATATGCCTTATGGTTGGGGCAAGTAAAGATACCTTAGGATATTCTAAGGAGTATTTGGGAATACTTGCAATGGGAATACCATTTCTTATTATAAGCAATACGTTTAGTAATATAGTCAGAGCAGATGGTAATGCGAAAAAGGCAATGCTCGGAGTGGTTTTGGGTAATATAGCCAATATTGTTCTTGACCCGATAATGATATTGGGATTTGGCTGGAATGTAGCAGGTGCGGCGATAGCTACAGTAATAGGTAACATAGTTTCTTCTGTGGTATACATTTCGCATCTTGTTTCTAAAAAGACAATGCTTTCAATTAAAATTAAAGATTTCAGGATAAGCAGAAGAATTGTATTCGGAGTGTTGGCAATAGGTATTCCGGCGTCTCTTAATAGCGTATTAATGAGTTCATCTCATATTATTCTCAATAATATGATGAGTGGATATGATGATATGGCTGTTGCAGGTGTTGGTGTGGCAATGAAAGTAAATATGGTTGTTGTTATGCTTCTTATAGGGCTTGGAACAGGTATTCAACCGCTTCTCGGGTATTGTTACGGAGCAAACAATCGCAAAAGATACATGGATATATTAAAGTTTTCGATTGTTTTGGCGTTAGGACTCAGTCTGGTTATGACTGCGGTATGTTTTTTTGGTGCAGCGCCTCTTGTAAGGGCTTTCCTGGACGACCAGAGTGCATTTTCGTATGGATTTCAGTTCTCGAGAATTTATATTATTTCAGGTCCGGTGCTTGGTGTTTTGTTTGTATTAGTTAATGCAATTCAAGCTACAGGTGCTGCGTTCCCGTCGCTTATTTTATCAATAAGCAGACAGGGACTTGTATATCTGCCGCTGTTGGTTCTTTTCAGGTTTGTATTTGACTCGGCTAAGATGCTTGTTTTGACACAGCCTGTTACAGATTATGCGGCTGTTATTATGGCGGCTGTAATTTTTGTGTTTACAATGAAGAAATATTTTCCTGTAAAGGAATCTTGACGATAAAACAACTATGCTTTATACTTGTTTTGAATATAATGAGGAGGTGAATATCGATGAATAAAGTAGATAAAAGTATGATAATTGGTGATATATTACGCGGAGATGCTACTATAGCTCCGATTCTTATGGCAGCAGGTATGCATTGTATAGGATGTCCTTCTGCTCAGGGAGAGAGTCTTGAACAGGCAGCAATGGTTCACGGGCTTGATGCAGATCAGCTTGTAGCAAGAATTAATGATTATCTTGCAGTTAAGGAACAGAAATAATTATTGTTGCATGAGTTGAAGAGAATAAAAATAGCATCACATTTCTTTGCGTACTAATGGCTACGATTTCTAAGATTGTGAATACTTGTTGTTTTTGTTTAGTTACGAACCTCACCGTCATTGGTATGAGGTTCTTTTTTATTATATAGGGTTAGGGTGTCAAAAGACACATTTATAAATATCTGATTTTTGTTTGTACCTTGAAAATTTAACACGAATTGAGTTAAGGATTTGCTTTAGATCTATATAATGGTGATTATGTAGATGGCGTTC
>SVEK01000016.1 GCA_015057405.1 Lachnospiraceae bacterium
GGATGATGATTCAGATATATTTAAAGAAGAATATATCAACTATGTGATGCCTGGAATGAGGGGCGGCATAAAAAAAGGCAAGGGCATCACCCTTACCTTTTTAGTGCAGGAAATGGGACTTGAACCCACACGACATTGCTGCCACAGGCACCTGAAGCCTGCGCGTCTGCCAATTCCGCCATTCCTGCATTTTTTACGCAGCAGGCAATGCCTGCCGCGCCATATTATAATAGCACTACCTTTTGTCTGTGTCAACTAAATGTTAAGTTTGTTCTTGAACATATAGAGACTTACAAAATAGTATACAACGGATAAAGCAATCTGGTATACAAGAGCAAATCCAAGTACTAAATATACGCAGGATGAAATGGATAGTTTTGCAATAAGTGCTGTTTCAATAAACGGACCGATGAGAGCAATTGCGATGGTTGATACTATTTGGAAAGTAAAGTTGATTCCCATGTAAGCTATTATTGTTCCGACTATTTGATGACCGTTGAATCGTTGTCCGATGCTGAAGCATAAAACGAAATACAATATGTTTACTATAGGCTGAATAAGTAGGATAAAGAAAAATAAGAAGATATGTCCGTTTGTAATGCCCATAGTACATAATTCGTTGTGTATCATACGTAAACCGTCAATTATTTCGGTTCCTTCCCATGCTCCCATGATTCTTGTAAAGGTCATAATGGACACAAACAGAACTAATATACACAGCATAATCCATACATATGCAACAAGAGTTTTTGATATTATTACTGAAGAAGTTTTAACCGGTAATGTGTGTGTAAGGTATCCTTCTGAACCAATCATACTCTTGTAAAACCTCATAAGGAGTGTAATGGCTGTTGTTGCAAACGCAGCGATAATGGCAACTATGTATAAAATGCTGAATAATGATTCCAACATTTTACCGACTATGGCAAGAATAGAGTTAACATTTGAGGAATAGGATTGAGAAGTTCCGAATAATGCGTTGCTTCCATATTTAAGATATAGTGCTGTAATAGGTGTTATTATAAGAAGTACTGCCATTATGAGTAAAATGTATCTTCCGGTTGTTTTGAATTCGTTTTTGATTAATTTACTTAACATCTGAATACCTCCCTGAATAATCCGTCGATTGACATGCCTTTTTCTTCACGTATTTCATCGACTGTTTTGTGCATGTATAAGTTTCCGCCCTGAATGAGTACTATTTCATCTAAAACTTTTTCTATGTCAGATATGAGATGAGTTGATATAAGTATTGAGCCTTCCGGGTTATAGTTATTGATAATGGTTTCGAGTATATAATCGCGGGATGCCGGGTCTACCCCACCAATTGGCTCGTCGAGACAGTATAAGTCAGCTTTTCGACTCATTGTGAGTATGAGCTGTACTTTTTCTTTTGTACCTTTAGACATTGCTTTAAGTTTCATTTTTTTACCTATATTAAGTCTTGCCAGCATGTCATATGCTTTTTGACTATCAAAGTTGTTGTAAAAATCTTTGTAATAATCTATAAGTTGTTCTACGTTCATCCATTCACATAAAAATGTTGTGTCCGGAAGGTATGCAATTGCTAATTTACTTTCCGGTCCCGGTTTTTGACCGTTGATGAGTACCTCTCCGCCGGTAGGGGTAAGAAGTCCGTTGATAAGTTTGATAAGTGTTGTTTTACCACTTGCATTAGGCCCGAGAAGTCCTATGATACGGCCACGCTCTAATGTAAGGTTAATGTTGTTAAGTGCGAGCGTATTACCATATTTTTTTGTTAATGCTTTACATTCCAATAAAGGTGTCATTAATATTTCCTCCTTATTAATATGTTTGAATTGTTAATTATTGCTTATATTCTGTTTTGGCATTATTTCAAATGTATTATTACGTAAAATGTAGTCAGAATATATTTGTTAAAGTAGTATCAATTATCTAATATATCTGCTATTGTTGCTTTTATTTCTTCATTAGATAAACCAAGTTCCCTGAGTTTTGTTATTATTTCTTCTGAGTATTCTTTGGCAAGTTTTCTTTTTGCGTCTCTTATTAAAGAATTATCTTCTGTGACAAATCTGCCGCTGGTACGGTTGGCAAATATAAGACCTGTGCTTTCCAGTTCGGCAAGTGCTTTTTGCATCGTGTTGGGATTGACGGATGCCTCGCTTGCCAAATCCCGTACAGAAGGGAGCTTTGTTCCGGCAGAATAGATGCCGGATATAATTCGAAAAGATATTATATCAACAAGTTGCAGATATATAGGACGGTCTGTATTAAGATTCCATGGCATAATATTCCTCCTTTCAAAATAAGATATAAATGTGTTTGTACCATTTGAATACAAATTGCTCTGTAGCAAATTAATAAGTTTGATTAAATAAATCGTATTTGAAATGCTGCAAGCGAATGTTCAAAACAGTATTATTGTATTAGGCGCTTAGTACAATAATACATTAATACAGTTGGAATGTTTTGTCAATACTTTTTTTGAGTTTTTCTCAATACTTTTTTTTTGACTTTACAACATTATATAAAAGTGTTAGAATCAAGCATATGTGACGGATTGCGCCCAAATATATCATATTTCGATAGCAATCTGTATGAAATAATTTAAATTATTACAAGGAGGATGTATTAACAATGGCTAGAGAAAGACAGTCAATGGATGGAAATCAGGCTGCGGCTCATGTGGCATATGCCTACACAGAAGTTGCCGGAATCTATCCTATCACCCCTTCAAGTCCTATGGCTGATTTTGTAGATCAGTGGTCAGCAGCAGGATTGAAGAACATTTTTGGAAATCAGGTTAAGGTTGTTGAGATGCAGTCTGAGGCTGGTGCAGCAGGAACTGTTCATGGTTCACTTGCAGCAGGTGCACTTACAACAACATTTACAGCATCACAGGGACTTCTTCTTATGATCCCTAACATGTATAAGATTGCCGGTGAGCAGTTACCTTGTGTATTCGATGTATCAGCTCGTACCGTATCAGCTCAGTCACTTAATATCTTTGGTGATCACAGTGACGTATATGCTTGTCGTCAGACAGGTTTTGCTATGATGTGTGAGACTAATCCACAGGAAGTTATGGATCTTAGTCCTGTGGCTCATCTTGCAGCTCTTGAGGGAAGAGTTCCTTTCCTTAATTTCTTTGATGGATTCCGTACTTCTCACGAGATTCAGAAGATTGAGAAGTGGGATTATGAAGATCTTAAAGAAATGTGTAACATGGATGCTGTTAAAGCTTTCCGTGAGCATGCACTTAATCCTGAGAAGCCTGCTATGCGTGGTTCTCATGAGAATGGTGACGTGTTCTTCCAGCATCGTGAGGCTTGTAACTCAGCTTATGATGCACTTCCGGAAGTTGTTTCTAAATATATGAAGAAAGTTAATGAGAAGCTTGGCACAGATTACGATTTGTTTAACTACTACGGTGCACCGGATGCAGACCGCGTAATTATCGCTATGGGTTCAATCAATGACGTTTGTGAAGAGGTTATTGATTACCTTACAACAGCCGGAGAAAAAGTTGGTCTTATTAAAGTTCGTCTTTATCGTCCATGGGTATCAGATGCTCTTCTTAAAGTTCTTCCTAAGACAGTTAAGAAGATAGCTGTTCTTGACAGAACTAAGGAGCCGGGTTCTCTTGGTGAGCCTCTTTTCCTTGATGTTGCTACAACACTTCGTGAAGCAGGACTTAATGATATCGTTCTTACAGGCGGACGTTACGGACTTGGTTCAAAGGATACACCTCCATCATCCGTATTCGCTGTTTATACAGAACTTAATAAGGATGAGCCTAAGACTCGTTTCACAATAGGTATCGAGGATGACGTTACTAATCTCAGCCTTCCTGAGGTTAAGCCGGCTCCAATCACATCAGCTCCTGGTACAGTAGAGTGTAAGTTCTGGGGACTTGGTGGAGACGGTACTGTTGGTGCTAATAAGAACTCAACAAAGATTATTGGTGACCACACAGAGAAGTATATCCAGGCATATTTCCAGTATGACTCAAAGAAGACTGGTGGTATCACAATTTCTCACCTTCGTTTTGGTGACCAGCCAATCAAGAGCCCATACTATATTAATCAGGCAGATTTTGTTGCATGTCACAACCCATCATATGTAATCAAAGGTTACAAGATGGTTCAGGATGTTAAACCTGGCGGAATTTTCATGATTAACTGCCAGTGGTCAGACGAAGAACTTGACAAGCATATGCCTGCAGCTTCTAAGAAGTATATTGCAGATAACAATATTCAGCTCTACACAATCAATGCTATAGATAAGGCTATTGAGATTGGAATGGGCAAGCGTACTAATACAATTCTTCAGTCAGCATTCTTCAAACTTGCTAATGTAATGCCAATTGATGATGCTATAGAGTTTATGAAAGCAGCAGCTAAGAAGTCATACGGTAAGAAGGGTGACGATGTTGTTCAGATGAACTGGAAAGCTATCGATGCTGGTGTTGATGCTATTCATAAGGTTGAGGTTCCTGCTTCATGGAGCAATCCTGAACCGGATGCACCGGCTGCTAAGCTTGAGGGTCGTCCTGAGACAGTTAAGATGGTTGAAGAACTTATGAATCCAATTGGACTTATGGATGGTGACAGCCTTCCTGTTTCTAAGTTCGTGGATATCGCAGACGGACAGTTTGAACTTGGTGCTTCAGCATATGAGAAGAGAGGAACAGCAGTAATGGTTCCTGAGTGGGATCCTGCAGCATGTGCTCAGTGTAACCAGTGTGCATTTGTATGTTCACATGCTACAATTCGTCCTTATCTTCTTACAGAAGACGAAGTAAATGCAGCACCTTCTAATATGAAAGTAGCAGATGGTAAGAATCCTAAGATTAAGGAATACAAGTTTACAATGAGCGTATCTCCGCTTGATTGTATGGGATGTGGCGAGTGTGTTACTGTATGTCCTAAGGCCGGAGAAGCTCTTAAGATGGTTCCGCAGGAAACACAGAGCGCAGAGCAGCCGGTATTTGATTACCTTGTTGCTAACGTAAGTAAGAAACCTGTAGCTGATGAGCTTCCTGCTGTAGTAGGTTCACAGTTCAATCAGCCACTTCTTGAGTTCTCAGGAAGTTGTGCAGGATGTGCTGAAACTTCATATGCAAGACTTATAACACAGCTCTTTGGTGAGCAGATGTATATTTCTAATGCTACAGGATGTTCTTCAATCTGGGGTGGTCCTGCAGCTACATGCCCATATACAGTTAACAAGGATTCTAAGAAGGGTCCGGCTTGGGCTAACTCATTGTTCGAGGATAATGCAGAGCACGGCTTTGGTATGTATCTTGGACAGAAGACAATTCGTGACCAGCAGATAGTACTCTTAGAGGAAATGGCTGCTTCAGATAAGGCAACTGACGAACTTAAAGATGCTGTAGCTAAGTTTATTGAAACTAAAGATTGTACAGAGTGTAATCCTGCAGCAGCAGATGCTCTTATTGCAGTACTTGAGAAAGTTGCAGCTAATGGTTGTGAAAAGGCAGCAGCAGTTCTTGAGAAGAAGAATTACCTTTCTAAGAAGTCTGTATGGATCTTCGGTGGTGACGGATGGGCTTACGATATTGGATTTGGTGGACTTGACCACGTGCTTGCTTCCGGCGAGAACGTTAACGTAATGGTATTTGATACAGAAATGTATTCTAATACAGGTGGTCAGGCTTCTAAGGCTTCTAACATCGGTGAAGTATGTCAGTTCGCAGCAGCCGGTAAGGAAGTTGGCAAGAAGTCACTTTCTGAGATTGCGATGAGCTACGGATATGTATACGTTGCACAGATCGCTCTTGGTGCTAATATGGCTCAGGCTGTTAAGGCTATCAAGGAAGCAGAAGCTTATAACGGACCTTCACTTATCATCGGATATGCTCCATGTGAGCTTCACGGTGTTAAGGGTGGAATGAATCACTGCCAGGATGAGATGAAGAAGGCTGTAGCAGCAGGTTACTGGAATCTCTTCTCATTCAATCCGGCTCTTAAGGCAGAAGGCAAGAATCCGTTCACTCTTACTTCTAAGGAAGGTGACTACAGTCAGTATCAGGATTTCCTCAACAACGAGACACGTTATTCACGTCTTAAGAGAGCATTTCCTGAGCGTGCTGATGAGCTCTTCGAAAGAAATGAACAGGCAGCTAAGGCTCGTTACGAGCACCTTATGAAGCTTGTTGAGCTTTACAAATAATATATTCGATTATTGTAATGATAATTAATATATGATGATTTTTATATCGCATCTGTCGGAAATTTATTTCCGGCAGGTGCGATTTGAGTTTGGAATATTATATTAACTATTGCGTTTTGGGTTTGAAACAGTTGATTGTGCTTTTCGAACATTTTTATTTTTGGATGAGTGTTGTTGTGGGTGGCATGTAACTAAAAGAAGAAAATGATGGGATGCTTTTCTTTTTTTAGATAAATACTTAATTTGTACACAATTTTATGTTACAATGTCCATATTAATGGATGGAGGAAGAGGTTATGAATAATAATAAAAAAGAAAAAATCATAGGATTGATTGCACTTGGTTGCGTAGGTGTTATAGTTGTAGCTGTTGTATTATGGAAAGTACTTGGAGCCGGTTCCGAACAAATCAATATTCAGTATGGGGTTCCGGTGGATTATGAAAAAGAAGGATTCGTGACTCTTGGAGATTATAAAAACATATCAATTTCTGTCGGAGTGTCAGAGGAAGATGTGCAGGAAGAGATAGATTATATCATAGAATCAGCTGAACTTTACGAGGAAAAACAGGGCAAAGCAGCGACAGGCGATATGGTTAATATTGATTATGAGGCTACATTAGATGGCGTTGTTATAGAATCTGAGTCCGATACGGATTTACTTTTGACGTTGGGTGAAGAAGAAGTATTTACTGAATTTGATGAAGGCATTGCCGGAATGAACACCGGTGATACTAAGGTTATTGATGTTGAGATACCAAAGGATTACGGCGATGAAATGATAGACGGAAAAACCGTGCAGTATGAAGTAACACTTAATTATATATGTGGCGATGAAATTGAAGCAGAGTTAACAGATGAATTTGTTAAAGATTATACAGATGGAGAATGTTTATCTGTTATTGAGTTTGATGACTATATCAATAATCAGTTATATCAGACCAATGTTGAAAATATTACTGATGAAGCATGGACAAAGGTGATAGAGGAAAGTGAGGTTAAAGAATATCATTCAGAAGAACTTGATAAGGCTGTTGCGGAGACTGAAAAAAGCTATGAGAGTTTTGCTGAATTTGCCGGTTATTCGTCCATGGAAGAATTGCTTTCTGACTATGAAATGACAAGTCAGGATGTAGAAGAAATTGGTCAGGAGATGGCAGAGGAAAAGATGCTTGCAAAGTCGATTGCAGCAAAAGAAGGATTATCTCTTAACAATGATGAATATGCAAAGATGCTTGTTGAATATATGGAGTATGAAGATGAGGCTGATAAAAACAGACCGTTAGAGGAGATAGAAAAAGACTTTGAAGAATCTTATAGTGAGAATCCAAAAGATGCAATGCTCCTTGAAATGGTTAAGAATTATGTTGCAGACCTTGTAACAGTTGAAGGAATGAGAGAGTAAAAAGAGGCTTTAATTTGATAAGGGGTGCATGTGATGGGAGAAGAAAAGATTAACAGTGTTGATGTGTATGAATTCGAAAACAGGCTTGAATATCAGAAGGCTTTAAGAGAGTATGAGACAATATGCAATCTTGATAAAAAGATGAATCTTGGAGACCCAAAGGTTGCACTTTCGCTGTATAATCAGGCTGTTACAAAGAAAACATTTAAAACAGTTGTGGGTTATGCATTTCTAAAAAAATTACGTGATTCCATTATTATTAGCGGTATTGTTGACGATGATTCTTTGAAAAAGGTGCCGGTTCGTGTAGAGAACAGTACTACAGAAAACAGAGTTGGAAGTGCCGGGAGCAGAAAGTCGGGTAGTTCAGCAAAAAGAGATGAATCTTCTCAAAATGAAGCACATAAAAAAACCAAAACAGTTTTATCCGTTGCTGTTGTAGCGCTTATAGCTATTATTATCGGGATGTTTGTTATTACTTTTAATTCAAAGTATTCGTATTTAACTTATTTTACTGATTATGAAAATGACATTAGGGAAAGTATTATTAATGAATATGAAGAATGGGAAAAAGAACTGGAAACAAGAGAACAGGCTCTTAAAGATAACAAATAGTAGTGTGATTTCAGGGAGGCTTAAGTGATGGAGAATGCGAGAATTCTCGTTATAGACGATGAGCAGAGAATGAGAAAGCTGGTAAAAGATTTTCTCGTCAGAGAAGATTACGTGGTTCTTGAAGCTGAGGATGGCGAAAAAGCTGTTGATATATTTTTTTCTAATAAAGATATATCGCTCATTATATTGGATGTTATGATGCCGAAGATGGATGGCTGGGAAGTGTGTCGGGAAATTAGGCAATTTTCTGATGTTCCTATTATTATGCTCACGGCAAAATCAAGTGAACGGGATGAGCTTCTTGGATTCGAACTTGGTGTTGATGAATATATTTCAAAACCGTTTAGCCCTAAGGTACTTGTCGCCAGAGTGCAGGCAATTTTAAGAAGAAGTAATGTTGTTGGTAGTGAAAGTATCAGTGTTGGCGGTATTGTTCTTAATAAAGCTGCTCATGAAGTAACGGTAGACGGAAAGGCGTTGGAGTTAAGTTACAAAGAATTTGAATTACTTACTTATTTTATTGAAAATAAAGGTCTTGCATTGTCTCGTGAAAAAATTCTGAACAATGTATGGAATTATGATTATTATGGTGATGCGCGTACAATTGATACACATGTAAAAAAACTTCGCAATAAAATGGGTAAAAAAGGTGAGTGTATCAAGACGATATGGGGAATGGGATATAAATTCGAGGTGGAATGATGAAAAATTCTATTCGTACCAGACTGATTATAGTTTTAATGGCATTTATTGTCATTTTAGTGATGTTAACGATTGTTATGAATTTGACATTGTTTGACAAATACTATGCAAAAGAGAAAAAAACAAGTCTTATTAATATGTTTGGGGAAGTTAATAAAATCTGCAAAAGTTTTGAAGAAAGTGGAGTATCTTCACCTGATGAATTATACTTTTCTTTGGACAAGTTGGAAGCAAATAATGGTGTTACATTGTATTTGTTTTCGTTAAAAACAGACGGAATATGGAATTACTATGATTTTGCATATCCGGATGTTGATGCAGGAAGTATTGCTTTTAAAATGATAAAAACCCAATTGGATGATTATGTGAATTCATATTTCGGATGGGGGGAATTGCCGTCGAATTATGTTAAGCTTGAGTCCAATCGTATGTATAACATGTACAAGGTATATGATGACAGAATTGGTTCCAATTATATGGAACTGTTCGGTAAAATTGATGATTCTATGTATGTTTATTTAAGAGCCAATTACCAAAATATGAAAGAAAGCGTGGAGATATCTAATAAATTTATATCATATATTGGTATTGTTTTTCTTGTGATTGGTGCAATCATTATGTTCTTTTTTGGTCGTTCATTTACTAAACCTATTTTGAAATTGGCAGAAATTGCAGATAGAATGACAAGACTTGATTTTGATGCGAAGTATGATGTGACATCGGATGATGAGATAGGTAAATTAGGCAATAGCATGAATATGCTTTCTGAAAAGCTGGAAAGTACGGTTTCTGAATTAAAAAGTGCTAATAACGAGCTTCAAAATGATATAGAGCATAAGATGCAGATTGATGAAATGAGACAGGAATTTCTATCTAATGTATCTCACGAATTGAAGACTCCTATAGCATTAATACAAGGATATGCGGAAGGTTTGCAGGATGACATAATTGATAATCCGGAAGACAGAAGGTTTTACTGTGATGTTATTTTGGATGAAGCAGGTAAAATGAACCGCATGGTTAAGAGGTTGCTTGATCTTAATCAACTTGAGTTCGGTACTGAAAAAACAAGCATGGAAAGATTTGATATTGTAGAAGTTATCAAGTCAGTTGTAGCTTCTGCCGATATACTTCTTAAGCAAAAAAATGTAACATTGCAAATGTATGAACCTGCGCCTGTATTTGTGTGGGCTGAAGAGTATCTGGTTGAGGAAGTCTTAACCAACTATTTAAGCAATGCCCTCAACCACTTGAAAGAACCTAATGTAATTAGGATATATACCAAAAAACAAGGTGACCTTGTGAGAATTGGTATATTCAATACAGGCGACAATATTCCGGAAGCGGAATTAGATAAAATATGGGAAAAGTTTTATAAGGTTGATAAAGCAAGAACCAGGGAATATGGCGGGAATGGAATCGGCCTTTCAATTGTGAAAGCTATTATGAAATCTTTTAATAGAGAATATGGCGTAAAGAATTGCGAGGATGGAGTTGAATTCTGGTTTGAACTGGACTTGCATTGATATCATTACATTTCTTTGAGTTTATGCATTAAATAAAAGTTGATAATTGTTATTGAATGTGTTAAAATTTTCTAAAGAACTTCGATACTGGAGGGGAAAAATTGAAAAAGCAATTTATGAATAATAATTCCCTTATTAGAATAGTTTTAGTCTGTGTGATGTCGTTATTTGTGAGCACTATGTGCGGATGTGGCGTGCCGACGTTAACTGATGAAGAGAATTACGAGATATCAAGGTATATTGCTGACAAATTGTTGCAATATGACAGAACGTATGGCGAGGGAGAAGAATTAGTGTACATTGATCCTAACACAATGACTCCGTCTCCGGAAACTACAGCTGCACCTATTGCTACCGTTGCACCTGTAGCTACTGATGTCCCTTCAACGCCGGTTGGAGATGATGGTTCTGAGGGTACAACACCTCCGTCGGGGGGTACTGCAGATGGTGAAGAAGGCGGATCGGAACAGGGTGATAGCTCGTCAGTTGATTCGAATGAGGCAGACCAGACAATTGTTGCGGATTGGTCAGAGTTTTTTACAACAGATGAATGGGTGATTACATATTCTTCTTATGACACATGTCAGTCATATCCAAAACAGTCTGATGTATATCTGGTTGAAGCATCTAAAGGGAATAAGTTGTTGGTGATCTCATTTGATGTGTTCAATAAGGCGAAAAAGAAGATTCACATTGACCTTACCGAATCGGGATTGAATTATAGGCTTTATGTTAATGAACAAGAGTATGAACCTATGATTGCAATTTTGGATAATGGCGGTTTGATGTATCTTAATATACGACTTAATCCAAATGAACATGATGAAGCAGTATTGATATTTGAAGTTCCGGAAGGGGCAGATTTATCAACAATGAGATTGGATGTTAGCAAATGATTTTTATATAATGGAAAGGTGGAATTGAGTATGGATACTAATATTTTGTTGGAAAGCGGAACCAATGAATTAGAATTACTTGAGTTTACCGTTAACGGTAATCATTATGGAATTAATGTTGCAAAGATTAGTGAACTTATTCCATATAAAAAGCCAACGGTGGTTCCTAACAGTCATCCTTATGTTGAAGGAATCTTTATGCCAAGGGATTTTATTATTAGTGTTGTTGATTTATCAAAGTGTCTTGGTTTCCCGGAGCCTGCAGATACTACAGGCGATATGTATATCGTTACTAATTTTAATCAGTTACATACGGCATTTCACGTTGAAAAAGTATTGGGAATTCACAGGGTGTTCTGGTCAGATATATCAAAACCGGACGGAACTGTTAGTTCAGAGAATAATGCGTGTGCAACAGGAATCGTAAGACTACACGATGAATTGATTATTATTCTTGATTTTGAGAGAATTGTATCAGAGATCAATCCTGAGACGGGTGTAAAAATATCGGATATAGAAAAGCTTGGAAACAGAGAAAGAAGGGATTTCCCAATATTGATTGCGGAAGACTCTCCAATGCTTAGTAAAATGATTTGCGATTGTCTTTTTAAAGCAGGATACACATCAGTGATTCCTACAGGTAATGGATTAGAGGCTTGGGAATTGCTTAAAAAATATGAGGCTGAAGGCACCCTTGACAAAAAGGTTTCTTGTGTCATAACAGATATTGAGATGCCTCAGATGGATGGCCATCGCTTGACAAAACTTATTAAGACAGACAAAAAGTTTTCGCATTTGCCGGTGGTGATTTTCTCTTCTTTGGTAAATGAAGAGATGAGAAGAAAAGGTGAAGCGATAGGTGCTGATGCTCAGTTATCTAAGCCTGAGATAGGTATGTTAGTTGAGCAGATTGACAGTTTAGTTAATTAAAGCTAATTAAACAGAAGTACTATATTATAAACCCAAATGGAGGTTGGCAATGGGTTATTGCTCGTTATGTGGTAAGCAGATAAAATACAATAGTGGTTTATGCGAGGAGTGCAAAGATAAAAGTTCTATGAAAGAGGATTATATGGATGCACTCCTAAGAAGCATGGATACAGGTAGTGATGATAAAGTAATGGATACTATGGAAAAATCAGCGGAAACTGCTGATATATATGATGTTGCAGATGTTATGGATGGCTCATCAGAAGATGTCGATATTGACGAATTAGATTTGAATAGTACTCTAAGTGCAACGGATGATGTTGAGCCGCCATCTCTTGAAGAGATGATGAGCGCAGGTGGTACTGATGAACTTGATGCATTATTGGCAGCTGATGAAATTGCGGAAACTGAGCTTATATCGGATGGACTTGAGTCTGTTCCGGAAGAACTTATATCAGATGATCTTGCAACTGAAGAACTTATCTCAGATGAATTAGTTCCGGAAGGTCTTATATCAGATGCCCTTGCACCTGACGAACTTATCTCGGATGAAATAACCCCGGAAGCGCTTATATCAGATGACCTTGCACCTGACGAACTTATCCCAGATGAGTTAGCTCCGGAAGGTCTTATATCAGATGCCCTTGCGTCTGAAGAATTTATCTCAGATGAATTAGCTCCGGAAGGTCTTATATCAGATGACCTTGCATCTGACGAACTTATCTCGGATGAAATAACCCAGGAAGCGCTTATATCAGATGACCTTGCATCTGACGAACTCATTTCAGATGAAATGGCTCCGGAAGCGCTTATATCAGATGATCTTGCACCTGAAGAACTTATCTCGGATGAAATGGCTCCGGAAGGTCTTATATCAGATGAACTTGTATCTGACGAACTCATCTCGGATGAAATGGCTCCGGAAGCGCTTATATCAGATGACCTTGCATCTGACGAACTCATCTCAGATGAAATAGCCCCGGAAGCGCTTATATCAGATGAATTTGCATCTGACGAACTCATTTCGGATGAAATGGCTCCGGAAGCGCTTATATCAGATGACCTTGCCTCTGAAGAACTTATCTCAGATGAATTAGTTCCGGAAGGTGTTTCGGAAACAATGGTGTCTGGCGAGGAAGGAACTGAAATTCTTGCTACGGAGGGTGTCCCATCAGAAAAATCAGGGTCAGCTGACGGTGAGGAAGAGTTTAATATTGATACTTTTAACCTGGATGAATTAGACCTGATGAGTCTTCTTACAGGTGATGATACTGACTTTGAAACAATATGGGAAGATAGTCCGGTAGAATCAGAGTCGGGAACGGAAGATGCAGTCGGACAGAATGTGGCTGTTGAAGGTGACAATAATGACTTGAGTGGTGGAGAACAACACCATGAAAGTGATTTTGGTGATTTGGGATATGGGCTGGATGGAAGAGAAAACGTTTCGTTAGAAACATCGCAAACGGACGAGGTTGATGCGTTGCTCGGAGATTTGAGTGCTGATTTACAGATGGAAGAGGGCTCTGCAGAATCTTATGGCGACGGTCATAGTATGTCTGATGTTTTTCAGGATGCGTTGTCTGCGTTATCTTCGGAACAGGATGAAGAGGAATCCGGTGATGATGTGAATGCATTACTTGATAATGTAAGGTCTAATTCTAAGAAAAAAGAACGAAAGTCTATTAAGAGCGTTTTTGGCAGGTTGTTTGGAAATATTGTTGATGACAAAGAGATAGAGAAGGCAAAAGCCATCAGAGAACAGGCTGCTGAAGATGAGAAAAATAAAACAGAACTCGAAGCCAAGAAAAAAGAAGAGGCTGAGGAAAAGAAGAAAGCTAAAGAAGAAGAAAAAGAGAAAAAAGCTAAATTAAAAGAAGAAAAGAAGAGACAAAAAGAAGAAAAGAAAGAAGCTAAAAAAGAAGCAAAAGAACTGAGAGAACTTGAAGAAGAAGCTGAGATTGAAGGTCGTATCAATAAAGTAGGCGCTGCGATTGTATTCGTAGTACTTGGACTTATGGGTGCATCCATTTTCTTCGGAACAAGGATGTTTTCCTATAACAGTGGAATAAAAAATGCTCAGGAGTATTTTGACAGAGGACAATATGAAGAGTCTTATAAGGAGTTACTTGGAGTAGATTTAAAAGAAAAGGACCAGGAACTTTACCAAAAGATTGTTACGGTTATGCGTGTGTATAAGGAATTAGAGGCTTATGACGTGTATTATAAAGAGTCCAGATATCCGGAAGCACTTGATTCGTTATTTAAAGGAATCAGACAATATGAGAAGTATTTTCCTGATGCAGTTGAACTTGATGTAACTTCAGACCTTGATTATGTAAAAAGCCAGATAGTTACTGAACTTGAAGCGGAGTTTGGTATTACAGAGGAAATGGCAAAAGAGATTAACAAGATTACGGATAATGCTGAATATAGCCGAAGAGTGTATGATCTTGCACAGTATGTGGTTTCCCACGAGAAATACGGATATTAAGCAGAGGAGTTTATTATGATAGCTATTATTGATTATGATTCAGGAAATATCGGGAGTGTTTCCAAGGCGTTTGAGTATATTGGAGAAAAGCCGGTTGTTACAAGAGATGTAGAGACAATTCTTTCGGCTGATAAAGTTGTATTTCCGGGTGTTGGTTCTTTTGGAGACGCAATGGATAAACTTAACCGGTATGGTCTCGTAGAGGTTCTTCGTAAGGTGGCTGATTCAGGAACTCCGTTGCTTGGAATATGCTTGGGACTTCAGGTTTTGTTTGAAAAAAGTGAAGAGTCACCGGGGGTTGAAGGATTGGCTATTCTGCCCGGGAAAATTTGTGAAATACCGAAAGATGGAATTCACAAGATTCCCCATATGGGATGGAATTTGCTTGAGTTCCCGAGAGAATCTGCATTATTTAAAGGGATTCAGGATGATTCCTATGTATACTTTGTTCATTCTTATTATCTGCAGGCTGCAGATGAAAATATTGTTGCTGCAACTACAGAGTATATAACTCATATACACGCAGCGGTTGAAAAGGACAATGTTTTTGGATGTCAGTTTCACCCGGAAAAAAGTGGTGATGTCGGACTTCAGATTCTGAAGAATTTCGTGGAAATGTAGAATTAATATAGAAAAGGAAAGTGCATTATGTATACTAAGCGAGTAATCCCGTGCCTTGATGTTAATAATGGTCGAGTTGTTAAAGGTGTTAATTTTGTTAATTTAAGAGATGCCGGAGATCCGGTAAGTGTTGGTGCAGCTTATGGCGTTGCCGGAGCTGACGAACTTGTATTTCTTGATATAACAGCTTCCTCTGATGCAAGAGATATTAAGCTGGATATGGTTAGGCGCGTTGCTGAAACGGTTTTCATTCCGTTTACGGTTGGAGGCGGAATAAGAACTGTTGATGATTTTCAGTTGATTCTGCGTGAGGGTGCCGATAAAATTGCTGTTAATACAGCCGCTATTATGAATCCACAGCTTATTTCAGAGGCGGCATATAAATTCGGAAGTCAGTGTGTGGTAGTTGCAATTGATGCTAAAAGACGTGCTGACGGAAGCGGTTGGAATATATATAAAAATGGTGGTCGTGTCGATATGGGAATTGATGCGATCGAATGGGCGATGAAAGCTTGTGAACTTGGAGCCGGAGAAATTCTTCTTACGAGTATGGATTGTGACGGCACAAAAGACGGATATGACAACGAGCTTACACGTATTGTTTCTGAAAATGTATCTGTTCCTGTTATCGCGTCAGGTGGTGCCGGTAAGCTGGAACATTTTTATGATGCAATAGAAGAAGGCAAAGCCGACGCGGTTCTTGCAGCCTCTTTGTTCCATTATAAAGAACTTGAGATAAGGGAAGTAAAAGAGTATCTTAGAGACCGTGGAGTTAGTGTGCGCCTGTAGTGAAATCAAACAGAGAATAATTAAACAAAAGATATTGTATTTCCGGAAGTGTGACGACAGGAGTGTATTTATTTGGGAGCAATAACTAATGACTGGTTAGATGCCATAAGTGAAGAATTTAGTAAGTCTTATTATAGAGAATTGTATAATTTCGTTAAGGATGAGTATAGCAGGTATGTGATTTACCCTCCTTCAGATGATATATTCAATGCATTTCATTTTACACCGCTGTCTAATGTTAAAGTGGTGATTCTTGGACAAGATCCGTATCATGGTCCGGGACAAGCGCACGGATTGTGCTTTTCCGTAAAAAAGAATATTGACATTCCGCCATCTCTTGTTAATATATATAAGGAACTTAACTCTGATTTGGGATGCTATATTCCCAATAATGGTTATCTTGAAAAATGGGCAAAACAGGGTGTGCTTATGCTTAATACCGTGTTGACGGTAAGAGCCGGTGTGGCAAACTCTCATCAGAATAAGGGATGGGAGTTGTTTACTGATGCGGCAATTAATGCTGTTAATTCCTTGGACAGACCTGTTGTGTACATGCTTTGGGGAAGACCGGCAAGAACAAAGGCTAAAATGCTGAATAATCCTCGGCATCTTATTTTAGAATCTGCTCATCCAAGTCCTTTGTCCGCATATAAAGGTTTTTTTGGGACTAAACAGTTTAGCAGAGCAAATGAGTTTTTGACAGCTAATGGAATAGAACCTATTGACTGGCAGATTGAAAATATATAATATGGTAAGGAATTTATGAAACTATAATGCAAAACAATTATGTATATTAGTTATATAATTTGTACAATGAAAAGTTTTAGGAGGATAATAATATGTACGAAAATGAAATTGCAGCAGCTAAAGAGAAGTTCGGTGAACTTTTGAAGAAACAACTCGCGAGAGTTGAAGAGATGAAAAAACAGGGAGATTTTGTTGATTACAAAGCTCTTGATAAGATTGTAATCGGAGTGTGCGGTGGAGATGGAATCGGACCTGCAATTACAGCTCAGGCACAGAGAGTTCTTGAGTATCTTCTTGCTGATGATATTAAAAATGGTAAGATAGAATTTCGTGTAATCGATGGTCTTACAATAGAAAGACGTGCTGCTGAGATGGCAGCCATACCTGAAGAAGTTTTGGCTGAGTTAAAAGCATGCGATGTTATTCTTAAAGGACCTACTACTACTCCGAGAAAGGGAGACGAGTGGCCTAACGTTGAATCAGCTAATGTTGCAATGCGAAAGGCGCTTGATTTGTTCGCCAATGTTCGTCCTGTAAGAATTCCTGAATTAGGAATTGACTGGACATTCTATCGTGAGAATACAGAAGGCGGATATGCGGCAGGAAAAGAAGGTGTCAATGTTACTGAAGATTTGGGAATAGACTTTACTATTGCAACATCAGAAGGTTGTGACAGAATTATTCGTGCAGCATTTGAATTTGCAAAGGCAAACGGTAAGACAAGAGTTACAGCAGTAACAAAAGCAAATATTATCAAAACAACAGATGGTAAGTTCCTTGATACATTTTACAAAATCGCTAAAGATTATCCTGACATTCAGGCAGATGACTGGTATATTGATATCATGACTGCAAAACTTCTCGATGATATGAGACGTAAAGATTTTCAGGTTGTTGTACTTCCTAATTTATATGGAGATATTATTACAGACGAGGCTGCAGAGATTCAAGGCGGTGTAGGAACTGCAGGAAGTGCTAATATAGGTAAAAAATACGCAATGTTTGAGGCGATTCATGGTTCGGCTCCGAGAATGGTTAAAGAAGGAAGAGCAATGTATGCAGACCCATGTAGTGTAATAAGAGCCGGCGCAATGCTTCTTAATCACATCGGATATATTGAGGAGTCTGACAAGCTTTATAAAGCACTTGATATATGTACAATTACTGAGAAGAAGCTTGTTATGACAGGAAGAGATAACGGAGCGACAGGAGAGCAGTTTGCTGATTATATTATGGAGACAATTGCCGGATTATAATATGCAGTTAACTGATAAATATTTGTTGTTAATTTAATAAAAAATAACTTGCACCCACTGTATGATACGTGTACAGTGGGTGTTTGATGGAAAGAATACATATAATACTAGAAACACCATTGATTGGGCCGGGGCAAAAAAGTGTGTCAGGTGCCCTTGGAAAATGAGTGGCAGACTCAAAGGAAAGATATAGACAGAGGTAAGGAATATGAGTAAAGATAACAAAACGGACGAGAAGGAACAGATGACATATGAACAATCAGGACTTGATCCGCGTATTTTGCGAGCTGTTGCAGAACTGGGATTTGAAAGCATGACTCCTATACAACAACAGGCCATTCCTGTATTTTTGGAAGGAAAAGATCTTATAGGTCAGGCGCAGACAGGAACCGGAAAGACAGCAGCATTTGGTATTCCGATACTACAGAAAGTAGACCCTGATACGAAAGGACTACAGGCGTTAGTTCTCTGTCCGACAAGAGAATTGGCAATACAGGCAGCAGAAGAGATAAGAAAATTTGGCAAATATATGGAAGGAATTAAAGTTCTTCCAATATATGGTGGTCAGGATATTACAAAACAGATAAGGTCGCTTAAGGGAAATGTTCAGATTGTTGTTGGAACTCCGGGACGTGTTATGGATCATATGCGCAGACATACCCTGAAACTAAAAGGACTTAAAATGATAGTTCTTGACGAAGCAGATGAGATGCTTAATATGGGATTTAGAGAGGACATAGAAACTATTTTACAGGATATCCCGGGAGAACACCAGACAGGCTTGTTTTCAGCTACAATGCCAAAGCCGATTCTTGACATAACAAAAACGTATCAGAGACCGGATGCCGTAATGGTTAAGGTTGCGGCAAAAGAGTTAACAATTCCTTTGGTAAGACAGTATTATTATGAAGTTCGTCTTAAAAATAAGGAAGAGGTAACTGCAAGAATACTTGATTATTATAATCCGAAACGAACTCTTATTTTCTGTAATACCAAACGAAAGGTTGATGAACTTGCAGAAGTGCTTAAGGGTAGAGGATATTTTGCAGAAGGATTTCATGGCGATATGTCACAAGCTCAGCGTGATAAGATTATGAACGGATTCAGAAAAGGTTTTGTTGATATATTAATTGCGACGGATGTTGCGGCCAGGGGTATTGATGTGGATGACGTTGAGGCAGTTTTTAACTATGATATTCCGCAGGATATAGAGTATTATGTTCACCGAATCGGAAGAACGGGACGTGCCGGTAAGTCAGGAAGAGCATTTACCCTTGTAGTGGGACGGGATATCTATAAGATAAGAGATATTGAAAGAGTGTGTAAAACGAAAATAAAGCCACGAAGCGTTCCTTCTGCTGTGGATATTAACAGCGCCAAGGCTGATAAAGTGATAAAAGAAGCGGTTAATCATATTAAGGAAGACAATCTTTATTCCATGATAAAAATTGTAGAAGCAAAGCTTGATGATGAAGATTTTACTGCAATGGAGCTTGCGGCTGCGTTGCTTAAAATGCAGATGGGAAATGAAGTTGTTGAAATGCAGCTCGATTACAGCTGGTTTGACAGTGATGAATATAAAGATAAGAAGAGAAAAAGCAGAGGCTTTGGAAGACGCGAAGGCCGGGGAAGAAACCGCGGACGACATGATGATAAGAACAATGCCCATAGCGAGAGCAGACGCGACGATAAGAACAATACCCGTGGCGAAAGCAAACGTGACGACAAGAACAATAACCGCAGTGAAAGCAGGCGTGGTAATAAACGTGATGAACGTTCAAAATATAACAGACGTGGTGGAAGAAACGGTGAAAAAAGAAATGAAAAGCGCGGCAATGTGAAGCGTGATGCCTTTGGAAACAGAATTAATACAAAATAAAAGAACGTCATAAGGTATAAAGACATAGAATATAGTAAAATAAAAAAAGGATACTATAAACTATGTACAGAAAAAAATGTAACGGAATATTTCATATTGTTAAGCCGGGAGAAACGTTATATTCAATAAGTCGGAAGTATGATGTGCCATTGGAATTGGTAATGCATGCGAATCCTTATGCAGACGTGTATAATCTAAGAATAGGTTCAAAGATATGTGTTCCGCGAAGAAATTATTTTGAAAACTGGAATCTTTCGTCGAGGCCGGGATATTCTGCGCGTAATATCAGACAAGATAGAGTCAGAGACTCCTCAAATAACTTTGGTGGCATAAATGAGTTGGATGATTATGACGATTTGTTTGAGAAGGATGATGCTGACGACGTAAATGAACCGGATGATTTTGACGATTTGTTTGAGAAGGATGACGCTGACGACGTAAATGAACCGGATGATTTTGACGATTTGTTTGAGAAGGATGATGCTGACGACGTAAATGAACCGGATGATTTTGACGATTTGTTTGAGAAGGATGACGCTGATGACATAAATGAACCGGATGATTTTGATGATATGTTTGAAGCGGATGATATGGATTTTGTTAATAATCCGATGGAGTTTCCGGTGCCGATAGAGAATAAATCCTTTGCATATATTGTGAGGGACGGGGATTCTATACAGAGTATTCTTGATAAATTCGGAATAAGCATGGATGAATTGGTTTCGAATAACAAGCTTGAAGATATGCTTATTAAATCAGGTATTGCAATAATTATTCCGGTTAATTAAAGTGATTATCTGACTGATATGCGCTCAATATATTTTCATCCCGGACTAATACCCCCGTATTAATGACGGCTGCAGGTCCGGGAGATATTTTGTTATATTAGGAAAGATTTAAAACTAAAAAAACACTTCACCGAGACTTTCGCTATGGCAAAGAAGTTTATGTTGCTAACACAACACGTCTTTGCGGTAGTGGAATTTTGGGTTGACACACCCCTATTATGGGAAGTATACTCTTTAGAGATAATGTAAAAAAAGGAGACTGGGATTATGGGTGGTTTTTTTGGAGTAACATCCAGAGAAAGCTGTGTATTTGATCTGTTCTTTGGTATAGATTATCATTCGCATCTTGGAACACGACGTGGCGGAATGGTAGTATATGATAAAGATAAAGGCTTTGACAGAGCAATTCACAATATTGAGAATTCACCATTTAGAACGAAATTCGAGAGTGACGTTAACAGCATGGAAGGTAACATAGGAATTGGATGTATATCTGATTATGAACCACAACCTCTTCTAATAAGATCACATCTTGGAAATTATGCAATTACAACAGTTGGTAAGATTAATAATTCAGATGAACTAGTTAAGGAAGTTTTTGGAAACGGACATACTCATTTTATGGAAATGAGTGGTGGAGAAATTAACCAGACTGAGCTTACTGCAGCCCTTATTAATCAAAAAGACTCAATTGCAGAAGGTATGAAATATGCAGGAGAGAAGATTGACGGCTCCATGTCTATACTTATTATGACAAAAGAAGGAATATATGCAATGAGAGACAGGGTGGGTAGAACCCCTGTTATCATTGGAAAGAAGGATAGTGCTACATGTGCATCCTTTGAAGATTTTGCATTTATGCATCTGGGTTATGTGACTGAAAGAGAACTTGGTCCCGGGGAAGTTGTATTTCTTACACCTGACAGTGTAACAACTGTTGTTGAGCCCGGTAATGAGATGAGTATGTGTACATTTTTATGGGTATATTATGGTTATCCGACTGCAACTTATGAAGGAATTAACGTTGAAGAAATGCGTTACAGATGCGGAGAGTATATGGCAGAAAGAGATAATGTAAAACCTGATTTTGTTGCGGGTGTTCCTGATTCGGGAGTCCCTCATGCAATAGGTTATGCCAATAAAGCGGGAATACCGTTTTCGAGGCCGTTTATTAAGTATACTCCGACCTGGCCAAGATCTTTTATGCCTCAAACTCAGGAAAAGAGAGATCTTATTGCTAAGATGAAGCTTATTCCTGTTGAGAATCTGATAAAAGATAAGAGCCTTTTGCTTATTGATGATTCTATTGTAAGAGGTACCCAGCTTAGAGAGACTACAGAATTTTTATTTGAAAGCGGTGCAAAGGAAGTTCATATTCGTCCGGCTTGTCCGCCGCTTATATATGGATGCAAGTATCTTAATTTTTCTCGTTCGAGGTCTGACCTTGATCTTATTGCAAGGAAGGTTATAGAGGAACGTGAGGGTGAAGTTACGGAAGAAATATTAAAGGATTATGCAGACCCTGAAAGTGAAAATTATTCAGAAATGGTTGACTGTATATGTAAAAAAATGAAATTCACATCCCTGGCATTTAACCGCCTGGATGATATGATGAAGGCTGTAGGAATAGAGCCTTGTAAATTATGTACATATTGTTGGAATGGGAAAGAGAGGTAATAATAAAATGAGTAAAAGAGAAGACATTCATAAGGTACTTATAATAGGTTCCGGTCCTATTATTATCGGACAGGCTTGTGAGTTCGATTATTCGGGAACACAGGCATGTAAGGCACTTAAAAATTTAGGGTATGAGATTGTACTTGTTAACTCTAATCCGGCAACAATAATGACGGACCCCGGAACAGCAGATGTCACATATATAGAGCCTTTGAACGTTGAAAGATTAGAACAGATTATTGCTAAAGAACGTCCGGATGCTCTTCTTCCGAATTTAGGTGGTCAGTCCGGACTCAACTTGTGTTCAGAACTTGCAAACGCAGGTGTTCTTGATAAATATAATGTAAAAGTAATCGGTGTTCAGGTAGATGCCATTGAGCGTGGTGAGGATCGTATTGAGTTTAAGAAAACTATGGACAACCTTGGGATAGAGATGGCAAGAAGTGAGGTTGCTTACACTGTTGATGAGGCACTTGCAATTGCAGATAAACTTGGTTATCCGGTAGTTATCAGACCGGCATATACTATGGGTGGCGCCGGTGGCGGTCTTGTATATAATATAGAAGAACTTAAAACAGTAGTATCAAGAGGTCTTCAGGCAAGTCTTGTTGGTCAGGTTCTTGTTGAAGAGTCAATTCTTGGTTGGGAAGAATTGGAATTAGAAGTCGTAAGAGATGCAAAGAATAACATGATAACTGTATGTTTTATTGAAAATATAGATCCTCTTGGAGTTCATACAGGTGATTCATTCTGTTCAGCACCTATGCTTACAATATCACAGGAAGTTCAGAATCGTCTTCAGGAGCAGGCATACAAGATTGTAGAGGCTATAGAAGTAATTGGTGGTACCAACGTACAGTTTGCACATGATCCTGTATCAGACAGAATTATTGTTATCGAGATTAATCCAAGAACGTCAAGATCATCAGCTCTTGCAAGTAAGGCAACAGGATTCCCGATTGCTCTTGTTTCAGCTATGCTTGCTAGCGGACTTAATCTTGATGAGATTCCTTGCGGAAAATACGGAACACTTGATAAGTATGTTCCGGGTGGAGATTATATTGTTATAAAATTTGCAAGATGGGCATTTGAAAAATTCAAGGGAAGCGAAGATAAATTAGGAACTCAGATGAGGGCTGTAGGAGAAGTAATGAGTATAGGAAAAACCTATAAAGAAGCCTTCCAGAAAGCAATTCGTTCTCTTGAGATTGGTCGTTACGGTCTCGGATTTGCTAAAGATTTCAATGAAAAAACGTTGGATGAGCTTATTTCAATGCTTAGAACTCCTTCAAGTGAGCGTCAGTTTATTATGTATGAAGCTCTCAGAAAGGGTGCAACTGTTGACCAGTTGTTTGAACTTACTAAGATTAAGAAGTATTTTATAGAGCAGATGAAAGAGCTTGTTGAAGAAGAAGAGGCTCTTATGGCTGATAAGGGTAAAGTTCCGTCAGCGGAAGCTTTAACATCAGCTAAAAAGAATGGTTTTTCTGATAAATATCTTAGCCAGATTCTTGATGTCAGCGAGGAATCCATCAGAACGGCACGTACTAAGATTGGTGTTGTAGAAGCATGGGAAGGAGTGCATGTATCAGGTACGGAAGATAGTGCATACTATTATTCGACATACAATGCGCCGGATGCAACGAAGGCATCAGACAATAAAAAGAAAATTCTCATCTTGGGTGGCGGACCTAACAGAATTGGTCAGGGTATTGAGTTTGATTATTGTTGTGTTCATGCAGCGCTTGCCCTTAAAGATCTTGGATTTGAAACAATTATTATAAATTGTAATCCGGAAACTGTTTCAACAGATTATGATACATCTGATAAACTCTATTTTGAGCCGCTTACTCTTGAAGATGTACTTAGTATATATGAAAAAGAGCAGCCGGTTGGTGTTATCGCTCAGTTCGGCGGACAGACACCTCTTAATCTTGCTGCTGAACTTGAAAAATATGGTGTTAAAATTCTTGGAACAGCACCTGCAGTTATTGATATGGCAGAGGATAGAGATTTGTTCCGTGCTATGATGGATAAGCTCGAGATTCCAATGCCTGAAGCGGGAATGGCTGTAGATACAGAGGAAGCTCTTGCAATCGCAGAGAAAATCGGATATCCGGTTATGGTTAGACCGTCTTACGTTCTTGGCGGACGCGGTATGGAAGTTGTAACAGATCCTGATATGCTTCGTGATTATATGAAAGCAGCTGTTGGAGTTACTCCTGACAGACCGATACTTATTGACCGTTTCCTTAAGAATGCGCTCGAATGTGAAGCTGATGCTATCTGTGATGGTACCAATGCATTTGTTCCTGCAGTTATGGAGCATATCGAGCTTGCCGGAATTCACTCGGGTGATTCGGCTTGTATTCTTCCGTCAATGCATCTTTCAGATAAGCAGCTCGAAACTATTAAAGAGTATACAAGGAAGATTGCTGTAGAGATGAATGTATGCGGTCTTATGAATATGCAGTATGCGATTGAAAATGATGTGGTTTATGTACTTGAAGCGAACCCAAGGGCGTCTCGTACAGTGCCGCTTGTATCAAAGGTATGCGGAATTCAGATGGTTAGACTTGCAACACAGATTATTGTTTCAGATATCACAGGAGAGAATTCACCTGTACCTGAACTTAAAGAGAAAAAGTATGCTCATTACGGTGTTAAGGAAGCTGTATTCCCATTCAATATGTTCCCTGAGGTGGATCCGTTGTTAGGACCTGAGATGCGTTCTACCGGTGAGGTTCTTGGTCTTGCAAGCGGATTTGGTGAAGCTTTTTATAAGGCTCAGGAGGCTACACAGACTAAACTGCCTCTTGAAGGAACGGTTCTGTTTTCTGTTAATGCATCATCTAAGGCAGAACTTCCGGAAGTTGCAAAAATGTTTGATGAGTGTGGATTCCACATCGTTGCAACAGGAAGAACATATGATGTTATTAGAGAAGCAGGTATTGAATGTGAAAAGATTAATAAAATGCAGGAAGGAAGACCTAACATTGCTGATGCCATGACTAATGGAGATATACAGCTTGTTATTAATACTCCTGCCGGAAAAGATAAGGTATTTGATGACAGTTATGTAAGAAAAACTGCTATTAAGAAGAAGATTCCTTACATGACTACAATGGCTGCGGCTAAGGCTACTGCAGCAGGAATAAAAGCCATGAAGACTGACGGAAGTCTTCCTGTTCAGTCTCTTCAGGAGCTTCATGCGCTTATAACAGACAAATAAGGCAAGCTGTTAATTTTGGGGATGGAGGTAGTGCAATGATTAGGATATACAAATCAGAATTAAGCGGAACTATGAATATAGTAGACGATATATCAGAGGGATGCTGGATAACTATGACAAATCCTACCCATGAAGAATTAACTAAAGTTGCCAAGGAATGTAATGTCGATATAGATGATCTTAAGGCTCCTCTTGATGAAGAAGAGCGTTCGAGACTTATGCCTGAGGATGGTTACACATTAATTCTTGTTGATATTCCGACAGTTGAGAAACGTAATGAAAAAGATAGATATGTAACCATTCCTTTGGGTATAATTTTAACAGAAAAAGTAATTATTACCGTGTGTCTGGAAGATAATGCAGTTATTAATTATTACGCAAAGGGAAAAATAAGGTCATTTTTTACATTCAAGAAAACCAGAGTGATATTACAGCTGTTATATAGAAATGCTTCGTTATATCTTCAGTATCTTCGCAATATTGACAGAAAAAGTGAAGAAATAGAGCAAAAGCTGCATATATCACAGAAGAATCAGGAACTTATTGAACTGCTTGAGTTAGAAAAGAGTCTTGTATATTTTACTACATCGCTACGTTCTAATGAAATGGTTTTGGAAAAGATGCTTAAGAGTGACAGCATTAAAAAATATCCTGAAGATGACGAATTGCTTGAAGATGTTATTGTTGAGAATAAACAGGCTATAGAGATGGCTAATATATATAGTGGTATATTAAGTGGTACCATGGATGCGTTTGCGTCAGTAATATCTAACAATTTGAACATTGTTATGAAATTGCTTGCAACCATTACGATTGTGTTGTCTATACCGACAATGATAGCCAGTTTTTTCGGTATGAATGTAAGAGGAGTACCGTTTAGTGATCATCCGAACGGTTTCCTTATTGTATTTCTTTGTTCTTTAGCAATTACGGGAATAATTGCTCTTATATGCGCGAAGAAAAAGATGTTCTAGTCAGAAAGGTGTCTTGAGTATATATAAGGGGTTAATAGAATGAAACAAAGTTGGATTGACAGATTAGAAAAAAAGTTTGGTAAATATGCATTGCAGGGATTTATGAAGTATATTATAGCTATACAACTTGTGGGAGTTTTTATAGGTTTATTTGCCCCGCAGGTGTATTGGACATTTCTTGCTCTGGATTATAGTGCTATTGCTAAAGGTCAGATATGGCGACTTGTGACTTTTTTGTTTTTTCCGTCTATAAGTTCATTTGGTATGATGGAAGTGCTGTTTTTGGCAATAGAATTATATTTATATTACATGATTGGTAATTCTCTTGAAAATGTATGGGGGACATTCAAGTTTAATCTGTATTATATTTCCGGAATTGTTCTTTCGGTGCTGGCCGGCATGATTGTATACATTTTCACCGGAATGAATCTGTGGCCTGTGGGATTTGAATATATTAATCAGGCATTATTTCTTGCTTTTGCAACAATATTTCCTAATATTGAGTTTTTGTTGTTCTTTGTTATTCCGGTCAAAGCAAAGTGGCTTGCAGTTTTCTATGCATTATTCATGGGATATGACGTGCTTCAATATGTATCTGTAGCATTTAATTTTGAAGCTCCGATACACAGCAGAATGCTGGGTCTTGTATATGCAACTGCAATTGTTGTATCAATGCTTAATTATCTTATATATTATCTCAATTATAAAAGCGGAAAACGCCTTAGTTATGCTCAGAGAAAAAGAAGAAAAGAGTTTAAGCAGAGTACAGGACCGAAGGTTGTTCCTATATACAGACACCGTTGTGCAATATGCGGCAGAACAGAAAAAGATAATGAAAATCTTGAATTCAGATTTTGCTCTAAATGTGATGGTAATTTTGAGTATTGTGAGGAACATATTTTTACGCACGAACATGTTCGAAGAAATCCGATGTAAGACAGCATAAAGATGAGGAGGAGTTATATTAATGAAGAATATAACGAAAACAGTAAAGAGCGGTAATATTGGAAAGGAAAATGCGGAGAAGTATCTGAGCTTTGGTTTGCTTATGGTATTTGCCTTTATAGTTCACATTATTTTTGCGGCAGCATATGTTGGTTTTGATGTGGATATGGGATGTTTCTCATGGTGGGCAGATGCTGTGTATGAGCATGGCTTTGGACAGTTTTACCATCTGGAAGCATTTACTGATTATCCGCCGGGATATATGTATGTGCTTTATATCATAGGTGCACTGAGAAAGTTGACCGGTCTTACCGATCTTAGTACGGCTGCGGTTATTATGCTTAAGATGCCGGCTATATTGTGTGACCTTGGTATCGGTTGTGTTATTTACAAAGTTGCTTCAAAGTATACCACTAATGTATATTCACTTCTTTTTGCTGCGGCTTATATGTTTAATCCGGCTATTATTATTAATTCCTGTACATGGGGACAGGTTGATTCGGTATTTACCTTATTTGTTGTTTTAATGTGTTATTTTGTAACTGAAAAAAAATTACCGTATGCTTATTTTGTATTTGCTATTGGTATTCTTATGAAACCGCAGACAATGATGTTTGCACCGGTTCTTATATTGGGAATAATTGATCAGGTATTCCTTAATGATTTTTCATGGAAGAGAATGTTTAGGGAACTTGCAATCGGACTTAGCGCAATTGTATTAATGGTATTGCTTGTATTGCCTTATGGATTTGAAGAAGTAATTTCGCAGTATGTTGATACTCTTGCATCATATCCGTATGCGTCTGTTAACGCATACAATATGTGGACATTGTTTGGATTTAACTGGCATTCTCAGGATGATTTGTTCCTGTTTCTTTCGTTTAAAAACTGGGGAACCGTGTTTATTATTCTTGCAGTTGTTTGTTCTGCAATTTATTGTATGAAAAATAAGGAGTCGGAAAGCAAGTATTACCTTACCGGCGCGCTGCTCATAACATTTGTATTTATGACTTCGTCAAGAATGCACGACAGGTATATGTATCCTGCCCTTGCATTATTGCTGACGGGTGCTGTTGTAAAGAGACAGAAAGGTTATTTTATTGCGTATGCAGCACTTACCATTGCTCATTTTTGTAATGTATATGATGTATTGTTCAATTATGATGCCCAGTCTTACGATGCATCTAATCCGGCATTGTTTATTATATCGGGAATTAGTATATTAGCTTTTGCTCTCTTTGTTTATGTACTTGTTGACGGATTTGATGTTCCGAGAGCGCTTACATATGCGGAGAAAATTGAACTTGAGTTAAAGAATAAGATTGCCGGAAACAAGAATAAGGCTAAACGCCAGAATAACAATGGTAATTACGGAAAGAACAATTCGACCGGAAAGGTAAATATTAATAATGCAAATGTTTCTGCACCTGATTCTATGCTAAAGAGATTGATTGGCATACGTTCATCAGTTGTATCTTCAAAATGGACGAAATGGGATTTCATTATTATGTTTGCCATAACTGCGGTGTATGCATGTATAGCATTTTATAATTTGGGAGATATGCGTGCTCCGGAGTCTTTCTGGAAGAGTGAAACTATAGATAGTGAAATTGTACTGGATTTTGGTGAGGAAACTCAGTTTAAAGAGATGTACAATTATCTTGGATATTATGAGAACCGAAAGTTTGAAGTTTCTATATCAAATGATGGAACACAGTGGCAGCCGCTTAGCCTTGGAACTGCTTCTGAAGATGAAAATAATAATCCTGACTGGATGAATATATGTAGTGTATTTTGTTGGAATCAGCAGGCATTTTCTTATAATACCCGCTATATTAAATTTGTATCAAAGGATGAACGTTCCACAGTTATGGAAATGATGTTCTATGACAGCGAAGGTAACGTTGTGACACCTGTTAACACATCAGATTATCCGGAATTGTTTGATGAGCAGGATATATTTGACGGAAAAATGACATTTATGAACAGTACTTATTTTGATGAAATATATCATGCCCGTACTGCATATGAAATGGTTAATGGATTATATGTTTATGAAACAACCCATCCACCTCTTGGTAAGGCTATTATGTCCATCGGTGTACTTTTGTTTGGTATGTGTCCGTTCGGATGGAGATTCATGGGTACTTTAATAGGTGTTCTTATGGTACCTGTAATGTATCTTCTTGGTAGAAAATTAACAGATAAAACATGGCTTGCAAGTGTATTTACTTTATTGTTTACATTTGATTTTATGCACTTTGCACAGACCAGAATTGCGACTATTGATGTATATGTAACATTCTTTATCATGCTTTCGTATTTCTTTATGTTGTGTTATTACAAGATGAGCTTTAATGATACTGCACTAAAGAAAACCTACATTCCACTTGCCTTATCAGGTATATGTATGGGTCTTGGATGTGCCAGCAAATGGACCGGTGTATATGCCGGTATCGGATTGGGATTGGTGTTTGCTCTTGTAATGGTAAGAAGATACTGTGAATACAGTATTGCTAAATCAGACCCTAAGGGTGAGTCGGAAGGTATTAGCCACCAGTCAATTATTGATAATTATTCGATTAATACATTAAAGACACTTGCATTTTGTGTAATTGCATTTGTAGTTGTTCCGTGTATTATTTACCTTTGTGCATATATTCCGTTTAATAACGGATATCCGACCAGAGAGTTTAACACCGGACTTGTTGCCCGTATGTTTGATAATCAGAGTTATATGTATGATTATCATTCACAGCTTGTTGCTACACATCCGTATGAATCTACATGGTATCAGTGGCCGGTTATGACAAGACCTATACTGTATTATGTTGAGAATGTAAGTGATACATTAAGGTCGGGAATTAGCTCGTTTGGTAATCCTTTTGTATGGTGGGCAGGAATTCCGGCATTCATATATATGTTGTATCTTAGCGTTTGCAAGATTGACAGGAACGCGATGTTCCTTGCAATCGGATACCTTGCTCAGTACATTCCTTGGATGTTTGTAAGCAGATGTACATTTATATATCACTATTTCCCAAGTGTTCCGTTTGTGGTAATGATGATTGGTTACTCGATATATACACTCACTCGTAATAAAGCAAAATGGACCAAGATTCCTGTTGCTGTATATGTGATTGCTGTGATTGCTTTGTTTGTTGCATTCTATCCTGTACTGTCAGGGTTCCCTGCAACGAACGAATATGCTAACTACTTGAAATGGTTTGATGACTGGGTACTTTTGTTCTGATAATATCCGGTGTGTTTAAAAGGAGATTATTGATATGGCTTGCAACAATGTAAAATTAATAAGTCATTGCAAAGATATTAAAGAAAAAGTGACTATGTTTCAAAAAACTATGTCATGTAATTATAGAAAGTCTTCTCTGCTTGAAATAGTTATGGAGTACTTTACTCTTTGTGAGATGATTACAGAAAATCTCAATCCGGAGTTAGAAGAAGCAACTGAAGAACTTGAAGTTATAGATAAAGCGATTAGCCTTCTGGCAGATAATAAGTCGGTTTTATCCGTTATTGATGATTTTTCTGCAGTTAGAAGTATCATTACAGATAAGATGGATAACGTTACGGCATATGTTGACAAATTGCTTGTTTATGAATATGTGCTCAGCAGACGCGGTATGGGATTAGAGATGTCTGAAATTGAGATTGATAGCGAACTTTCAGGGTATGATATGACTGAGTTTGCCCGAGATATTCTTCAATACATATTTGCTGAAGCAGATAACATGATCGTAAATGAGCGCATTCATGAAATTATGGAATGCCTTCCGGTGAGAATGTCCAGGAAGAAGTATCTTGCGCTTGTAAAGAGTGGGCTGTCACTTTACAGTGATTCAGACAAGGCATCTTTTGATGAATATGTGTATATGTTAAGAACGTCGTCCATGCTCTACGCGTGTGGTAATAAAGCATGTGATTTTAGCGAGATAGATAAACTTTGCGCTGAACTTGCTGAGGTGGATTATAAGAATCTTGGAAAAGATTATTATCTTATTCTCAGAGATAAACTTGATAATGCTACGGTAAAACTTGGCAATTTATCAGATGTATACATTTGTCTTGTGAAAATTATTAATATGCTTTATGTGTATGCAATAAACGAGACCTGTGAAATCGATTCAGCAGAGCGGGATGATGATAAATTTAATCATATTTGCAATACAATCCTGGCTAAATTGCATGAACATATTAATGATGAATCGGCATCGGGGGAAACACCGGAGCAGCTTCTTGTTAATCTTGAAGGATACATGGAAGAATTGTATGAGGAAAGGTGTAAACTTGTCCCTATGGGGGAGGAGCTTGGTCTTGTTTATGGGAATATAATAAGTGAGCTTAATATGGAAGAACAGTTTGATAAGCTGGAGATATCAAAAAGGCTTATGGACAGTTATTTTGCAGATATTAAGTCTGCAGAATATGAAGAAGTGTCTTCAGAATATGTTGAAGAAGCTACGGACAGTATTATTTCTGAAATGGAAGAATTGTTCGCAAACAGTAATAAGCTTATTGTAAAAGCTATTATAGCACTAACTATGGGCAAGTTGCCTATGCCGTTTACAACATCTGAGGATGTTAAAGATTATGTTGTTAATGCTCTGGAGCATTGTACGGATAAGTCAGAACTTGTCTATGTGAAAAAATGTGTTGATGATATAATATAGGCGTATTGCTTGTGACGATATGGAGAGTGTGGTTCCGTGATAAAATGGTGTCTGAACATGTATATGGACGATTGCGTTGCAATGAATCTCGAAAAATATAAACAACTGGTAATGGACAATCGTATTAATATTCCGCCGTTATACTGTATAACATTGGCAACCAATGTTAATAATTTGCTTGATATAATATCTTGTAACGAATTGTTGTTTAAATATTACAGAAGGGCTAACGTAACAGTAGTCGGAATGGCTGCTGCATATAAGGATGCCGTGGAATTGGTTAAAAAGATTGTAGTTGATGTATATAAGGACACCGGGGACTTTGATGTAAGAAGTTATTTTGACAGGGGATGAGATAAATATTATTACAAATATTGAAAATAATAGGAATAATATTGTTAATACTCATTGGACTTGTTGTTTTGTTTGTCATTCTTCTTGGAATAATTCCTGTAAGATATAAGGTTGAGGCTAAGCATGACGAATATGAAGAAGATGAGACCGGGGACGTTTCTGTCCGAGGCTGGAATGTGAAAGGAAGGATAAGCTGGTTTTTACGTTGCATTTCATTTGTCGTGTTGTATAATGAAGCGGACGGAATGGTTTATCGGCTTAAAGTTTTTGGAATTCCTTTTGGACGAAAAAAAAAGAATGATAATAATAAAACTACTGAGAACCGACATATTGATGACGGAGATGAAAACCAATCGGATGTTGTATCCGTTGAGAATACGCAGTCAGGCGGTGTATCATCCGAGGACAATAAGCAAGAGGACGTTATATCCGCTGAGGATGATGTACATTCAGACAGTATGTTATCCGGGGACAATAAGCAGCCTGATATTGACGTAAAAAAAGGAAAGTCAGAAACAGCAAAACCTACTGATGGAATCAAAGATAGTATTCACAAAGTGGTTGATAACATAAAGCGGATATGGGGTATTGTTACCAATCCTGATACAAAAACAGCGGCAGGAAAAGTGAAACAATACCTGGTAAAGTTATTAAAACATATCTGTCCGGACAAAATATATGTTAATATGGTTATTGGTACCGGAGACCCGTGCAGTACAGGATACCTATTCGGAATATTTGGTATGATAATAGGTATGTGGCCCGGTAAATACCAAATATATCCTGATTTTGAAAAAAAGATTATTGAAGGTAAAATGCGAATAAAAGGAAAAGCATATTTATATGTGTTGCTTTGTCATATGATCAGAGCATTTTTTGATGAAGATATACGTAAAGTAATAGACAGTAATAAAATCAGCAATAAAAAATAAATGCACATTGTGCAGAAAGATGGAGGAATAAATATGGAAGGTAAGAAACCGAATGGTCAGTTCACTGAAACAGTAGAATCTTTATTTAATGGGATGGACAGTTTTATTACCAGTAAGACTGTAGTTGGTGATGCAATAACAGTTCCGGACGGAACTATAATACTTCCCCTTGTTGATGTGTCTTTTGGAGTAGCTGCAGGTGCATTTGTTAACGACAATAACAAAAAAAATAACGGCGGCGGAGGAATGGGCGGTAAGATACAGCCAAGTGCCGTGATTGTAATAAAAGACGGTAATGCAAAGCTTGTAAATGTTAAGAATCAGGATGGAATTACTAAGATTCTTGATATGGTTCCGGACCTGCTTGAGCGTTTCAAGTCGAAGGATGATGAAAATAAAGAAAATTAATAAAAATAATTATTTTTGAAATTGAAAAAAAGTACTTGCAAATATGGATAGTGTTTGTTAAAATAGTCGTGTTTGTGACATGTAAAGATATGTCAGATAGAGATGTAAGGAGGTGCTTTCAATGGCAAAATGTGCAATCTGCGATAAGGGTGCCCACTTTGGAATTCAGGTGAGCCATTCTCATAGAAGAAATAATCGTATGTGGAAGTCAAATATTAAGTCAGTAAGAGTTAAGGTTAACGGTGCAACTAAAAAGATGAATGTATGTACTGCATGTCTTCGTTCAGGAAAAGTTGAAAGAGCGTAAGTAATTAATTAACTTAAGACTAAGAATCCCCATCGTTTTGTGAAAACAAGATGATGGGTTTTTCGATTGTGAGATTTATTTTTTGTGTTATTAATTAGCATGAAGTAAATAGGTTGTAGCCAAGAACAAGACAAAGAAGAATGATTATGACTGTAAGTAACCAGTTATTTATGAATAACATAATAATCATTCCGATTGCCATCCACAATAATATAAAACCAATTATTCTTTTCATTTTGGGATACTCGTCATCAAAGATGTTTATACCAATATATGCGCCGGGAACGAAATAATTGCTTTTTATATTTATTTGGGTTATACTGTATAGAAGTATCGTGCAAGGGAGGCTATTATATGAAGGGTCGTATGAATACAGAATTGGGTAGGATTGAAATTGATACTGACGTTATTGCCAAATATGCAGGCTCGTCCGCCGTTGAGTGTTTTGGTATTGTTGGTATGGCATCTGTTAATGTAAGAGATGGATTTGCTAAACTTCTTGGTAAAGATAATATTGCCAGAGGTGTTGAAGTTTCAATAATTGATAACAAGCTTGATATAAAGTTGCATATTATTGTGGCATATGGTGTTAGTATCTCTGCAGTTGCCAATAACCTTTTGGATAATGTAAAATACAAGGTTGAAGAGTTTACCGGTATGAAGGTTGGTAATATATTGGTTAGCGTTGAAGGTGTAAGAGTAACAGAGTAATAATTGTAAGTATTGATTATGGAGGAACTGATTAATGAGTACAATAGATGCAACATTGTTGCGGGATATGTTTATAGCCGGTTCGAATGCGCTTGATGAGAAGAAGGAATATGTTAATGAACTTAATGTATTTCCTGTTCCGGATGGTGATACAGGAACCAATATGACCATGACTATTAAAGCGGCAGAAAGAGAAGTGCAGGCTGTAAGTGATGTTACTATGGAAAATTTGTGTAAGGCAATATCTTCCGGTTCACTTAGAGGTGCGCGCGGAAACTCGGGAGTAATTCTGTCTCAGCTTCTTCGTGGTTTGACCCGTTGTCTCCGTGAAAAAGAAGAACTTGATGTACAGGATATTGCTGAAGGATTTGAAAAGGCGGTTGAAACGGCATACAAGGCAGTTATGAAGCCGAAAGAAGGAACGATTCTTACTGTTGCTAAAGCGGGAGCTTATGTTGCCGGATATCTTGCAGATAAAAACGTTGATATTGTTACATTTTGCGAGCTTGTTATAGAATACATGAGAGAAATACTTAACAAGACACCGGATATGCTTCCGGTCCTTAAAGAAGCCGGGGTCGTAGATTCAGGTGGAGAAGGACTTATGGTAATTATTGAGGGTGCAGTTAGTGCTCTTAAGGAAAGAATAGCTAAACCTGATGGTGCAAAAAAACCTGATATGTCACGCTTTGACAGAAACGGATATAATAATATGTCGTCAGGTAAGTCATCCAAATCATCTGATAAAAAGAATCAGGAAAAGAAGTCTTCTGACAAGAAAAGTAATAAGTCAGATAAGAGTACAAGAGGAGACAAAAAAGCTATCGGCCGTGGTTCCAAGAGACCTTCAAAGGCCAATATCAGTACTGCTGATATCAAGTTTATGTATTGTACTGAATTTATTGTGTTATTAGACTCGGATTTTGATATACAAAAAGAAAATGAATTTAAGATATTCTTAGAAGCAATCGGAGATTCCATTGTAGTTGTATCTGATGATGAAATAGTTAAGGTTCATGTGCATACTAATATGCCGGGAATTGCAATTCAAAAAGGACTTACCTACGGTGCCCTTACTAATCTGAAGATTGATAATATGCAGGAAGAACACAACGAGAGATTATCAATGGAGGAAGAAGGTGCTACTGAAGCAGCAAGTGCTCCGGAAGTTTCTGTGGATTCAGAAACTTCGACTGTGGTTGATGAAAATGCCGGTGCAGCAAATGATGACGTTGTGAATTCAGAAGGAGAGGCTGTTGCAGAAACTCCTGAGAAACCATCAGTTCCGCGAAAGCCTGTTGGATTTATTACGGTGTCTGCAGGTGAGGGACTTAGTGAGATTTTTGCAGGTCTTGGTGCTGATATTGTCATCGAAGGTGGTCAGACAATGAATCCGAGCACAGAAGATATGATTAATGCAATTGATAAGATAGATGCAGATAATATATTTATCTTGCCGAATAATTCCAATATTATATTGGCGGCAAGTCAGGCAAGCAGTCTTGTTGAAGATAAGAATATTATTGTGATTCCTTCTAAGACTATACCGCAGGGAATTATGGCACTTCTTAATTATATGTCTAATAAGACTGTTGAAGATAATGAAGCTACCATGATAGCAGAGATGGCAAATGTTAAGTCGGGAGCCGTAACTTATTCGATAAGGGATACTGTTGTTCAGGGTATGGAGATTAAGCAGGGAGACATAATGGGTATTGGTGAATCTCAGATAGTTAACGTGGGCGCTCAGGTTATGTCTGTAACTGTTGAACTTGTTGACAAACTTATTGACGATAGCTCAGAACTTGTTTCTTTGTATTATGGAACGGATACTACTGAAGATGAGGCTAATCTTATTGCTGATTCTATCAGTCGTAAACATCCGAAAGTGGATGTAGAAGTTCATTACGGCGGTCAGCCGGTGTATTACTATTACCTTTCAGTAGAGTGATCGGTATATGTTTTTGATGTGTAAGTTGGAGAGTTGATATGTATTGGGATGACAAGGTAAAAGCTGTAAAAGGAATTGGAGAAAAGACAGAAAAACTGCTGGGTAAACTTGGTATAGAGACAGTAGGACAACTTGTAACCCATTTTCCGAGAGACTACGATAGCTATACGGGAATAACCGACATTGGGCGGATTGTTCCGGGAACTGATGTTGTTGTAGAAGGCAGTATAGTATCACGCCCGACAATAAAAAAACACAGACAACTTACAATTGTCAATGCAGTATTGAAAGATTCTACGGGGTCAGTATTGCTAACGTGGTTTAATATGCCATATATGGCAAGGACGATTAAAACAGGAGTTTATTATATAATGCGAGGAAAGGTTGCCCTTAAACAGGGCAGGCTTGTTATCGAACAGCCGGTTATATATTCGAAACAGGAATACTATTCGGGTCTGAATGTATTGTTGCCTGTCTATAGGCTTACAAGCGGAGTTACCAACAATAGTATGAGAAAGTATATTCAGCTGGCGTTACGTGATACAAAATTTGAACAGGACTATCTCCCGGCAGCTTATTGCCGGGAGAATTCTTTATATAGGCGTGAAAAAGCAATTAAACATGTTCATTTTCCGGACAGTCGGGATGATGCGATTAAAGCCGGAAAGCGAATTGCTTATGACGAATTCTTTTTATTTCTGTTAGCTCTAAAATGTCTGAAGGGTCAGTCGGATAGTAAAGAGTGCAGAGACAGTTATGTCGATACAGGTATATGTGACAGACTAATTAATAGTCTTCCTTACAGTCTGACCAATGCCCAGCTTCGTGTGTGGAATGACATGAAGAAGGATATGATGTCGGGTTATATTATGACAAGGCTTGTACAGGGGGATGTTGGTTCAGGTAAAACTGTTCTTGCACTTTTGGCGTTATTATTCAATTATGACAATGGGTATCAGGGTTCAATTATGGCGCCTACAGAGGTTCTTGCACTGCAACATTATGAGTATTTTTCGTCCGTGCTTGAGGAGTACGGTGTTAAAGTCGGATTGCTTACGGGAAGCACTACCGCTGCTAATAAACGAAAAATGTATGCTCGGATAGAAAATGGTGAAATTGATATTATAGTGGGAACCCATGCTCTTATACAGGAAAAGGTTCATTATAGAAATCTTGGGCTTGTTATTACAGATGAACAACACAGATTTGGAGTCAATCAGCGTATTCAGTTGTCGCAAAAAGGTGACAAATGCCATTCGGTAGTTATGAGTGCAACACCGATTCCAAGGACGTTGGCTATGATAATATACGGAGATATGGATATATCTGTTGTGGATGAGATTCCGGCAGGAAGACCACCTAAAAAAAATTGTGTAGTAGGAACCAATTTTCGCGATGCAGCATATAAATTAATGATACAGGAAGTAAATTCGGGTAATCAGGTTTACATCATATGTCCGATGGTTGAGGACGGTGATAACGTTAATCTTGAAAGTGTGGAAGGATATACTGTGAAATTAAAAAGTGTTATGCCTGATAATATAAGGATTGCAGCACTTCACGGTAAGATGCCGGCGGCAAAAAAGAGTGAAATAATCAGTTTGTTTTCCAAAGGCGAAATAGATATTCTTGTGTCTACAACCGTAATAGAGGTTGGTATTAATGTATTGTCGGCTACAGTAATAATGGTGGAGAATTCGGAGAGATTCGGTTTGGCGCAGCTTCATCAGCTCAGAGGTAGAGTCGGTAGAGGAAATAGGCAGTCTTATTGTATTTTTATGCATGGAGACACCGGAAAAGACAATATTAAACGTCTTGAGATTCTCAATAATTCAAATGATGGTTTTTATATTGCTTCTGAGGATTTGCGTCTTAGAGGTCCCGGCGATATGTTCGGGTTCAGACAAAGCGGTGAAATGTCATTCAAATATGCGGATATTTATAGTGACGCAGACATGCTTATGCTTGCAAATGAACGTGTAAAAGGTATGTCTGTTGATGAAGTGCATGAGTTTTTTGAGCAGAATCCGCAGTTTGCGTTCGGCAACTTTGAAAATGGTGAAAACGTTGGATTATGATTATGTGTGTCATATGATTTTTTGTAATGGAGAAATATGTAAAAAAAGTATAAAACATAAGGGTTTTCGTTGACTATTGAAAAAAAAGAATATATCATAAGAGAGTGGGTTTGTAATATTTTTTATGTATGGACGGAGGTGTTGAAACGTATGGGATTTGCCGGATATGAATATACATATAAACTTAATATTTCTCATAGTTTTGACATGTCTGGCGAAGGCAATGGAAAACATCAGCACACAATTAGTATTAAGATATACATTAGGAACGATGAGATTAAAGAACAAATCGGAGAATTTAAGACATATGATTCTCTGGAAAATGATATTAAAAAGTTCTTTTCGGAATATCAGGGCGTGTATATTAATGATGTGCCTCCGTTTAACTCTGTGGTGCCTACAATAGAGGCAATGGGTGAGTATTTTTTTGAAAAGCTTAATGAGTCATTTGAGGTGGCACATTATAAGATATATAAGATGGAGATAAGTGAGATTCCATCGAGAGTATATGTTATTACGGATTTTTTGTTGACCGGAGAGGTTGGTTTGGATTCTCTTAAACGAGAGATGAATGTTGCGAGATTTATTGATCAGACAGCTAAATATCTGAACTTTTATATTGATTATGCGGAACATTTCAAATTTTCTGATGAAGAGTTGATTGAAAATGCGGAAAATGTTAAGAGTCAGGAAAATGCCGACGATAATTCTAACGAAGTTATGGATGGCGGTTCTGATGATATGGTTGTTGAAAAAGAGACAGCTGATGAAAGTGTAACCAAGTGTTCAGAAACTGAAGACAGCAGGTGCAGATTTAAATTATGGCAGTATATTGTATTTGCCTGTATAGCTTCAGTGGCTACCGGAGTGGGTATGTTATTATTGTTTACTTTTACCGGAAGTTATCCGATGGGCAAAGAAGTATATGAGCATTTGGCGTTGTCTGATTATCTTAATGGACAGATAAGTGTGGGTAATTATTTCCCTGCAGTATTTGAAAATTGGTATAACGGTTATCCTATGTTTGCAATCACTTCACCGTTTGCATATTACATACTTGCATTTCTTCAGTTTGTTACAGGAGATGCGATAACCTCTTATATTGCATTTGTTGCTGTATTTTCTGCAATTGGTTGTTTCGGATGGTTCTTAAACGGAATATATGCCAAGAGATATTGGGCGGGTATGATACTTGGAATGGTTTGGATGTTCCTGCCGGCAAATTTTAGTTTTGTTACTGCAGAAGGTAGACTTCCGTACATTATTATTGTTTCGTTTATACCGTATATTGTGTACTGTTTACGTAAAATTTTGGAAACAGGACATATTAGACATTATGTGTTATTTGTTATTTTCAATATTGTTATTCTTATGACGGATGTATTCCCTGCAATGCTTACTATGTTTGCGGTTGCCGTACTTGCTATTGCCATGGGATTATCTTATAGACGTTTTATCAGGACTGCCATTACGATTGGAACTTATCTGATTTCGATAGCAGCGACTTTGGTGTGGCTTGTTCCTGCATATATGTCAGGACTTTCTGAAACATTTGCAATACAAATAGATAATTCTAACATGGTTTGTAACATTGTTTTGATTGCAATGGCGGTAGTTTGTATATTCGTTTCTACACATCAAACCAAGTATGCATGCTTGATTTCGATTGTGTTTGGTTGTGCCGGTTTATTGTCAAGAGGTGAGTTTGTTGATACCGTGCCTATGGCAAAGTATTTATTTAGCGGTTTTTATATGACAATTGCAGGTGCCGGACTTTGCCTTGGATTATTAGAGTGGAAAAGAGCTAAAAAATATATAATGGCTGTTGCAGCATTTTTTATTGTGATTTGTTGTGTGCCTCAGGTGGTTAACGATATAGAAGTTCTAGAGAACGATGAGTCACTTTATTTGTCAGAAGTGGAAGTTATCAGGGATAATGGAATAGAGGCAGCTGTTAACAATACAGATAAAAGTCTTTACATAGCTAACTTTGAGGACGATGAAATATTCCCGGCATTTTATGCAAGCAGTAACGATATTAATGTTGCATTTGAATACAATTTGGAAAAAAGAAATCCTGACATACAGCAGTATGTTAATCAGATAAACTATTCATTGTACTGTAGTCATTATTCGTACATTTTTGACAGAGCAATTGAGGGATTATATGACACCGTAGCTATAAGCAGGGCTGATATTATGCAGTCAACCAAGGAAGAGTATGTTGAGTTATCCTTAGAAGAAGCAAGTTTACAGTTTGAGGAAGACAGATACGAGGACTTTTATTATTCGTGGATTGCTGAGGATGAGGAAGACAGATATGTAGAGTCGGATTTTGCAAAAATTGTATATGAAGCGGGCGATGCAGGTCTTACTTATAACGATGAATATAAAAATATGGTTGTTGTCAGAGCTGAACTTGATTGGGAAAGGGATTTGGCAGAACTGACTGCAAAGCTTATGAATTATGCTAATTATTATGATTATAATTTAATCATAGATACAGCAGACTATTATGTGTTCAAGAATAACAAAGTTTCTGTGGCAACGGGAGTTGAAACTGATTACAGGGGACTTGCAATTGGTAAAAACTCTGAAATGATAGCAAGAATGTATCCGTATTTTGAAGAAGGGGACAGCATATCTCTGGATGATTACTCCATTGAGACTCTTAAAGAGTATGACAAAATACTTTTGCTTGGTGTCAGATTTGAGAATTTGGAAGCTGCAGAAAACAAGATTAGCGAGCTTGCGGATGCAGGTGTTCAGGTGTATGTTGACATGTCGGATATTCAGCCGGACACATATAGCGGACAAAGGACATTTATGGGGGTTACAGCTCAGGATGTTCACTTTGATGTTGGTTATGAATATCTTATATATAAAGATGAAATATATGAAACAACTAAGTTTGATAATCTGGAAGATTCGATAGATACTGCGTACATAGAAGGTATCGAGAGTGTTGATGGTTATTCGTGGCTTGGTGGTGAAAAGCTTACATTTAACGGAGCAGTCAACAATGTCAGTTTTCTGGCATTTGATCTTATATATTATACAGTTGAATTGCAGGATGAAGGTGCTGAAAAAGTGCTGGATGATATCTTAGGACTGACTGCCGGACAGAATCCGGAAAGAAAGCTAATCGTTGCTGATTAGTTTAGAATATTTTTTACATAGTAGGTTTTGAGTTTTTAAGTTAAATGGGGAGTAGAGTCCTGATTTAAGGGAAAATGAAAGAGAGGTAATAAGGATGAAGAGCAATGTGTTTAGGAGAGCCGGTGCATGGTTGTTAGTTGTTACAATGCTTATGGGAATGTGTCTTGGTAACACAAGTATTGTAAGTGCAGATAAAAATGACCGGAAAGCTTCCGCCAAAACGGTGAAAGCATACTTGTATTACAGATACAGTAATGAAGTTCCGGATACAATTACTTTTGCAGAAAATAACGTCAAGTATGGACCAAACAGTAATGGTGTGAGTAGTGTTGAAGTTACTGTTGACTTAGCTGCTCTTGAAGAACTTGGGTACGCCAGAGGGAAGTATACAGAAGGGTTTATTTATTCTGTAGAAAATGAAAATAATACGGTTAATTATGAGGCAGCAGGTACCCATAATGAAAATAATGTATTGAAGGATGACTCGACTGTAAGAGCATTTTGGGATGATTTATATTCATGTATGGATGATGCGTCAAAGGAACTTATTAAAGAAACATTTGATGGAAAATTTGTTGGTTATGTTATTAAAAACACAGGTTCCAGAGATTGTCCGGTGCATATCGATGGTATAATGGATGTAGATGTGATTCCTACTTACCAGACTGAGTTGTATGACATTACTACTTCTGAGAAAGTGTTGGCGAGAACCAGTACCAGCAATGTTAAAGAGAAGTATTCTAATGTTTATACTATGGTTGAGGATTATCTTAAAGAATCACAGGAAGATTTTTCTATAGACTGGATTAGTGAGACAGAAGCTGTATACATAAAAGACGGTAAAACATATGAACTTACTATGACTCAGAAAAGACCTGCGAATACTGTAATACCTTCAAAAGATGAAGACATAGTATATAGAGCATATACTAACCTTTATAATGTTGCGGAATTCAATATTGTTTCGAAAAAGACCTCTTATGATTGTGTGGTTAATATATACCATGACAAAGAACTTCTTAAAACATATTCATCTAATAACCTTCAGGCAGTTAATTCAGGCTCGGTGACAACATATTCAACTGTTAAGAAATACATTGAAAATTATCTTTTGGATGGTGCTCGTTATCCTGCAAGAACTTATGTAGATTGGGCAGAGGGCGTTTACTGTAAAGATGGTGTGTTGTATGAATTTACTGTTGAAACAACTTCACCGACACAGGGAGATGACGACACGGTAGTTCTCCCTATAGAGGATAAAAAAGGTACAATTTATTATTCTGCGCCGATTAATGGTAAAGAATATGTATCTGATATTGTGATTAATGATAAGGCACTTGATGTTATTGAAGTTGGCTTGTATGTTCTGAAAGCTGAAACAACCAACATTGTTTACGGATATGATGTTGATAACAATTCAATTCTTCAGCATCCGACAACTGAGTTTTATCCGTTCGGATATGCTTATGTAGACAGACAATATGTTGAAGGACTCACAAAACTTGGTAAAAGTTCAGTAAAGGGTGAGACTATAACTGAAATCCTTCTTACCTATAACTCCAAAGATGATACTTTTGAGGCTGTAGGAGAAAAATATGAAACCGGAAAGATAGTAAGATATCTTGCTTTTGATTCTACATACGCAGATATGTTAGTTGAAAAGATAAACGGCGATTATAACATTATGTGGTACGTAATTAAGAAGGCTGGAGCAGACGGTACAAGATATCCTTGGCATATTGACGGTTACTTGTGTAATGATGATTCTAAGGATGAAAAAATTAAGGTTACAGTTAATCATAAAATATATAATCCTGAGACAGAATCATACGAATTGATGAACATTGAAGGAAATGAAGTGACGGAGACTGTTCCTGTATGTAAATTATATGAGTCAAAAGCAAAGTTCCCTGCCAAACCGGAAGTTTCCAAGACAAAGATTTCTATTGACGGTCAGGTTACTGATTGGGAGTCATTGCCGTCATATTGGGTAACTGCTGAGAATAAAGCACAGGTTCAGGTTGAATCTTCAACAGCTACGGGGAACAAGGCAGACATTGCTAATTACAGTCTTGTTAAAATGTATAACGATGATGATGCTCAGAACGTATATGTATATATGAAGGCTTCTGATAAGTATGATACATTCTTTAGAACCGATAATTTCAAACTTTCAGTTAATGGTTCGGAGAATGAAGTAGAATTTAAGGTTGGAGATGCCAACGGCAATATTATTAATGGTGATATAAGTTCTATGGAGCCGGGTATATATTCGTATTATTTGTATAACAAAGATGGTGTGCGTATAAGTAATGCATCTGCAAAACTTATTATTGCATCTAATCATCTTAATACATCAATAGAGATGTCAATTCCTTACGATATTTTATCTGAACAGTCAGATACAAAATATTACTTTACGGGATTTGAAAAAGAGAGCGGTACTGTAGTAGAAGAACTTAGCAGTTATCATTACGATGATGATAAATTGTTTGTAGCAAATTCTCAGCTTGGATATGAAGACACAGTGTTGTCCTACAGATATTCAGCAAGGAGAACTGTAGAATCGATTAAATTTGAAACAATTAATATCGAAGGAACTCCTACAGCACCATATGTTATTGTAATGATTGGATTTGCATTTGCACTTGCAGGAATATATATGAACAGAAAGCATGCAGTCGGAAGGAAATAAAAAATGGTAACAGATATTATTATGATATTGTTGTTCTTTGTATGGCTATATGTTGTATGGACCTGTAGTCGTGCTGGACTGAAGTTTTACAAGTTTATTATTGGATGCGTGGGACTGTTCCTGTTTATGATGTACTGGCTGAGACCTGTTGTACTTGTGCCGATGGAACAGGTTGTTGCGCTGGTATCAGGTTCATTTGGTAATCTGACGGGTACCTTTGAATCATATTATGAGTATGCCATGTTGTTTGTAAGGCATGCAGAAGAGTCGATTTCCGTTTATGTTAGTTTTGAATGCTCAGGAATAATAGAGTCTTTCGCATTCGTTTCGATGCTCATATTTTTTGAAGTGTATGATGCGTATGAAAGAATTATTTTGTCATTGCTTGGTGTGTTGATTATATTCTTTTCAAATGTGTTGAGAATAGTAGTTATTTGTCTTCTGATAAACTGGTTCGGAAATGACATATATTATATTGCACACTCGCTTATAGGAAGATTTTTGTTCTATGGTTTGTCGATTGCATTATATTTTTATGTATTTACGAAACCTCAGATTATCAGACAGAGTATAGGCGGTTTTTCTTACAGAAAACAAAAGTAGCAGTAGTGATTTAGATTTGGTGTGGAGGTGATAAGTTGGCTGATATTTTTCAAAATATAGGTGATGCCATATTTTTTTGGATGGCATGGATTATCATTCCGTTTATAATGGAGATTCTCCCGGCGATAGGTGGATTCATCATTCTTGTAAAAAAACATTTTACATTAAAAAAGAGTACGCAGAGTTTAGAGGGAAGATTTCCTGAGATAACAATTATTGTACCTGTATATAATTCGGCAGATACTTTGTATGATTGTATCAAATCAATTAATGATTCAACTTATCCGAATGAGCTTATTGATATTTTGCTGGTTAATAATATGAGTACTGATAACAGCTTTGATGTTTACCGGCAATTACAGAATGATTATAAAGATTTGGCAATTCAGTGGCTTAATTCGAAACAGGGTAAATCAAAGGCGCTTAATTTAGCATTATTTAATGCTAAAGGAAAATATATTGTACATATTGATAGTGACGGATTGCTTGATAAGGATGCTATAGAAAATATTGTGACACGTTTTGAATGTAATGAAGACATTCATTGCATGACAGGTGCGATTATGGTTAATCCTGAACTTGTGGATAATACCAAAGGATTTGCTAAAAGGTTGTTAAGAAAATGTGAGTTTTTTGAGTATGCACAGGCATTTTTGGCAGGACGTAACTTCCAGTCTGAGTTTGATAGTGTATTTACATTATCAGGTGCTTTTTCGGCATTTAGAAAGTCAACAATACTAAAAACTCAAATGTATAATACTGATACATTGTGTGAAGATACCCATGTTACTCTTCAGATAAGAAAGATACTTAAGCAGAAGGTTCATTTGTGCGAAAACGCAATTTTTTATGTAGAGCCTATTGAAAATGTTTCGAGATTGTATCTTCAACGTCAGAGATGGCAAAGAGGAGAGCTTGAAGTGGCTCATATGTTTTTAGAAAAAGAAATGAAACTTGTTAAAGGTTTTGCTTCAAATTTCATGATTAGAGTTATTATATTTGATCATACTTTTGCGTTCCCGAGAATGATATGGTATTTTGCATTATTGTGTTTGATGTTGTTTTATTATGATTTGTCGTTGGTTCTTGGTTCGATTGCAATTATTTTTACATTGTATATATTGTCGGCATTTCTCTTTTACATGGTAATTCTTGGTTACCTTAAATCGAAGCCGGATATTAAAAAGTATTATAGAACCAAGTGGTATTTGTGTATATTGATGCCGTTGTACAATTTAATGGTTTTTTGGTTTAGATTTGCCGGAATAATCAACGGAATTAATACAAGCAGTTCATGGCGTGCAAGAACACCGGATGAAGAGAGTGATGCATTCAGAACTGTTGTTAGAAAAGATTTTAAGCATGTTGCCAGTTTGTTTGGAAAGCTGAGAAAGGTTGCGAATAATGAAGCTGATATCAACTAAGTCAAAAAATGTATTGTTATTAATAATGTCTGTTGTATTTGTTGTTACGATGGTTTTGTCTGTGTTTGAAATGTGTTTATACAAAGACAGGATGATAACATACGAAACAGATAGTGAATATGCAAGAGATTGCGAAAATATTGCTTCAATCTTTATAACTGAGTACGCAGATAATCTTAATTCAGGTGTAGGTGAACCTATTAATGATGCTGTGTATACTGTGTTGGGAAGCTATCCGGGCGGTCATGAAATATTTAATATTCTTGCGTCAGAGGAAAAGGTTCATTTTTATAAAAGTAATGAAGAAACTGTAAATTATAGTGACTATTCTTTGCAGGAAATGCTTGATGAAATGATTAAAGCCGGCGGAGATAATGTTGATGAACTTGTGGCTCTTATTAATGAAGGTAAGTCAGGATCAGTCAGAATGACTGTTGATAGTAGTGAAGATTATTATTTGGTTTATTATCATAATTTTAAGATAGATGGTAAAGAATTCGGAATAATGCATTTTGTATTGGAGTCATATTATCTGACCAATTCAAAGGTAGACAGACACTTTACGTATATGCTTGTGATTGTAGGTATTATAGGTGTTAATCTGATTATTGCAATCTGTGCGGTTGCCTATGTTGTAAAAAGATATAACAAGATGTTTACAATAAAAGATGCTGAAATCGTTAAGTGTCAGGCCAGCATAAATGAATTAAACGATAAGATAAAAAATAAAAAGAATGATAGTAAACACGGAAATGTTAAAGATGAAGTCTTGGGAGTATATAGTTCTTATTTCATGAATTCTCTTGTTATAGATGCTCAAAAACGAGGTGTTTTTGCCAGTGTTGCCGTAATTGGCGCATCTTACAGAAGTCGGTATAACAGACAGGTATGGAATGGATTTATGGCATATCTGAAGAAGAATCTTAGTGAAAATTATATATTGGGAATGATTGATGATAAGCACCTTATTCTTATCGGAATAAGTGCAGATGATGAGAAGTTTCAGGATGACGTTGTTTCGATTCTTAAGGGTGCTGCAGAAGAGTTTAAGGAAGATGAGTTTAGCCCTGTATATGTATTTGGAAGTAAAAAGGATGATGGTGACACGTTAAATAAAGTGATTAAGGATGCGATATATTCTTTTGACAATAATGCTATATAATGAGAGGAAAGTGAGCTTATATGAGATATCATCAGTATCAGTACAAGTTTTATCTGAATGCAAGTCATTCAATATATATAGACAATAAAAAAGGGCAGAATCATCCGCATACATGGGAAATTGTTCTTGATACAATTAAGGTTGTGGATGGGTTTGTGCAGTTTAATGATGTTGAAAAGAGTATTGAAAGATTTTTGGGTTCTTATCAGGATAAATGCATCAATGAAATTCAGCCCTTCAATGTAACCAATCCTACATTGGAAAATATATGTGATTATTTTAAGGATACGATATTACAGATTCTTGCAGAGATGGGATGGCTTCTTTTAAGAATAGAAATAAGTGAGACGCCTGCTCGTGCATACATTATTGATTTGGTTGACGATAGTGAAGAAAATATTCGTGAAATAGAAGCTAATTATCGAAAGAGAGTCGATGATGTATATCATGAAAGTAAGAATGCTGATGAAGTTGCAAGTGAGTTGTTGGATAGAATTGCTGAAAAATAATGTGCACCGGTAGTGTGAGTCTGATATCAGATAATTAAATGTCAGATAGCTTCGAAATCAACAAAATTAAGACAGATAAATAATAAGACAGATAAAAAAGAGATTACGCAATTTGGTAATCTCTTTTATAATGCCGGTGGCCGGACTCGAACCGGCACGGATCGCTCCGCATGATTTTGAGTCATGTGCGTCTGCCAATTCCGCCACACCGGCAAAGACAACATAAAAGATTATAGCACAACATAAATATATGTGCAATAATAAAATTTAATTTTAAATTGAAAATTTTAATAACTTATTTTTTGACAAATCTCATTTTATTTCATTACTCAATCTGTTATAATTAACGAGATAAAGATTATGAGAGCACAATTAATGAAAATGGAGGGTTAAAGATGCCGTCAATGAAAAAGAGAAGCTATGTGATAGAATCCAAAACATTTCTTACGGATGAGATTGTAAGTATGTGGATTATTGCAGATGATATAGCAAAATGCGCAGTACCCGGTCAATTTGTTTCGATATACTGTGACAGTAAAAGTGAGTTGTTGCCAAGGCCGATAAGTATATGTGATACAGATGCAGACAAGGGACTTTTAAGAATTGTTTTCAGAATTGCGGGAAGAGGAACCAAAGAATTTGCGGCCAAAGACAAAGGTGATAAACTTGATATTATAGGACCGCTTGGAAACGGGTATTTGGATGCGATAGTTTCAAGTAATATTAATGCTGATTCAAAAGCGATTATTATCGGTGGCGGAATAGGAATACCACCAATGTTAAAATTAGCTAAGGAACTCAAATGTAATAAGAGTGTTGTGCTTGGGTATCGTGATTTTATATATATGAATGATGAATTTGCTCCTTATGGAGATGTGTTTGTTTCAACTGAGGACGGAAGTGTGGGAACAAAAGGAAACGTAATAGATGCGATTAAAAATAATGGCATTGAAGCTGATGTATTATTTGCATGCGGACCGATTCCTATGCTTAGAGGCCTTAAGCAGTATGCTGACGAAAACGGAATGACTGCATGGATTTCACTTGAAGAGAAAATGGCTTGTGGAATTGGAGCATGTCTTGCATGCGTTTGTAATTCCACTGAAATTGACAGTCACAGCATGGTTAAAAATAAAAGAATTTGTAAAGACGGTCCTATATTTAATGCTAAGGAGGTGGATTTTTCATGAATATGAAGGTGAATATTGCAGGTGTTGAGATGAAGAATCCTGTAACGACAGCATCGGGTACGTTTGGGTCAGGAATAGAGTTTTCTGAGTTTGTTGACTTATCAAGGCTCGGAGCTGTTACTACAAAGGGTGTTGCCAACGTTCCGTGGCCGGGTAATAATACACCACGTATAGCAGAAACTTATGGCGGAATGATTAACGCCATAGGATTACAAAATCCGGGAATTGACACATTTGTTAAGAGAGATATACCTTTTTTGAAAAAATATGATACAAAGATAATTGTAAATGTATGCGGAAAGACAAAGGAAGATTATGTTGATGTGGTTTCGCGTCTTGCAAAGGAAGATGTTGATTTGCTTGAAATCAATATATCTTGTCCTAATGTAAAAGAAGGTGGTATTGCGTTTGGTCAGAATCCTGATGCAGCTTATGAGATAACCAAGGCTGTAAAGGAAGTTGCAAAGCAACCGGTTATTATGAAGCTTAGTCCAAATGTAACCGATATAACAGAAATGGCTCGTGCAGTTGAAAGTGGCGGTGCTGATGCGGTATCACTAATTAATACTCTTACCGGAATGAAGATCGATATTAACAGAAGATGTTTTGCTGTTGCCAATAAAACAGGGGGATTGTCAGGTCCTGCTATTAAGCCTGTTGCTGTAAGAATGGTTTATCAGGTTGCTCAGGCTGTTAACCTTCCGATTATCGGAATGGGAGGTATTCAGAATGCTGAGGATGCACTTGAGTTTATCATGGCCGGAGCTTCAATGGTAGCTGTGGGAACGGCTAATTTTAATAATCCGACTGCGACAATTGATGTTGTTGATGGTATTGCATCATTTATGGAAAAGAACGGAATAAACGATATTAATGAGCTTATTGGCTGTGTTAAGTAGATATGAGTTGATAGCATACCAGGCACCGGGGAGCCGGAGCCATTTTAATTGGTATGTCGTATCGTGATGTAATTGATACAGGGAAAAGTTTAGTAATAAAGAAAGTTTAGTAATACAGAAAGAATAGTAATACAGGGGGATAGTCATGATATATACAATGCTTACAAGTAAGGCAATGGAAATAGCTTATAATGCTCATCACGGACAAAAGGATGTAAACGGGGTTCCGTACATTTTTCACCCTATGCATGTTGCCGAAGGAATGAAAGATGAACTGACAACCTGTGTCGCAATTTTACATGATGTTGTTGAAGATACAGATGTAACAATGGAAGAACTTTCGGAAGTATTTCCGGAGAATGTAATTGAGTGTTTAAAAATACTGACTCACGATGATTCGGAGGACTATTTTGAATATATAAAGCGAATTGCAGCAAATCCTGTTGCAAAAATTGTTAAACTTGGAGATCTTGCACATAATATGGACGAGAGCAGAATATATGATAAAACAACAGTGAGTGAAGAACAACTAAATTGGTGGCGTTTTAAGTATGAGAAAGCTTTAAATATTTTGTCGCAGAGTTGAGCATTTTTTGTTTAAGTAAAGCAAAGGATAGTCTTTACAATTTGAGGTTCATTGTGTATAATAACTGTGTTTATATTCACTTTGGATGTTCGAACATAATCTGAACATCATTATTTCCCTAATGATATTAAAAAAAATATAATAAAAATCTATTTTCAAAAAAATCAATGATAACTATTTTACCATTTTATTTTTCAACGGAGGATTTGTATGGAATATTCCAAAATGTCTTTGGCAGAATTGAAAACAATTGCTAAAGAGAAGAACATTAAGGGAGTTACATCTCTTAAAAAGCAGGAACTAATTGATTATCTTATTGCTTTTGACAAAAATGAAACATCAAATGAAGAACAAAAAAAGGTGCCAAAAGATTCTGAAACGATTAAGAAAACTGACAAGGCTAAACCAAAGGCGGCGGCAAAAAAAGATAAATCCAGTAAAGAAAAGTCCGGCGGCAACTTGCAACAAGCTGAAGCAGAAACGGTAATGCCGGAGCAGCAATCGGCATCAAAGAAGGCAACAAAAGAGCGACCGGCAGAGAAAAGATCTGCATCAAAACGAATAACAAAAGAACAACAGGCAGGGCCTCAAGCAGTGTCAAAGCAAGCAGCAAAAGAACAGCAGGCAGAGGCTCAATCAGTGCCAAAGGAAGCGACAAAAGAACAACCGACAGAAACGCAGTCTGTACCAAAATATACGACGGATAAAAAACAGAGTTCGGACAGAGCTCATGTTTCCGATAGAAGTGTACCATATAAGAATAATAATCAGAAAAATTCAAGAATGGTTAAAAAGACCGGTAGTGGCGAAGAAAGAAAGTCAGTCGAAGAAAGAAAGTCGGTCGAAGAAAGAAAGTCAGTTGAAGAGAAAAAAACACATGAAGAAAAGAAAATAATTGATGAAAGACGCGTTGCGGAAGAACGAAAAGTCACACCGACTGAGATGGATCAGCTTGACAGCGGTGAGATTAAAAGCGGAATTCTTGAAGTGATGTCAGACGGTTATGGTTTTGTACGTTGTGACAATTATTTGCCGGGAGACCGGGATGTGTATGTATCGCCGGCACTTATAAGACGATTTGGACTTCGTACCGGTGATATCGTTGTTGGAAATACAAGAATTCGTAATCAAAATGAAAAGTTTTCTGCATTATTGTACTTAAAAAGTGTTAATGGATTCAGTCCGAGTGTGTTAGCAACCAGAACAAAATTCGAAGATTTAACTCCTATATTTCCGAATGAGAGAATACGTCTTGAAACAGAAGGGGCAGCTACGGCAATGAGAATGGTTGATCTTATTTCGCCAATTGGAAAAGGTCAGCGAGGAATGATAGTATCACAGCCTAAGACCGGTAAGACAACACTTCTTAAACAGGTTGCTAAAGCGGTAACGAGGAATCATCCTGAGATGCATCTTATTATTCTTCTCATAGATGAACGTCCTGAAGAAGTTACTGATATCAAGGAATCTATTGAAGGGGAACATGTTGAAGTTATATATTCAACATTTGATGAATTGCCTGATAATCACAAGCGTGTATCTGAGATGGTTATTGAAAGAGCTAAGAGACTTGTGGAACACGGAAAAGATGTAATGATACTTCTTGATAGTATTACAAGACTTGCAAGGGCATACAATCTTACAATATCGCCTAGTGGCAGAACTCTTTCCGGTGGTCTTGATCCGGCAGCATTGTATATGCCGAAACGTTTCTTTGGTGCTGCAAGAAATATGCGAGAAGGCGGAAGTCTTACCGTACTTGCTACTGCTCTTGTTGATACAGGAAGCAGAATGGATGATGTGGTATTTGAGGAGTTTAAAGGTACCGGTAATATGGAGCTTGTTCTTGACAGGAATCTTTCGGAAAAAAGAATATTCCCTGCTATTGATTTGCCAAAATCAAGTACAAGAAGAGAAGATTTATTGCTTACCCAGCCTGAGATGGAAGCCAGCTTCCTTATGAGAAGAGCGATGAACGGCTTAAAGTCAGAAGAAGCTGTAGAACAGATTATCAATATGTTTGTCAGAACAAAGAATAATAACGAATTTGTTGAGATGATTAAGAAAGTGAAAATCGTATAAATTGTGCTTGCAAACGTAGAAAAGCTATGCTATACTTAGGTAGTTGTTTTGTCAGAAGACAATTGAATACGTGTAAAGAGGTGAATAAAATGAGAGAAGATATCCAGCCAACATACTATCAGGCAAAGGTTGTGTGCAACTGCGGTAATGAATTCGTGACAGGTTCAACAAAAGATAATATCCATGTTGAAGTTTGTTCTAAGTGCCATCCTTTCTATACAGGACAGCAGCGTTCTGTAACAGCTAGAGGTGCAATTGATAAGTTCAACCGTAAGTATGGTTTGACACAGAATAACTAATTAGTGATATATTAGGTCAGGATAGGGTAAGTCTATCCTGACCTATTTTTGCTTATCAGGAAATTTCATTGAAATTATTCCGGTAAGCAAGAACGCTTCGCAAGACTTGCACTGTAGCGAAGCAGCAAATGTTGTTAACATAACCCGCTGTAGGTAGAGAATGTTGCTAACGCAACCCAGGCGGAGAATGTCGCAAGCGACATTCTATGTTCTCATGCAGGACCAGCGGATTGATTTTGCATTGAAATATACGGAGATAAATTACTTCATAAGGATGTGATTGTATGAAACCATCAGGTATAGGCGGACAGGCTGTTATTGAAGGCGTTATGATGAAAAATAAGTCAAATTATGCTTTGGCAGTCAGGAAACCGGATGGAGATATAGAAGTATCTAAAGATATATATGTAGGACTTGGTGATAAGATTGCATTATTCAGATTTCCATTTTTCAGAGGAATAGCATCATTAATAGATTCTTTGTCTCTTGGAATGAAGACCTTGTCATATTCTGCAAGTTTTTATGATGAAGACAATAAAGATAGTTTGTCAGAAAAAAAAGAAGCTGATTATGAGTCGGAAGCTGATAATAGTAAGTCCGATGATAGAGTTATAGAAGTTTTTGAATGGAAAGATGCTACGGAGAGCAAAGAAACCGGCAAGAGCAGAACCATCGTTAAAAACGGTTTGCAGGCCCCTGATAATTCCGATAAAAAAGAGAAGAGAGAATCTGTAGCCATGGCTCTCACAATGGTTCTTTCAGTAATTCTTGCTGTGGGAATATTTGTTGTTATTCCGTTTGTTCTTTCAGAATTGTTTAAGGGAAAAGTAACATCGTACGGAATGAGAAGCCTGATTGAAGGTATAATTCGTCTGGTGGTGTTTGTTATATACATAAAGTTAATAAGCCTGATGCAGGATATTAAGCGTGTGTTTATGTATCACGGAGCGGAACATAAAGTAATCAATTGTATTGAGAGAGGTTTTGACCTTAATATTAATAATGCAAAAAGACAGTCGAAGGAACACAAAAGATGCGGAACAAGTTTTCTGTTGTATGTAGTTCTTATCAGTATAATCGTCTTTGTATTTATTAAAGTGGATGTCGTATGGTTAAGATTGTTACTTAGAGTTGTTCTTGTGCCTGTAATAGCAGGAATTGCTTATGAATTTATAAGATTTGCAGGTACGTCAGATAATATTATTGTTAATATACTTAGTAAGCCGGGCTTATGGTTACAGGGGCTTACAACAAAGGAACCTGATGAAGATATGCTGGAAGTTGCAATTGCTTCAGTTGAAGCTGTGTTTGATTGGAAGGAGTATCAGAGTTCGGGTAGCAGATATGGCCGCAGAAGAAAAAAAGGTCATGACATTGAAGTGACTGATGACAATGTGCATTCAACAGTACTTGATAATGAAGCAGAAAAAAACAGCGACGATGATTCGGATGACATTCTTCAGGCTTTAGACAGATATTTTGCTATGGATGACAAAAATACTAACGATTCCGATACAGAAGCTAATTCGGAAAAGGATGGTAATGATAAAGTCCCGGGAAGGTCAGATGAAAAGTCAGAAGTAAAAGATAGTGTAGATGACTTGTTAGAAGATGACTTTTTTGAGGATGACAGACCATGATTAGGTTGCAGGATATGCTTCGTATAGGAGCAGATACTTTACAGAAGGCAGGAATTGAAGAATTTCAGCTTGATGCATGGTATCTGCTGTCCTATTGTTTGGGAATAAGTCGCAGCGAGTATTATTTGAAAATAAATGATGAGTGTGACGATGATTCATATAGTAATTATAAGAAAATGATTGATATTAGGGCAAATAGAGTCCCATTGCAGTATATTACCGGAATTCAGGAGTTTATGGGTATTGATTTCATTGTTAATGAATCTGTTCTTATTCCAAGGCAGGATACGGAGATTCTTGCAGAACTTGCTATTAAGCATTCGGCAGGAAAAAAAGTGCTTGATATGTGTACCGGTTCGGGCTGTATAGCCATAAGCATTGCTAAACTGGGTAATCCGTGTAATGTAACGGCAACGGACATATCTGATGAAGCATTAAGTGTGGCGAAATGTAATGCGAAAAATAATCGGGTGGACATAGAGTTTGTTAAAAGCGATGTGTGGGACAACATTTTTGGAGCTTATGATATTGTGGTATCTAATCCGCCATATATTACTCCGAAAGAGTTGGAAGAACTTATGCCGGAGGTTATTGAACATGAGCCTGTGCTTGCTTTGGCGGGAGGAAGTGATGGATTAGATTTTTATCGCCAAATAGTAAAAGGTGCCGGGAATCATATTGTAAATGGTGGATTGATAATGTTTGAAATAGGTTGTTTTCAAGCAGAAGATGTATCGCGTATATTATTCGATAATGGTTTTACGGATATTAGAGTGGAAAAGGATTATGCAGGTCTTGACAGAGTAGTATGGGCTGTCCGACCTTAAGCATTTGAGAGGAGATATATTATGTTTGAACATTTAGATGATGTTGTACTTCGTCACGAAGAATTGATTAATGAGCTTAGTAGTCCGGATGTTCTTAATGACCAGTCCTTGTACAGAAGATTGATGAAGGAACAGAACGAACTTACTCCAATAGTTGAAAAGTATAAAGAATACTGTGATATTCAGAATGGTATTGCTGACAGTCTTGCAATACTCGAGGAAGAAAAAGACGAAGAAATGCGTGAACTCGCAAAAGAAGAACTTGCAGAGTGCCGTCAAAGAGTAGACGTAGTTGAAAGAGAATTAGAGATTCTATTGTTACCTAAAGATCCTAATGACAGTAAAAATGTTATTGTGGAGATTCGTGGTGGTGCCGGCGGAGATGAAGCTGCACTGTTTGCTGCAGACTTGTTCAGAATGTACTGCAGATTTGCAGAGCGTAAGAACTGGAAGATAGATATGATGAACTCCAATGAAAACGGTCTTGGAGGATTTAAGGAAGTTGTCTTCATGATTAATGGTGAGGGCGCATTTTCAGTTTTGAAATATGAAAGTGGTGTTCACCGGGTTCAGAGAATTCCGGTAACAGAGAGTGGCGGAAGAATTCATACTTCAACTGCAACCGTGGCTATTATGCCGGAGGCAGAAGAAGTTGACGTTCAGATTGATATGAACGACTGTAAGTTTGACGTGTTCAGAGCATCGGGAAATGGTGGACAGTGCGTTAATACAACAGACTCAGCCGTAAGACTTACTCATATTCCGACAGGTATTGTTATATCCTGTCAGGATGAAAAATCCCAGCTTAAGAACAAGGATAAAGCTCTTAAGGTTCTTCGTTCAAGACTTTATGAATTAGAGTGTGCTAAAGCTCATGATGCTGAAGCTGAGGCAAGAAGGAGCCAAGTTGGTACCGGAGACCGTTCTGAAAAAATAAGGACGTACAATTATCCGCAAAGTAGAGTGACAGACCATAGAATTAAGCTTACAAGTCATAGGCTTGCAGAGATAATGGATGGTGATATAGAAGAAGTAATTCAGGCTCTTATCGCAGCCGATCAGGCAGCAAAACTTGCCAAGATGAATGATAATTAAATGAAATTACAGATTGTATTGTTGACATGATTTTCTAATTGTGGTATATAGTAAATAATATTAGGGAGTAGTTGGCATCTTGGTTTCAGGATGTGATAATATTCGTCATCACGTCGGATTAATCTGACCGGATATTGTCCATACAATACATGTATGTAACAAGACTTTTATTGCATTATTTGAGTGCAGTAAAAGTCTTTTTTTCTGCACTACATTTCAAAATACAATTGCGTGTGGCGCAGAAAGCGAGGTTTTTTACTATGATGTATGTGATGTTAATTGTTGGATTTGTTTTGTTGGTTAAAGGTGCTGATTGTTTTGTAGATGGGTCATCTTCCATTGCCCGTATCTTAAAAGTACCGTCTGTCGTAATCGGGCTTACAATTGTTGCCATGGGAACCAGTGCACCGGAGGCTGCGGTAAGCATAACGGCAGGGCTTTCAGGTAACAGTGATATATCTTTAGGTAATATTATAGGTTCCAATATATTTAATCTGCTTATGGTAATCGGTATAAGCGCAATAACGCTTCCGATAGTGTCTCAGAAGGAAATCATAGGACGTGATATGTGGTGGAATATCGGTGTCTCGGCAGGACTGTTCTTACTTATATTTGACCATAAAATAAGCAGAATTGAAGGTGTTTTGTTATTAGTTGCCATGATAGTGTATTTGGTTATTGTACTTCGAAGTGCAATTAAAAACCGCACTGAAGGCGAACCGCTAAAAACCATGTCCGTGCCCAAAAGTATTATTGCAGTCATAGTCGGCCTTGCAGCTATAATTTGGGGCGGTAATCTTGTTGTGGATAATGCGAGTCTTATTGCAAAATCATGGGGAATGAGTGATACGCTGATAGGATTAACTATTATAGCATGCGGAACTTCCTTGCCGGAACTTATGACTTCACTTATTGCTGCCCGCAAAGGTGATTCGGGAATTGCGCTTGGTAATGCCGTAGGGTCGTGTTTATTCAATATCATGTTCATACTTGGAATAGCATCAATATTGAGTCCTATTCATGTTGTAACAGAGCTGGTAATTGATACCGGAATATTGATTTTTGTAACAGTATTGATGCTTATTCTGGCATTTTCAAAAAAGAAAACAAGCAGAGTTGAAGGCGCATTATGTGTATTGTTATATGTGATTTATACTGTATATATAATCATTAGATAGAGTATTTTTGTTGTTGCCGGAAGATTTGAAAAAGTTGCTAGTATGCAGATGCAGTAATTTTTTGTGCATCTAAAATCTGATAAATGTAACATCAGATTTCGGGTAACTCTATTATAGAACGAATGTTGTTAACTGTGGTTGATTTATGATATAATGAGCCTTGCAGAGCTCCGTGCATGTACAGGGAGCTCTATAAGGGAAATGCCTTCGCGGAGACGTCAGTCGACGTGGTATAATATCAACGTGTGTGAATCGTTACAGGTAATTACCGGGAACATGAAATGACTACAGAGTATTGTGAGAGGGTTGGTTGCTAATGTCAGGACATTTAAAAAGAAGACTTACTACAACACAGATTATTGCATTTGGTTTTCTTAGCGCAATACTTGTAGGTATGTTTTTTCTGATGCTTCCTATATCGTCAAAGGAAGGCGTATGGACCAATCCGGTGGATGCTTTGTTTACAGCGACTACTTCAGTGTGTGTAACAGGTCTTACGACAGTGTCTACAGCAGAACACTGGAGTGTGTTTGGACAGGTCGTTATACTTGTGCTGATTCAGTTTGGTGGTCTTGGTATCGTAACATTTACTACATTTACATTACTTGTAATTGGAAGCAGAATTACTTTGAAGGACAGACTGTTAATCAGGGATGCATATAATCTGGATAGTTTGAACGGATTAGTTAAGCTAACCAAGAGAGTTCTTAAAGGCACACTTATTGTTGAAGGAATAGGTGCACTTTTGTATATGACAGTATTCATATCTGATTATGGTTTGAACGGTATTTTTTATTCTGTTTTTAATTCTGTATCTGCGTTTTGTAATGCCGGAATGGATCTTATCGGAGATTCAAGCCTGGCAGTATATCGCGATAATGTTATCGTTAATTCAGTAACCGTGAGTCTAATTATTTTGGGTGGTATAGGGTTCCCTGTCTGGTGGGATTTCCTTGCAATTCGCAAAAAAAATCGTAAGTTAACTCCAAAGTCAATATGGAACAGATTTGAACTTCATACAAAGCTTGTCTTATTTGTAACATTAATTTTACTTCTTCTTGGAACGGTTCTTATATTTGCCATTGAGTATAACAATCCGAATACGATTGGAAAATTGTCGGGTTGGGAAAAGCTGCAGGCTTCTTTTTTCCAGTCTGTAACAACGAGAACAGCAGGATTTTATACAATTCCTCAGGAAAATTTTACAGATGCATCAGCGTTTGTTTCTTTAATCCTTATGTTTATAGGTGGTTCTCCTTCGGGAACGGCAGGCGGTATAAAAACGGTGACGGTTGCCATGATTATTCTGACTGCAGTTGCCATTGTTCGTAATAAGCAATACACTGAAGTATTCGGAAGAAGTATATCTTCTGAAAATGTGCGAAAAGGAATTGCTGTAATAGTAGTTAGTGTTTCAATGCTCGTATTTGCAATGGGAGCATTGTGTATTATTGAGCAGAAGGATTTTCTTGACACATTATATGAAACCATGTCTGCACTTGCGACAGTAGGACTAAGTCGCGGTATGACAGGAGACTTGTCAGTACCCGGTAAAATTGTGATTTGTGCAACCATGTTTGTAGGAAGAGTAGGACCTATTTCCCTTGCTTTATTATTTAATATTAATGGCCATCATGGAAATAACCGACATTATCCTGTAGCAAAGGTAAGGGTTGGATAAGAATTGTTCGATATATGGGATAAGTGATATTTTCGTATGTTATAGATTTGTAATGGTTGTATACTAATTGTGTTGAAGGGGATGGTTATATGAAGATTACAGTTAATGCGGGCAGTAACATCTCAAATGGTTTTGCGGATTATGCCGGCAACAAAGCTTGCGATAAAAAAACAAATGTATTATTTGCCGGTAATCTTAACATAAACAGTGCCGCAAGAGATGAAGCAGAAAATAAACGCGCAATGGCAAGAAAACAGGCAATGCATTTCGTTGGGGAAGCATGGGAAAAAGATATAGAATTTGATAAGTCAAAAGAGAATATTCATAAAATAAAAGAAATAAAGCGTGCAGAGATTGCAGAATACAATAAGGTGTTAAAGAGCATTGAAGATAGTAAAAAGCAGGTTATGGAAGAGTATGGAATCGATGAGGAATCGTCAGAACATAAAGACCTTCTGCTTTTGGAAAAGTATCAGGATTACAGAAATAATGTTCCCGTTGAAAGATTTTCAAAAGAGGAAATACAAAGATTGAAGGAACTGCAGAATATGCCGCGTACGGAGTATCAGGACAGAGTGCTTGCGCTTAACAGTGCCAAGGGGCAGTATATTAATAAAATAGACGAAGCTAATGCAAGCATTGGTATGCTGATAAAAACAGAGACGGATATGGATATTAACCAGCCGCAGAATCAGATGAAGTCCATGGGTGAAGCAAAGAGAGCAGCAGAAGAAATATTGGAAGCGGCTAATGAAGACATTATGACAGCCTTTATTCGTGAAGGTGTTGATAGTACCCAGGAACGTGCCGAAGAAGCAGTTGAACAGGCTCAGAAGGCGGAAGAAAAGAAAGAAGAACAGGAAGAGCGTCTTGAAGAGATGAAAGAAGAAAAAGAAGAGCAGGAAGATTTGCTTTGGGACATAGCGCAAACTGACAGAATTGATATGCAGATGAATATTGATACGAAAAATATATCAAATATGGAAATAGCGCAGAGTAATATAATTAAAATTATGAAACAGAATAACATGATAGAAGAAGACCTTAAAGGGATTAAGATTGACTTTAATTATTAGAATTTGTTATTTTTGATTACTGACTTGGAGGTGCTTGTGGTGAAAAAAAAGGAGTTTGCCGTACTTGGACTTGGAAAATTTGGCTTGAGCCTGGCAAAATGTCTTGCTGATTCTTCGTGTGAAGTTATGGTTGTTGACCGAGACGCGGAGATGGTAGATTTGGTTGCGGATTATGTAGTTTATGCTGAGGTTGGGGACCTGACTAATAAAGATTTTATAGGGTCACTGGGCTTGTCTAATTATGATGCGGTGATAATCGGAATAGGTGATGATTTGGAAGCAAGTGTAATGGCAACTATACTTGCTAAAGAGTCAGGTGCAAAGATGATACTTGCTAAAGCAGGTAGTGAACTTCAGGCAAGAATTCTTAGAAAAGTCGGGGCAGACAGTATAGTATTTCCGGAACAGGAATCAGGAATCCGTATAGGTAATCAGTTAGTGCGCGGCAATTATTTTGATGCAATAGAATTGTCTGATACATACAGTATTGTTGAGTTGCCTTTGCCTGAAAGTTGGATAGGACATACTTTTATTTCACTTGATTTACGTGCCAGGTATAAAGTAAATGTAATTGGAATTAAAAGGGATGAAGAGATGATTATTAACCCTGACCCGAAGAAAACTTTGATGGGAAATGATCTGTTGGTTGTTCTTGGTGACAATGATAATCTTGAAAAGTTAAGGAAGGTAGAACGGGATGATAGAAAGTTTTAAAAATGCGCATGTAAAAAATGTAGCAAAATTATTAAAAAACAGTAGAGAACGAAAGGCACAAAAATGCTATATAGTTGAAGGTCGTAAGATGGTATTCGAGGCTGTAAAACATAAACTTGCTATTCATGTGTATGTATCAGAAAGTATGTGGGAAGTGCTGAATGGTGAAGATAAAGCATTTATAACAGAGTGCCAATATGATGTAGTTAAGGACAATGTGTTTTCCGGTATGTCTGATACCGTAACGCCGCAGGGGATGGTCGCAACCGTGAAAATGTCTGATTATTCTTTAGAAGATATTATGACATCTTCTAACTATGAAAAAGACGGCGTGGAAAGGTATATTATTCTTGATAATCTTCAGGACCCGGGGAATCTGGGAACCATTCTTCGAACAGCTGAGGCAGCAGGATTTAATGGAATATTAATGAATAAAGGAACAGTTGATGCATACAATCCTAAAGTAGTACGTTCTACCATGGGAGCTGTTCTTAGAGTTCCATTTGCGTATTTTGATGAGACAACAGAAATAATAGCATCATGCAGACAAAAAGGTGTGTCGGTAATGGGAGCTGCTTTAGAGGGTGAGGATATCAGGGAAGTCAGCTATCCGGATAAGCTTGCCATTATCATTGGAAATGAATCAAAGGGTATTTCAAAAGAATGTATAGCAAACTGCGACAAACTGGTGAGAATTCCGATGAAAGGCCGAACAGAATCTCTTAATGCTTCAGTGGCTGCAGGTATACTTATGTATATGAGTTCCTTGTCATATTTGTAAAAATGTTATATAATGTAATTCGGTTGCTTTTACGGAACTCGTGAATTTATATATAATAAATGTGTTATTATTACGAAAGGGGTTGATAACATGCCGGCGTATTATTGGTTGATAGTTGTTGCAGTATGTATTCTGGTTGAGCTTGCCACAATGGGACTTACTTCGGTGTGGTTTGCAGTAGGTGCAACTGTGGCATATATCGTTTCGCTTTTGGGAGGGGAAACGATAGTACAGATTATAGTATTTTTAGTTGTATCTCTTGTGGCGTTATTCATTACAAGA
>SVEK01000058.1 GCA_015057405.1 Lachnospiraceae bacterium
ACAGTTTGCAAAAGGCTATAGATAGTATTGAAAAGAGTACAGGGGAAGCAAGTGCGGCGGAACAGGGTATTGCAGGTGCCCTTGCCGATATGAAGCAGATGCAGAATGCGATACAAAGTACGGTTACGGCTCAGCATGGTGAGATTACTGCTATGAGTGCCAATATGGCCGGTTATTGTGAGAGTGTTGGTAAATCTGTTGATAAATTTATTGATGCTCAGCAGAATTATGCTACAGATACTGTGACACTACTTGACAACAAGCAGAAAGAGTGGGTAAAAGCAAGTGAGAATATGTCAGCATCCGCTGATGAATTGCAAAAATATATTGCAGAGGTGAAAAATGTAACGGATACGCTTAATGATAATCTTCAGCAGTATATTGCCACAGTTACCGAAGAATCTTCAAAGTACAGAACGCTGGTTAATAACGATGTAGAAGCTACATTTAAAGCATTTGATACTGAAATGGCAGGAATTGCCAAGACATTAGGTGATGTTGCCGGTCAGATTAAAGAATCGTCGGAAAAAATACCGAGAGCGCTTAAGGGCAGTATTGATGAGCTGGAACGAGCTGTAAAGAGGTAGTCGTATGTATATTGTAACGAAATTATCTGAGACGGCGGACTATCTTAAGAAAAAAGCCTTGCAGTCAGATGAAAATGAGGTTATTAATTCGGAACCTAATACATATTATAAAGAATTATTTGACAGAATATCCCTTGGAGAAGGTCAGGCGCAACAGGGATGGATGTATCTGTTTAACAATAGAGAACTTATGATGCTTGCAGAATACATATACGTAGGATGCAACGGGCAAAAAGAGAGAATAGACGCACTGATGTCAGTGTTTGAAAAGTCTGAACGTTTTGACTATATTGAAAAAATGTACTGTATGTGGCAGAAAGATTTTTGGAAAGATGAAAAATATTCCGGATTGTTTAGTGTGATTTGTAATAATCATAATCTAACGGAACATTTCAAGGGAAAGTACGGTATTCATCCACAACCTATTGCAGATGCTGATACATCGGATGCTATGGTGTTGTATTACAATGAACAGGCGGGACAGGCATGTGACGGGTCATATTCGGGATATGAAAATATGCTTAAAAGTTTTGGGCTTGTTGAAGAGGGAACATTATACAGGGAATGCATAAAACGGTATATGTTTATATGTAACGGTAGGGCATACATGGAGATGGGTGTTGAAAAAGTTACCGGATTTCTTGCAGAACTTGATAATGACGACAAAAAGCTGATGATACGTAACATGCTTATGGTTATGGACGGATTTCAGTTGAAATGTTTTGTGTCGGTTGTTCCTGTGTTTAGAAATGTGATTGGCAATGAAGGCACCGAGGTTTATGAAAAACTTGTAGGTTCTTTGCCAAAGCAGTGTCAGGACAGATATCTTATAATGCAGAACCAGTATTTGATTTATGATATTCTCGGAAAAAATGAACGTTCTGATTTTTGGATGGGATATGCAGAAAAAGGAATTGTTCGTGTTCATGAATCGACCAAAACGCTGATGATGGAATTCCCGACATTTACCGTGATAGAGTTTTGTCATGAAGAAGCGGCATATTTTTTCAATAATGAGTATATGAAAGAAGTCGTAAATCATAATATGCCTGCGTTTGAAACGGAGAAGGAGATGGAGCAGTGGTTGTATAATAATACTGAATGGAGTTCCGATAAGGACCATCAGGACCACTGGAGAAAGGCTCACATGGGTAACTGGCAGTTAGATATGAAGAGTTATATGGGACATTATCTTAACAGACGATAATTTTAATATAGGGGTGGACTAATGGCAGTAATCAGGAAACAAAAAAAACGAATCGGAGATATGCTTATTGCGGCAGGCGTGCTTACGGAAGAACAGCTTGCAGAGGCTCTTGCGAAACAGAAAGAAAATGGAATTAAATTGGGACTTTTGCTTATTCAGGAAGGATATGTAAATGAACAACAGGTGGCATATACCCTTCATAAGCAGACCGGTTATGATATGGTTGAATTGTCCCGCTATGAAGTGTCTTCAGATATTTTAAAACTTGTGCCTGACGGAACCATGCTTAAGAGGTCTTGCATGATGCCGTTTGAGTTTGACGCATTTGATTCACAGTATTTAAGGGTTGCAATGAGTGACCCGCTTGATATTATTTCTATAGATGATTTGCAGGTTATAACCGGAATGCAGATTACTCCTGTTATAGCAACTACAAGTGAAATCATGGCAGCAATTGACAAGTATTACGGACATGCTGAGACTCAGGCAGTTGCAGAACTTTATAATAAAGAAATGGAGCTTGCCGAAGAGGAAGAGGAAGTAGTAGATGAAACTGTAGAAAATGCGCCGATTGTTATTCTTGTTAAGCGTATTATTGAACAGGCTGTTTATCAAAGAGCCAGCGATATTCATATCGAACCGATGGAGAATAAAATAAGAGTTCGCTACAGAGTAGACGGGGTTATGCAAAACAGCGGTTCGTATCAGATTAATATGCTTCCTGCAATAATAACCCGTATTAAGATTATAGGCAATATGGATATATCCGAAAAACGTAAGCCTCAGGACGGACGAATTACTGTAACCGTTGACAGAACGGAATATGATATCCGTGTATCAGTTCTTCCGACAGTGTTTGGTGAAAAGGTAGTTATGCGACTTACTTCTAAGCAGACATTGTCAAGAGATAAAAGGCATCTTGGATTTAACGATGCAGAACTTGAAAAGTTTGACAGAATCTTTGCTAATCCAAACGGAATTATACTTGTAACCGGACCTACGGGAAGTGGTAAATCTACTACACTGTATACGGCACTCAGTGAACTTAACAGTGAATATGTTAATATTGTTACCGTTGAAGATCCTGTGGAAGCTAATATCGATGGTATTAATCAGGTGCAGGTTAATGTTAAAGCAGATATGACATTTGCCAATGCTCTAAGGTCAATCCTTCGACAAGACCCGGATATAATAATGATTGGAGAGATTCGAGATGAAGAGACTGCCAGTATAGCAGTAACGGCTTCCATAACGGGACATCTTGTTGTAAGTACTCTTCATACCAACAGTGCGGCGGCTTCTATTACCCGTCTTGTAGATATGGGACTTGATCCGTACCTGATAGCGGATTCTACAGTTGGTGTTATAGCGCAACGTCTTGCAAGAAGATTATGCGATTGTAAAAAATCAAAGGTCGCTAATGAACAGGAAAAGAAACTGATGGGAGTACCGGCAGAAAAAGAACAGATAATATATGAACCTTGCGGATGTGTCCAATGTAATGAAACCGGATATAAAGGTCGTATAGGTGTGTACGAGATTATGAACATAAGTCGCAGGCTTCGTAACAGTATAGCTGCTAAAGCAACTACAGAGGAGATTGAGAAACTTGCCATACATGAGGGTATGAGCACATTGAAGAACAGTGCGATACGCCTGGTAAAAGAAGGCGTTACGTCTGTTGAAGAGTTAAAGAGAATAGTATATACGAGTGAAGACGAGGTATAAATCTATGTTTACAATTAATGAATTGTTAGAAGAAGCTACAAAACTTAATGCGTCAGACTTGCATCTTACAGTTGGTGTTCCGCCAAAAGTGAGAGTATTTGGTAAGTTGGTGGATTTGGATTATCCAAAACTTATGCCGGATGATATGCATGAACTTGCGTACTCATTAATACCGGAAAGTATGGTTTTGCGATTTGAGGAACAGGGTGAAATCGATTTTTCCTATTCAATAAGAGGTGTGGGAAGATATCGTGTTAACGTGTATCACCAGAGAGGTTCTGTGGCAGCAGTCATCAGACTTGTTGCAGAAGAGATTCCTTCTGCTGATGAGCTTGGTGTACCCAAATCAGTTCAGGAGCTTATTCACAAAAAAAGAGGTCTTATACTTGTGACAGGTCCTACAGGAAGCGGTAAGTCAACAACTCTTGCATCGCTTATTGATATGATTAACTCAACTTATGCGTATAATGTTATTACATTAGAGGATCCGGTAGAGTACCTTCACAAGCATAGAATGAGCGTGGTTAACCAAAGAGAGATAGGAATTGATACCAAATCATATACCAACGCGTTAGTGTCCTCTCTTAGAGAAGACCCTGATGTTATTCTTGTCGGGGAAATGAGAGACCTTGATACAATTCAGACGGCAATTACGGCAGCGGAGACAGGCCATCTTGTATTTTCCACACTTCATACTATAGGAGCAGCAGCAACTATAGACCGAATAGTAGACGTATTTCCGCCGTATCAGCAGTCCCAGATAAGGAGTCAGCTGGCTCTTGTGCTTGAAGCAGTTATCTCCCAACAACTTATACCGATGGCAGGTGGTAAGGGGCGTAAAGCGGTATTTGAAGTTATGCTGGCTACGCCGGCTGTTCGCAATCTCATTAGAGAGTCTAAAACGTTTCAGCTTAATTCCATTATGCAGACTAATAAGAAAAATGGAATGCAGACCATGGACGATGCTTTATATGAGTTATATGTGAACAGATATATCAGTAAGGAACAGGCTCTTGGTTATGCCCAGGAACCGATTGCGCTTTCAAACCGAATGTTTTAAGTAATAAAATGTGGAAAAATGTTACAATTATGTTAGGATGAGCTATGTAACACGTAATTGTTATATAATTATAAACAGGTGGAGGTAGTAAAGTGGCTGATTTTACATATGTAGCCATCAATAAAGATGGTAAAGAAGTAAAAGGTACTATAGATGCTGTCGATGAGAACAGAGCCAGAGCCAAGCTAAAAAGTGACGGTTTGCGTCCGGTATCTGTTAAGCAGGCTAATATTTTTACTAAAGATATTAATATCGGTGGCGGTAAGGTTAAGACGAGAGATTTAAGTATATTGTGCAGACAGTTCACAAGTATACTTAATGCCGGTGTCACGGTTGTTGAAGCTCTCAGAATGCTGGCAGACCAGACAGAGAATAAAACTCTTAAGAAGGCATTGGGGGAGACCAGGTCTTTGGTAGAGCAGGGGGAAACCCTTGCCGGAGCAATGGCAAAACAATCCAAAGTATTTCCTGCTATGCTTGTAACACTTGTGGAAGCAGGTGAAGAATCTGGTAGCCTTGAGGTTTCGTTTGACAGAATGGGCAAGCAGTTTGAAAAGTCTGCAAAACTTCAGGGTATGATTAGAAAAGCCATGATATATCCTATAGTTCTGATAACGGTAGCATTTCTGGTTGTAGTTGTAATGTCGGTGTTTGTAATACCGAGATTTGCGGATATGTTTACTGAAATAGGAAGTGAACTTCCGGGGATTACAAAAGCGGTAGTTGCCGTAAGTGATATTCTTATACATCAATGGTACGTAATTATTCTGATTGCAGTAACAGTGGTTGTTATTTTGAAGTTCTATGCCGGTACTGAATCAGGTAAAGTGGTGTTTGGTAAAATTGCAATCAATGCACCGATATTCGGAAAACTCAATGTAAAGTCTAATTCAGCCAAGTTTGCAAGGACTCTCAGTACTCTTGTAAGTTCAGGTCTCGGAATATCCCAGGCGATAGAGATTACGGGAAAATCAATGACTAACATATTGTATAGGAGAGCGTTAGAGAAAGCTAAAGCTGAAGTTGAACAGGGTATATCCTTGTCTAATCCGATAAGAAAAGCAGATGTATTCCCGCCAATGGTACATAACATGTTAGCAATCGGTGAAGAAACCGGTAACATTGAAGCGATGCTTGATAAAGTTGCCGATTACTATGAAGAAGAGACAGAACTTGCAACCCAAGGGTTAACCGCCGCTATGGAGCCGCTCATTATAGTTGTAATGGGTGTTGTTGTAGGTATACTGGTTCTTGCAATGTATATGCCGATAATCAGCATGTATGGTGACATGAATGCCATGTAATACACGAATTAAATCCCGCAATGCTGATGGAGAGGGGGTCAGCTAAGGAGGGTTTAAGAATATAATAATATAATTTATAAAAAAAGGAGAATGTTATTATGAACAAAATTAAGAAAAATAACAAAGGTTTCTCTCTTGTAGAGTTAATCGTAGTAGTACTTATCATGGCTATTATTGCAGTAGCTCTTGCACCACAAGTAATGAAGTGGGTAGGCAATTCAAGAACTGCAGCTGATGTGCAGTCATATGATGCGGTTGTTGAATACTGCAATCTTGCTCTTGCTGATGAGGAAACGTGGAAGAAGGTAAGTGACAAAACAATTACAGTTACAGTTGCTACAACAGGTACAACGACTACCAATACTGATTTTGAGGCAGGTCTTAATAAAGTTGCTGATGATTGGAAGAACGTTAAAGTGGGTTCCGGTTCTTATACCATTACAATTACAAACGGAAAAGTTGCAAAGACTACAACACCTGATCCTGAAATGGACTAATTTTTAATCACTCGTAACTCCCTCGTTACAGTGAGTTACCGGTATGGCAGAGGTCTCATATCTGATGGGCCCATATCTGCCGTACCGGATATATCAGGTTGATATGCATTTTTTGTAGCGCGTATTGCAAAAAATACAATTGGAAAGTGGGACAACACAGTGGATTTTCAGATGGTAATGTATGTTGTGATATTTCTTTACGGAATAGTGATTGGAAGCTTTCTTAATGTGTGCATCTTTCGCATCCCCGAAGGTAAGAGCGTAGTGACTGAAAGGTCACATTGTATGACCTGTGGATATAAACTTAAGTGGTATGATTTGTTCCCGGTTTTTTCTTATCTGTTCCTGCGAGGAAGATGTAGACAATGCGGAGAGAAGATATCTGTATGGTATCCGGTAATAGAAACGGTTAACGGTCTGTTATGGGTGATAACATTTAACAGATTCGGTTTTTCTGCAGATATGATTTTGGCATGCTTTCTGATTTCTGCGTTATTGGTGTTAAGTGTCATCGACTGGCACACGTACGAGATTCCTTTTGGAATCAATATATTCATAGGTATACTCGGTATTATCAGAGTCATATTTCATTATGATATATGGTATGAATATGTGATAGGTTTCTTTGTGGTAAGTGCAGTGTTATATATTATTTTCGTTGTGAGTAACGGAGCGGCTATAGGTGGCGGTGACGTGAAACTTATGGCAGCGGCAGGTCTGGTGCTTGGATGGAAATATATAATTCCGGCATTTATTCTGGGGTGTGCTTACGGAAGTGTGATACATATTTTAAGGATGAAAATAAGCGGTAAGGACCATGTACTTGCAATGGGACCGTATCTGTCAGCAGGAATTGTGACAGCTTTATGGTTCGGAGAAAGTATAATAGACTGGTACCTTGCCTATTGTGGCATATAAATATTTTTACTACGGCTTATCATGGTATATAGTTCAGAGGGGTTTGTAGTACCGTATATATTATGGACAGTTCTGAACTGTATATCAGATAGGAACAGATTTCTCCGGAAGTCATAAAATGTGCGTTGATACGTACAAAAAATAATAGTTCATTATGGACGGAAAAGAGGTTGACATGGCTGTTTCAAAGGTAATAAGTATTGAAATTACTGACCTTAATACAAAGGTATGTGAGATTAGTTATAATAAAAAAGTGCCTTCGGTATATAACTCAATCTGTTTTGCTAATCCTGAGCAGACAGTTGAGGATGCACTTATTGAAGACCGGTTAAGATATTCATCGGAGCTTAAAGCCCAGCTAAAGAACGCAGGTATCAAATGTAAGGATGTCGTATTTGTTATTTCCAGTAACAAGATTCTTAGTCGTGAGATTATGATACCTGATATGAAGGAAAAGCTTATTGAGAGTTATATTGAGGGTGAGAGAGCTACTTATTTTCCAATGGATATAAGTGACCACCGATTGTCATATACCGTTATTGACAGAAACTCCGTAACAAAAGAAATGCGTATTATTTTGTATGCAGCGCCGGATATGGTTATAAAGAATTATAATGCACTTGCAGCAGAACTTGATTTTCATGTTGTGGCAATGGATTGTACAGGTAATGCCATGTATCAGTATCTTAGCAATAATCAGGCTTCGGGGATGGATATGTATCTTCAGATTAATGAAAATAATTCCTTGTTTACAATACTTGAAAACGGAAAGTTTGCTCTTCAGCGTAATATGAGTTTTGGAGCATGCTCTCTTGCTGAACACCTTGTTGATGAAGAGTATTACGGAATTATTACCCCTGAACAGGCAATGATGAAACTTGCAGAAAACGAGCTTTTGTATGGTTCGTATTCAGAAATGATGGAATATATGCCTGCAACAGAAGAAGAATCAAAGCTCTATGAGTGTAAGAAACGTCTTACAGATGCAGTAAGACCGCTTATTGCCGGATTTACCCGTGTGCTTGAATATTATAATTCCAAGAACAAGGAAGCTACAATAACTAAAATTTATGTTGGAGGATGTGGCTCTAAGATTGCAGGACTGGCAAAACTCATTATGAGTGAGTTTGAGGGAATTGAATTGGAGGTTGTTAATGTCCTTCCTAATGTAAAATTTCCTAAATCGAATAAATTGATGGCCGATAATTCTACTGAATTCATGGCATGTATAGGTGGTGCGGGATTCTCAATAGATTTTTCAAAAAATAATGCTGCAGAAGAGAAGAAGGGAGCAACTGCATTTGCAATACTTGCCGCTGCATTGACTATACTTGCGGTAATAGTTCTCGTAGGAGTGCCTTTATATAATTACAGGCAGGCTATCAGCAGACAGGAAGAACTTCGAAAAAGTATAAGCGGTTATCAGAATATAGTGGATATTAAAGCCCAGATGGAAAACAAAGAAAGTAAGCTTGATGACCTTGAGGCATTTGATGAAGCTACCATAACTAATAATGAGAATTGGAACAGTATACTTGAGCAGCTTGAAATAATGCTTCCGACTAATACTCTTGTTAGTTCGGTTTCATCCAATGAAACCGGTGTGACTCTGGTTATTTCAATTCCGACCAAAATAGAAGCTGCAAAATTGCTTGTTCAGTTACGTAACCTTCCGATATTTGAGGATGTTCAGATTAATACATTAACGGAGAACAATGATGAATCTACCGGTATTAAGAATGAAAGTTTCACCATAACATGTGTATTTCCGCAAAAAGAGGTGCCGATACCTGAGGGCGGCACAGTGCCTGCAGACGGCACAACACAGGAAGATATTGATGCGGGGACAGGTATTACGGAATAGTAATCAGAGGAGGATAATATTATGGCTAATATGGATGCAAAACAGATTAGATTATTGGTTGCAGTTCTTGTGGCAGTTGTTTGTTTCGTTGCCATGCGTTTTGGATATACACCAATTAGCGAAAAGGCAGAGACTGTTGAAGCGGAAAATGTGCAGTTGGAGCAGGAACTTAATTCTCTTAAACTTTTGGCAGCCAACGAGGCAGAGTTTAAGGCGCAGTGTGAAAACGTTGATGTAAAATACGATGCAATTGTTGATAAATATCCTTCCAAGGTTACTCCTGAAAAAAGCATTAAGTTCGTAAAGGAGATGGAGGAGTCGACAGGTGTTGAAGTCAGCAATATAGCATTTAATGTTGAAGAAAATATTTATTCGTCTTCATTTACCAACGAAAACGGAGAA
>SVEK01000017.1 GCA_015057405.1 Lachnospiraceae bacterium
ACAAGAGCATCATCCCACATTTTCTGAACGCTGGTCCAGTCTTCAAGAATCTCTGACATTCTTTTATGCTCAAGAGAACCCGAACCAAGTCCGGCAAATGCTTTTTTTATATTGTTAACCAGGTTATCGATTACGTTCTTTATTTTGTCGATAAGTCCCGGATTCTCGTCAGCAAGACGGATTATCGCTTTACTATCACGAAGCATCATCTCACAGGCATTGGCCGTAACTTCATCAAGTGCCTCTTCCCTTGTCATATTGTGATTATTTGACTTAGCTTTCCTTATCTCTTCACCAATCATTACTTCCAGGCTTTCATCGCTCTCAAACTGATTTATGATATAATCCTGAAGTTCTCTATACTTTTTGGGTGACCACTCTTTAATTGAATGGGTAATCTCATGTGATGCAGTTCTAAGCATGGCCATCTCTCCCACATCACCGGAGTTAACATCAATGTATATTGTATCAGTTTCAGAGTTATACCATCCGTTAGGAGCTGTCACACGTCCGTTAACGGCTTCTGACCGGTACAATGCAAAGTCAAACCCTGTAGCCCTTGCTATTGTTCTTAGCGCACGTACAGAATTTTTCTGTCGAATCTCCATCTTATCAAAGTTAACAGGCGCGGTTATCCCTGCTGCCATCTCTGACTGATTGATGTATCTTACTACACCTTTCCCCTTATTCCTTCTTACCGGCACATTTGCTTCCATTGATTCATACATGTCATCACGCGCCTTGACACCTTCATTATAGGCATATTGCGCCTGGGTATTCGTAAGCGCATTATTATAAACGCTTGTCCTGTTAATTGCTTCAAGGGATTGTCCCAAACGAGCATTTTCATAATAATCAGCCATGGCATTACGATATACTTCCGGCTCAATACCTGAATCTGATTCACTGTTAACAATTACTTCCTTCATTTTATCCGGAAGATTATTATATGTATCTGACAACATATCTTCTCGAACACTCTGTTCGGCGATTCTACCGGCAGATATGTCAGCATCATTAAGTACAATTTCTTCAGACATATCATTTTGTTCTACAAAACCTGTTTCAACATCCTCATATGCTTCTTTTACTACGTCAGTCAAAGTGTCCGGAAGTGTTTCGGTCATTTCTTCGTTAACCTGGTCCAGTTCTTCCTTGTTTGAAGCCTCCATCATTTTTTTACCAATCGAATCCTCTACAGCAATCCTTAATCTGCCGGCATTAATCATTGACGGATTATCCTTATATGCCTTAAGTACCTTTCCTATCTCCTCTACAGGCTCTGCATATGTCACATAATCCTCTATGCTACCATCATCAACTATCTCTCTTCCTATCTCAGATATGGCCATGTCATTATTCGCTTTAGCTTGACTGCTGCCTACGTCAAGTACCCCTGCACTCATTGCACCCAATATACCGGCATACAAAGCATCACTTGTAAAGAATCTCACATCATTGTTCTCTCCAAGTGTTATGTTTTGCACTACAGGGTCAATTACTTCCTGTAAGTATTCCTCAGTAAACTCTCCGGCACCTTGCCCGGCAAAATTGACCATTGCTTTTCCTGTCACCGTCTTAACCTTATCACTAAGTTTTCCTGCTACTTTTACAAGCCCCGACTTACCGGCACCGAGCTTACTTATACCACCAAGTGCATATTGTAATCCGCCCTCAAGTATTGCTTTTGATATACCATATACTGTAGCCTCTTTCTTGCCGTGCCCTTTTAACCATGCATCATTAAATCCTGTTGCACCTGCATTAGCTCCCATTGTGGCAGAACCAAGGATAGCACCAGCTACTCCCCCCGTTGCATATGACGCTGCTATTGACGGAAGCATATTACCAACATTATAAGTTAAATCATAGCCGACCGACATTAATGAATGATTGTCCGTTATCTGTGGCCAATCTTTAACCAGATTATTCTTAATCTTGTCCATTGCCATCTCCTGAGGGGTAGACGCAAGAGCAGAATCTCCGGTTATTGCATTCGCTATTTTTTGCGGAACCCTTACAAGAGCATTTGTTATGGCATTCCCAAACCCATATGCAGCCGCCACAAAAGGATCCGAGCCAACATTATCTGCTATTGCCTGTGCTCTTCTGTCGGTTAATGTATACTGTATGTAATCCCTGAACTTTTCTGCTTTATCAACGCCCTCTTTTCCCACAAGATATGAATATATACCTTTTTCTTCATCGGTCATGTTGGCATAATCATAATCACTTTTATTATCGAACCATCCGCCCTCCATCTGATCAAGAATACCTATATCATAATTAATAGCGTTATTATCAGGATTGTGTTCACCTATTCTTTTATAGGCAGCATAATCACTTCTGTAAGGAATTGAAGCGTAATATTCATACTCCTCTGCTTCTTTCTTATCTTCCATAATCTTATCCCTAAGTCTTAATAAACCACTATCTTTAAGCTCCCTGTTCTTGTCAGCATTCTTATTTCTATTAAAATAATCATACTGTGCTCCCTGGGTACTTACAGGAGTCATGTTATCGTATTTCTCCTCAATAGCACTTATTCTATTATTCACACTTTCAAGCCGGCGTCCGTAATTGTCTGAGGATATATTACCATTCTTCTCAGCTTCATTCCTTGATGCCCTCACCTTTGACAATTCATCCCACTCTTTTTCTGCTTCACCAGCTTCATTAACATATCCCTTTATGATATCACGCGCATATGATGGCATATGCGTACTATCTGCTTTATTTATAATACTCCGTCTTTCTTTCTTAAGTGATGCAGTTCTTGCCCTATTGGCATTGTCTATAATCATATCACCAAAAGGGTCACCTGTTGTTGTCTGTTCTGCTAATATCCCCATCTGAGTATTATGTGCAACGCGTTTTGTAAAATCTGCAGCTTCTTTAGCAAGAGAACGTATATTGTCCTCTTTTTTTCTCTCTTCATAGTACTCCTTACGTGCTTCTGACATTAAATAATCTTCATATGGAGTTGTTTTTCCTTTATTATTCGAAGAGACAGTGCGCACCGCACTGCCTCCTTTCCTTCTCTTTTCACTTTTAAGATAATCTTCATAATGGCTCATAATCGTTCTCCTATCTGTCTTCTTTAGGTACTGCTATATCCAACAAATCCACTATATAGTTGAAGTCATCCGGATATATTATTCCTTTCTTCGTTAACTCTCCGATGTATTCATATTTCTGCCGATTAGTCTCAAGTTTCTTCACTTGGGATATAACATCATTTAACTTGGATGACGATGTCTTTGTCCCGGACTTACTATTACCTTTTTTTGAAGACGAACCGGAGCTTTTTGATGAACTATTGTTTATTGTAGAACTTGTATTGTGTGAAGACGTTTTCTGAGTCTGTTTAACAGTCTCTGTCGTTTTGTCCTTTGTTGTCTGCTTATTGTTTTCTTTACTCTCTCTGTATGTATCCGTTCTGCTCGTTTCTGTACTGCTTGCAGTATCTTCAGAATCGGTTACATTACGTTTTTCAAGGTCCGTTCTATAATTAAGCATATTAAAGGCATTATTTAAGGCGTTTTGATGCTCACTACTTTCCATGTTTCTGTTCTGGTAATAATCAGCACCGTAATAATCCCTATCCGATTGTAACGCTGTTCTTCCATCCTGATATCTGCCATACTCTCTGTCTTCGGCCGCACTAAGAACATTATATGCATTCATTAAATTGTCACTTTCTCTGTCATATGCTGACATGGCAAGTTGTTGCAGTTCCGGTATTCGGTTATTAAGTTCACTCATATATCTGTCATTTGCCTGTGTTGCCGCTGATGCCGAATAAGAATTACCATATCCCCCGGTAAGTGATGCGCTTGCTGCTGCCGCATTCTGAGCTGCCTGACGCCCCTGTAATATATAATTGTCCCTGTACTGCCTATATAATGCGTCATTATTAAAGTCATAACTAAACGGCTTACGATTCACTATACTGTCAAGCATGCTGTTTATCTTGTTGGAGTATGCAGAACTATACGGTCCATAAGCACTTAAAGCAGCCTCTGCCGCATTCTTCTTATCAAGTCCAACATTAGATGGCACAAATTTATAGTTCCCCTGCACATATTTCTGTAACGCAATTGTTTCCGGTGACAATCCTGATACATCTGTATACGAAGTCTGATGTCCTCTGTTTACCGTATTAACTGTGCTGTTCTGAACATCCCATCCCTTATTGCTCTGTGTTGAATTATTTATTACCGTTCCCCTCTGGGTATTTGTATTTGTATTAACAGTACTTGTCGTGGAACCTCCGCTTGATGTTGTTACACTCTTTGGTTTCTTAACTTTAGCCATTATTGTCCTCCTATCTTGTCCTTACATACGTCACTGAGTCATCATATTCCTTATCAACATCCCACGTTCCATACTTCATTCCGGCATTTGGTATAGCAACACCTTTTACACTTATTATTGCTCCTATAGGAAGACGGTTATCATCCTCTTCTTTTTTTCTAATATTATCAAATGCCTTTTCTATCTCCATTGACATTGCAGCTGCATATTCCAACAAATAATTAAGTTGTTGTCGTATATCCGCACATTTTCTTGGTCTTTTTGATTTATACATTACACATCACTTCCCCATTCTATTTCACGGGCCAATGAATACACCTTACATGGCCCCACGCCCTGAAGTCTGAGCCGCGCATGGTCGCACCTTCTAATCCTTAATGGTATCGTTACCGAACGTTTACCGGCTCCGGTTATTTCAAATATTTTTTCCCAGATTCCATCTGAATCATATTGTATGTACACTTCCAGCACGGAATCCTTTTCTACCGCCATTCTCATATTGATTTTTGATACGTATTTTTGTTCAGGATATTCCATTCCAATATCCATCGTTTCTGCTATCCATTCAATTTTGTCTTCGTATAATTCAAAATGACGCCAGTCCGGATACCATTCACCCGGATATAACTTATCAACTACATCTCCGTAATCAATATCCATTCCTGGGTACGTCCTGTCATCCATACATTCAGGCTGAACAAGCACTATCCCATCTTGCGTTTCATAATACAATGCACCTTCTTCGCTGGCAAAGCCCAGTATCCTTTCGTCATTTTCATGCATCCACAACCCTAATTTGGTATCATAGACAAACACATGTGCATTTTCGTTAGAATCCTCAACACATATCATATATTTCTCTTTACACGCACCGGCTACTCCCTTATAGTATCTTACCGGCCCCAGTGCATCCGATATATCCCGCGGAATCGAACCGTCATAAATACATATTCCACTTCGAGACTTATAATACAAAAGACCATCTAATACACATAACGTCCTGCTCGCATCCTTCATTACTGATTCACATTCAATCGTTGTCAATGTGTAATTGGCCGGTTCTGTTCCGTATATCCTGATAATATAATTTTCTTTGAAAAACAATACATAACCACCATATGATATGCAACCCGTGTACTCTCCCGGTGTGCCATCTGTTACCGCGTAAGAATCCGATGCAATCCCCGTATATGCTCTCCAATTTTTAGGATCCCCAAGCCTACATGCGTATATTTCATTTTTTCCACATCCCCACAACCTATTTCCATGTTCGCAAACATACAGCATGTCCGGTACAATTCGATTAAAACTCATACTTTCACTCTGGGTATATGTAGTCGCTACTCCCTGAATAATTATATATTCATCCGTAAGCCCCACTATCTGATGGTCACCATTTATTTCTTCAAGATTACAACCGCTAATTGTTATCACGTCATCCACCGACAGATTCTGAGACACAACATTCTTTAATGTTCCTTTTTCACTAATCTCACTTATTCTCAAATATGATGTAGGAACAGAAGTCCACATGTTGTACGACGAGGACCATTGTTTTAACACGCCTCCATCAAGCCAGTAAGCACCATCAACTTTAGCTGGTTGCAAAAGAGAATAATTCAATGTTGCTCCATCAAGAGTACAAGGTTCTATACAAACCGTATCGGATGTTGCATATTTACTTTCCATGCTTTCAACAGTCTTATTTACAGTGTTGTAAATATACTTTTCCGGAAATATACATATATTTGCTCCCATAGTTACAAATGACTTCTCTCCAGGCGATAGTTCACATACCGCATGTCCATCATGATAGAACATATTATTTTCAACATATCCGAGACCGTTAAGAGCACATATTCCACCAGGATTTTCAAGCACCTTAATACGCGCTCTTTTCCCTCTTGGAGACAGCACCGGAAAATATTCAGTTGTTAGATTTTTAGTTTCGTAAAACTGTCCTTCTTCTCCCGTAAGATTATGATTATATCCGAAAAATTTATCTATAATCTTTTGTTCCTTTGCTATATGATATAATTCCGGTAACATCTTCTTCCCCCATTAATTCAACTGCCTGTGGCTTGAATAATAGTATCCGGCAAAGTCGCTGTATGCCTGATTAAACATAATCATCGAATTATTATATCTGTTTATCTCTGCGTTATGATAATCTATCATTGCCATCAAATAATAGCTGTATAAAACTGCGTACCCATCCGGTACCAGCATTATTTTTTCGTAATCTTCGATACTGTACTCAGGTTCTTCACCACTATATCCTTCCCTATTTGCTATAATCTCTCTATATACCTTCTTTTCAATATCGTTAATCCATTGTATTTTTGTGTTATCGCTATATTGGTTAGGTTTTAACTCATCTACATCACTAATAACCTGTCCTACTTTCATCTTTTCCTCCAAAAGAGGGCAGGAGCCCCTCACTCCTGCCCTTGCAAACTGCTGCCTGATTTACTGGTCTGACGTGTTTTCCTCCAGTTCCATCAGCATCATCATAGTTTTATTGTCCTGGTTCATAGAATTCTGAATAATCAAATCCACTTCTTTCGGCACCTTAACCTTCACGCCTCTTTTGATTCTGTATATTTTGCCATTAAGCCCGACAGTGATATCTTCTCCCTTGTTATTCATATCAATAGGGTAAATCTTCTCAACCACTTCTACTTTTGCATTCGCCATGTTATCTTTCTCCTTTATCCATTAATAGGGATATCCCTGTTAGGAATATCCCCGGGTTATTTAGTTAGCATCTACTACTGCTGACTTTGATGTTACACTCTCAATCCTCATCATATACTGTTCGATCAATCTGAGTGCTGCAGAAGTTGCCTTCCATCCTACTGAACTTCTCTGATTAAGAGGGTCATCGCCATAACCAAGCTGCTTAATAATATGCTTAAGTCCTCCACCTTCAATCTCTGTAACACCATACGCGTTACCACCAAGAACCAATGTTCCGAATACTGCCAGTCCATCCGGGCATGTGTCATCTTTCCAAATCTTTGCTTCAGATGTTTCAACGAATCTAATACCGGCAATTTTTCCGATTTCTCCCTCGAACAAATTCTCGGCAGTCGTATACTTTTGCCAGTCCTGCCATCCTTCAAGTTTCATTATATCCGCCGCAACATACGGATGAACAATTGAGACATAAGATCCATCTATCTTTGGTGCATGTGCTGTCTTGAGAGCTGCTGCCACATCAATAAGCAACTCAAGCGTTATCTTGCATGATGCATCAAGATTTTTTCTTGTCAACACAGCCGTCCCATCGCTCTTTGGTGCATAATACACGTTTGTTCCGCCGGCAAGACTCTCTCTTGTTACAGAATCAAGTGTTAACCCTGCCTGCTGTCCATTTAACTTTGTAGCTTCAACTACATTGTTATCAATCGTTGTAATCTGCAGTATATCGGTTAATCCAATCCAATCACCGTACTGATTAACTGTCGTACTCTTTTCGGTGATATTCATCTTATTTCCTTTTGGTGTAACACCTTCCTCAAGTGGCTTCATAGCCTTTGGCAAGCTGTCATATTTCCTGAAACTAATGGTTTTACCATTATTCTTAGGAATCGGTCGCTTCACCCCGAACTGATTGTGTATTAGGTTTGGACCTGCTTCTTCAATCAATACCTTCGAATAAAACTCCTTCATTTCTACACTCATACCTGCGTCAGTAGTTCTATTCTCGTCTATACCAGTCCCACTATCTGCTCCGTCAAATCTTTTAAGATTCAATCTTAAATCTATGCTTTTTTCCAGCTGTCTCTTCTTCATTACATTTCCTCCTACAGGGTTATCTTTTCCCCTCTTTCTACTCTTCGAATAACTTCCTTCATATCTTCTTTTGACCATTTACTTGGATCTGACTTCACAACTGTACCGGATGAACTGCCTACTCCATTCTCCTTCGGTCTTGTACCGGAACGGACTTCGTTAACCACCTTGTTTTTAACTGCATTTGCTGTTGCCTGCATAGCTCCCTGTATAATTTCATCATGATGAGCTACTTCATATGCTGTCTTTACATCAATTCCATTCTTTAACAGTCCGGAAAATCTTTCATCAGCTAACTCTGCGTGAATATCAAAGTTTGGATATATGGCCTTTACTTCTTCAGCTTCTTCCATCCAGTTCTGATATATTGCATCTGCTTCCTTCTCCCGGTTATACTGCTCAACAGAAGCCCTGAGTTGTTCATTTTCCATTTTAAGCCTCTTAATTGCTTTAAGCTGCTCAACAGATATTCCACTCTCTAATGCCTCTGCTTCATACATTGCATCATCATTCTGGACCGCGTTGATGATTCCATCAATATCTGTGGCCGAGACACCATATTTGTCCGCAAGCATATCTACTATTGGACTCACTCTCTTGTAGTTATCTTCCCTTGTTCGGTTTTCATTGAACCGTTTTCTCAGAATCTTCTGTACAGACTTATTGTAATCATCCTTATACTTGCCCTTAATAAGCTCTTCAAATGTTGGTTCTTCCGGTTCATCAGATTCATCAGATTTATCATCCACATTATCAGATTCTTTTGCAGCGTCGTCCTGCTTTCCATACCTGACATTGTCAAGTTCACGACCGTCATTCTGGCCGGCGTCACCAGTATTGTTTTCGCCCGTCCCTTCTGAAGTCCCCTGGGTTGCCCCTTCGTCGAATCTTCTAAGGTTTAATTTCATGTTAATCATAGTTGTCTCCCCCTACTCTATCGTCTTTCCGATGTGTCTAATTTGATATTAATACATTTACTCTCCACACATGGGTACTTTTCTACCCCAAATTTTAATTATCTGAAATAAATAAACAAACATTCAACGGATATTCTCTTGCAAGCGCACGAAATCCCGTCTCAATAACTTCAAGTGCCGTATAAAAACTTTCAGATATTGCCCTTATCTTCAATGTCACATCACCTGATAATCTCTTAACTTCTATAAATTCTGCTGCCTCTTTGTGGTTATATACCCACTCTGTTAACATATGCTCCGATATCGATAACGCTGAACAAACAATGTCATTACCTGCCATATATCCGGCATGTCCTTTAATTTTAATCGTTACATTTTTGTCCTTTAATATACTAATTATTGTCATATATCCTCCTTATCTGACACTGGCTGCACTTCTTGCCTTAGCGGCTGCCATATCCGCCTGACTAATTCCTGCTCTGCTTACAATTACATCCGGAGTTGCCATATCTGGATACTGTGTCATTTGCTCGGGAATTGCCATGCCGCTCATCTCTTCTATAATCTGTGACATCTGTAAAATCTGTTGTTGCATCTGCTCCATTTTCTGGTACATGTTTCCATTGTTTTTTATCTTCTCAATAATTTTCTCTTTTCCGTCAAAATCCATGATATCAAGAAGACCTAATGCCTGATCAGCAAGTTCAGGGTTAAATATTCCAAGCCCATATAGCTGTATCGCGAGTTCGTTCTGACTCATCCTTGAATATGTTGCCTTTTTACTCGCACTTACCTTAATATCAAATATCGGAATCCTCTCACCATATTCAACACCAAAATCACTTGTCTGCTCCTGCGGCTTAATCATTGTATTGTCGAAATATTCATACTCATACGCGACACCTTTCCCTGTAATCCTAAAACATCTTGGTGCCGTGTAAAACTGTCTCATCAGCTCCATTACAAGATAGCACTCTTTGATAAATGCTCTGTAACTTGACCCTATCATATCTCTTGACAACTTACTTCCTGCTTCCATAAGTGCACTAATTGCAGATGCTGCAGTAACACCATTTGATGTTCCCCCTTGGGAAAAATCCCTATTGCCCGATGTCTCTTTCAACTCTTCAATCTTATTTTGAAGCACATTAATATATATGCCACTCATTGGGCTTGTGGTGAGCTCTCTAAATGCATTCTCACCAAGATTATTAGACGGGGTTCTGATTACCGTCTTCTCCAGATCTGTCAGGTCCTTTTCATTAATTCCCATCTGGTCACTCACAATATATCTTCTTTTACATGCCCCAAGAGCATTATTCATTATGCACTTGTTTAATCTGTCAATATAGCTCTCCGGCGATTTCATTATATCAATATATCCGAATCCGCATGGTGTTCCTTCTTCCACAAACAAAGTATCGAACACAAACGGGTACATTCCGTGGTCATAATAACCCTTGTCCCTATATTCCTCTTCATTCTCTGACGCGTATAATACCTTATCACCAGCAAATTTTACATAATGGAGTACCGTTTTACCATCCACATTTTTCTTATAGTACCAATCTACGATTATTGTTTTGTCAGATGTATCAATATTGTCATCATACACATATTTTGCTATGTCAAGTGTTGGCATAGCCCCCACTTCTATCTCCGGATACATTGACTTTATTTTGTCATTACTAACCAAAGTTACGTGAAACATATTAGAACTCTCTTGTATATCATCTATTCCCGGTTCCCAAAACAAATTAAGAATATCAATCTTTTTAATATCTATATCCCCCAGACCGTTCTCTTTATCTGGATTCCAAAAAACTCCCTTAACGCCTGTCCCCTGCTTTAATTTGTACCACCATACATTACTGTACGTGTCTTCGTAACCGTTATATTCAAGCAGCGTCGGCAATATCTTTGATAACATAGCTGCTGCCGCTTCATCATCACGAGTTCTTGCAAGAATATTAGGCTCCGGATAATTATCCATGGCATCAGCATGCTTATTCGCTATTGAATTAAACAACCATGCGGATGTGGGCTCATCATCACTCTCCTTATCCTTGCGTAGCAATTCCCAGTGACGTAACTTCCACCACTGCTCGTTTTCTACGATGCGCTTTTCAAGGTTAATCTTGCCTTCCTTATACTTTTTCAACTTCTCTGTTGCTTCCCTTATTTCATCTATTCCTATTACCGGTTTCTCCACACGAACACTCTGTTCTGTTTCCAAACTTACACCTTTTTTCTTCATGCTAACCTCCTACATTTTGTAATGCCTATTATTTTTAATGTCAAATAACTCTAGCGGATCATTCGCCATCATACGCACTCTTGCATTCTCCCGAGGCGATATAGGATGCTCCATCAATACGTAACGGCACTCATCATATATATGATCCTCACCATCCGTATCTATATCCTCAACATTGCTCGCGCTATAAACCAATGCCGGAAATGTCCTTATAAAGTGTTTGCACGTGTTAAACACCTGAAACATACACTCTCCTTCCTCATCAAATGCAAGCCTATAATGATACTGCATCTTTCCGGCAAGTCTTGTATTATCCCCGGGACCCCAGTAAACATAATTCGGGTGCATGGCCATAAGCTGTGCTATACTTTCACCCCTCGATTCATCAAATATCGATGGATCCGCCGTACCTATTATTGTCTTTCCCTTTAACATCGGGTCCTCATTTTCTATTTCTTTAATCTTTTTAGCAATCCTTACAGGGTCTATCATTAGTCCATGATTAGGTTCTCCTGTACATCCATAGTACTCCCGGATTCGGTATATCTTTCCTTTTTCATCCACCGCATACCATCCCACAGAAAATGGCTTGGCATATCCAAAGTCGAAGCCTCTCAGTATTCTCCAATGGGCCGGTACGGCAAATGGCTCTATAACATGCGTCCACTTCTGGTCTACATAATGCTCTGGAGCATCAACGAACTCTTTGAACACCTTACCTACAAACGTATTCCAATCGCCATACAACATGGCATTTTTTTCTGCCTCGGGTAAAGCCGCGAGATTGGCCAAATAATTGGGGTCGTTTTCAAGCAGTTTTTTGTTGTCAAAAACAGTTGCTGGTATATATATCCTCTTTCGCAAAAGTTTTATAATCCCAGTTGGTGATATTACTTCATATTCTGATTTGATGGGAGTCTTAGCCGGAGCCGCATCAATAAACCTGTTTTTAACCCATCCATGACCTACCCCTCCGGGATTGGCTGTGGCGCGTATGTACACTCTTGTACCCGAACCTGTTGGACGATTACGGCCCATCAGGTTCATGTATTGTTTGTATGTGAAATGCGTTAGTTCATCAAATCCTACAAAATCATATGCCTTTCCCTGATAATTAACCCAGTCCTTTTCATACTGCATATATCCGAAAAAAATCCTGGCCCCGCTCTTAAACTTCCATACTTTATCACTCGTGTTATACGTTGCCAAAGGGAATGCTCTCTTATACAATTCATGACTTCGCGTTATAAGCCCTTCAAGCTGTGGATAAGTACGACGGAATATAATCCCTCTATAATTTGGTATATGCACCTGTCTTAATGCCTCACACAACAGAGCATCGCTTTTTCCGCCGCCTGCTGCCCCACCATATAAACATTCATACTCCGGTCGCGACATGAATAATGCCTGCTTTAATTGCGGCTTCCATATTACTTTTTGTTTACTTTCCTCCGTATATCTCCGCACACGTCTGTTCATACTCTTCAACTTCCTGCTCTATTAAAGGATTATTAAGCATAATAATTCCGGCTTCTTCACCTTCGTTTTCATTAACGTTAATCTTAAATCTCCAATCTTCCGGCTTACGGTTTGACAGCCAAAAAGTAATTGCCTTTGTATCCGGTGGGATATAATGTTCTTCATCAACCATCTCAATTACTTCCTCTTCCTTTACCTTCTTGCCCGTTATCTTGTCATATTCCGTTTTTTTTACTTTTACCGCTTTCTTCTGTAGCACCATCTGACCAAGAGCTCTTTTGTACAACGAATTTTCAACCCGACGGTCAGCTATATCTTTGCTTTCATGTAGTGCCCTATAAAGTTCCGGAAACTTATTACTCCAATTATTGAGAGTGCTCCTGCTTATGTTCATGTTGTAGGCTATATCCTCATTATCCAGTCCATCCATAGCCCATCCCCTTATCCTTATTAGACCTTCTTCCGTTATCCATTGCTGATACTTTGCCACAACATCACCCCTTTACTTAAGTTACACCACATTGTTTTTTCATGTGGGTACTTTTGTACCTTAATTTTTCAACTACAAAAAGAGAGCCTTCACAAGCTCTCCCTACCCTTTACTTCTATTCCACCGCACGCATGACGCATACGCGCGCGCTTTTTGGTGTTCAAAATGTACAGTTTTCAATATTTTTTGTCATTAATCCTTGCTATGGGGCATGCGTTCGGATAATGCTCACAGTTATTTTTCATAAATAAATCTTTTTCTTTCCGTTCAGTAAACTTACTCTTTGTTTTCTGCCCGACCACACCTTCACACGTAATCATACTCTCGCTTTCTGTTTCAAAATACGGACATTTCGCTGTAAACTTCCCTTTTAATCTCATACTTCCCCTTTCCCGGGTGGACTAAGCCACCCGTTTCACATTGTTTCATGGCTTTATTCGTGGTATATAAGTGCATTATATAATCGCTTATGCGAGTATATCGTTATTCATGGACAACACATCAAAGCCTGTCATCCTTTCAATAAACCACCGTTCGAAAGTTATAATAGGACAATATGTAATTACCTCAAGCAACATTACATTATTCCCCCAAACGAGTCTGTCAGATTTTATATTTATTTTTTTCGGAAAATCCGGCACATACTCACCTGCTGCCTCATTGATACATTTATTATCAACCATGTCACATAACACACGATTAACATACAAATACGTGTTATTATCTCCTTGCATCACTACATATGTATTTCCACGCGCGTTTATCATTATGTTAGTCGGACGATACACTTCACCGGTGCATTCATCATACTCCGGCACGACATTTACTGTCTCAGCTATTATTTGCTGATACATGTCAGGTCCGTATTCAAATCCTTCTCCTGCTGCCGGCATGTCGCCTATATGTTCTACCATCACCGCTTTATATTGATTAGGCAAATGGGCGGAATCCACCTGTATTCGCCATCCACCACCTGATATGATATAATCTTCTCCCACATGGCATACCACCAGCCGATTATGAGTATATGCCGTTTTAACCAGTTTTTTGAACGTTGCCAGTTTTATAAACATTCCTGTTCTCTCCCTTCATTTTCTTATCGTGAATTGATTCAATCTTAATCTCCGTATAATGAAGATAGGACATTCCTGTTATAGGGTTAACACCTGATATGATACTATTTTTATCTATATAATATCCTTTTGTTGCTACAGGACCCTCATTTATAATTCGCTCAACTGTACGTCTTGTGTATGTATATACCTCTGGCACCGGTTTTTTTAGATTGCGGGACGGGTTATAACTTACAAGGCTCCTTTGCTCCGGAGCATCAAACAACATCAGCTGTTCATAAGCCTCATCACCTGCAACGGGCCTTTTAACAATGTATTCCGCAAGGTCTTTATATCCTCCCATATCATATATAGGAGTATAGTTAACATAACCTTCTCCCCACGCATCGGTTATCATAATGTCCGCTTCCGGGATTCGGTTAACCAGGATGTGTACATGGAGACCACCTTTTTTACCTACTTCAAGTCGGTAAATGTACTTAAGCTCCTCATTGTATTTTTTATACCGTCTCTTTAGCCTGTTGATGAAATTTCTGAAATCTTTCTTTAACTCTTTTATACTCTTTCTTGTTCCCTTTGAATATTTCAGAGTAACCCACAAATCATCAGAATTAAAATTCAGCTTTATTAATCTTCGGACATAATTAGCTCTGTTGCGAAGATTCTGATTCCTTATCTGCTCCGGAGTCACTTCCTTACGTGGCAAACGTCTCTCGCCCTTTGCTCCATAATTCCCGGCATAGCAATATTCATATTCATTTGACTTATCAAATCGGTATATTTTCTTTGTATGTGCCATAGAATAGTCCTAACTTTAATATACTAATAGTGTTATTAAAGCCTCCTGGGGCTTTTATCTTTTTTTTCTATTTGATATGATGATACATTGTTTTTTCTTTTAATGTGCCCCCTTTTGTACCCCCAATTTATCAGGAGTACATTTTGGATGCACTTTTTTACAACTTTCTTTTTTTTACTGGTTTATAACTCCTACAGTTCTTTTTTAGGCATTTATGCTGCTTCCGTTGTTTCCTCGTTAAATATCCCTTATGTATTCTGGAGCAACAAAATGCAACAACATTCTTTTCTTTAACCCATGCTCCGGTTATCGAACGTTTCAATTTACCACCAACTTTACCGTTTTGTATTGCTTGCTGCGTGTTTATATGTATTGATACTATGCTTATACGACGTGCAAGGAACTTCTCTAGTCCTCTCCATGCACTTTTTTCGCCTTAGACATGTTTTACAATTTTTCACCATATCCATCTCCTTTAATCATACGGACACTTTTCATCCTTAACAGGATCCTCTTCTTTCGGGAAACCACCGTTTTTAATGTACTCCACGTAAAGTTCACCGTATCTTCTCATTACATTATTAATCCCTTTGGATTTAAGCCCAAATTCTTCCGCAATCTTGCAATCCGGCCAGCCTGCCTTCTTCAACGCAAACAATTTCCCAAGGTCAACGTACTTCCCACCACATCTTACTACTCGATTTCCTCGGCTTATCTCTATATCCCCTTCTACTTCATCAGGTATAGGGGGCGGTTCCGGCGTTACTACCGGGGTGTATTTCGATGCTTTCTTTTCTTCCGGTTTGTTACGCTTATCTTTTGTCTTTTGTCCCGAATTACTATGTACATCAATATCACGGGTCTTTATGAATTCAAGCACCTTATCCCTACATTCCGCGCACAATTCAAATTCATGCTTGTTGCTACCTAACGACGTTCCTTTTTCCGTAACGTCACATAAAACACAGCTGCTATGCAGGATATTAAGCTCCTTAAAGCATTTATCACATATGTAGGTTATTTTTTTCATTATTCACCGAACTCCTTACAGGGTCTGTCATACCCGTTCTCTTCACTCGGTGCCCACATGCAGTCACCCGGATTTTCATTTGGCGCGTCTGCCGGTTTACCAATCCACTCACACTCTATACAAGGTACATATTTATCAGCGATTACATTTACAATCTTCCAGTCTTCAGCAAGCATATCAGCCTGTGATGCGAGCCATCCCATCTGTACACCTGATGTTCCTACAAATGCAATTGCTTTATTTCCGATTGCATCATGCTCACAATTTACAACTTCACCATCTGCATTCACATAGCTGATGTTAGTTGCAAGCTCTATATGCTGATTTTTTCCGTTCCATCCTTTTCTTGCGACCTTAAATCCCAGCTTCATGGCTTCAATTGCAAGCCCAAAAGTCATGTTATCGCATCTTCTGTATGCTTCTTCAAACTGCTTTTTGGGTGACCAGCTTTCATATCCATCGCTGTATCTTACGAGATACCCTTCGTCTTCCGGATTTTCATCTACAGGAATATTCCAGCCTCTGTAAATGTTGTATTCACCTCGTGTCATAGGTTCTGCATAAATAATTTTTGTTCCTACAAATCTTTTCATGTGATTTCTCCTTTCTTTTACACGTAATTCAGTTAAATTACTTACTTTCATCATCAGAAATGTAAATTTCAGTTTATCTCATCAAATTCTTTTTGATATTTTTTTATTATATTCTCTCACCTTCTTTATATGGTTCCGGCAACTGCTGCCACGCATTAACAAACATGTCCTGTGATACACAACTTTCATCATCATCACCCATGTAAAATGCTCCACCATCTTCATCTTCCTCATATCTACCAACAACAGGTAAGCTGAAATTTGAAAATGATAAGAATATGTATTTATTAGGTTCCGGGAATCTTTCTGTTACCGGAATCCAACCATCATTGCCGACTGTTGGAGGGTCTGGTGTAGGTGTTTTTGCAAATGATTCAACTTCTTCTCGGAAGATATCAATTGCTTCACTTAATATGACAACTTCCTCTTCTGCAAAATGATACTCCATTAAATCAGCTATCATTAAATATTCTTTTGCAATTTTACCCTCTCTAGTCTTATTGATTTGCTCTCTAAATTCTGCAATAGATCCATAAAAGCATCCACAGACAACTCTTACTTGTCCATCCTTACATCTGAAAAATGTTGTATTTCTGAAACTAGTTCCAAAGCCTTTTATTGTGGTGTAAGCTGTATCGCCATACACCATTGCATCGCCACACACCCATGCATCGCCATACACCTTTGCATCGCCATACACCCATGCATCGCCATACACCCCTGCAGCGCCATACACCCATGCATCGCCATACACCTTTGCATCGCCATACACCTTTGCATCGCCATACACCTCTGCATCGCCATACACCTCTGCATTGCCATACACCTTTGCATCGCCATACACCTTTGCATCGTCACACACCCATGCATTGCCATACACCTTCGCATTGCCATACACCTCTGCATTGCCATACACCTTTGCATCGTCACACACCCATGCATCGCCAGACTGCCAAAGGTTTTCTTCTCGTTCTATGTAACCACCCAAGTCACCAGCTTTTACATTTCTAAAATCTTTTAATGCTCTTATCCTACGCAACGTTTTGCCATATACACTGATTTTTTCTTCTACTAATTCATATTTCTTATTCACTTCATTCTCCTTTCCAGCAAATTCAATTTGTATGCCTATTCATTAAGTAAACTTTCAAGGTCAAATTCATCATCAATACGGCTTACATTCATGAAATTCCTCCTAAATCATAAACCCTCTCTGTTTTTCACGTACAATTCCGATGTGCCATTAACAACTTCTTCCTCGCCATCTTCGTAATACCATCCATAGTCTGCTAGTACCTCACCCGTAAGTCTGATTGCATCTCCTGTTTCACTTTTGTATGTTCCATCATATCCAACAATTTCTCCGACAGAACTTACTAATACCACCATCGTTATAAGCATCTGATTTATATAATTCAAATTGTTTATTTTTTCTATAGTCCTGGTTTTTTCATCATGCTCAATGTCATAGTAGCTTTTTCCAGTATATGCTCTTACATAACTGCTTTCATAAAAACATCCTTTTGTTCTATAAATTGCCTTCCATATCCTCTCATGTATCTTTTTGTCATCAGAACAGATATTCTTATCTATAATATCAACAACCAGTCTGGTCATTCGCTTACTGATATTGGACTGGATTAACTTAATATCCTTTTTTTTCATATCAAGGAGTTTTTTCGGAGTTCGGCACTTTTTCAACCACTATTAGTGAACCCGGATTATAGTATAAGGATGAGTCTAAGTAATAAAGTTTTTTCCCTTTCGGTACCACAACCGCTTTATGAGGTTCTTCTTTGTCAAGGTCATAGCACTTAACTTCTTTAATGCCTGACTGCCACCTATTCCTAACAATCGAATCCGGCGCTTTCTTTACTCCCTTTTCTTCAAGAAGCTTTATAAGATTAGCCTTGTTACTTTCTCTTTTTTTATCCCTAATATAATTGCTGGTTTTCCACGACAGCTGATTAGAGTTTGTACTTTCATGAAGTATTTTATTGCGATCATTGATATCATCTATCTTCTCTAACACATATAAATCTTTAAGCGATAGTTGAAAACTTTCATCACTTTCTTTTTTCTTGAGTTCTTCCTGATCCAATCGTGCAAGCTGTATTCTGTGTCGAACTGTCTGCCTGCTAAATCCGGTCTTGTCCGCGATAGACTCTTCCGTTTCTCCCAGATCAAGCATCAATTGAAAGCTCTGCGCCTGTTCAATTACAGTAAGGTCATTCCTTTGCATGTTTTCTTCAAGCATCATCTTAATTTGGTCCGCCCGACTTATATTGCTTACAATTACACATCGGACCTCTTTAAGTCCTGCTGCCACACTGGCAGCACATCTTCTGTGTCCAATAAGAATGACAAATTTACCGTTTGTATTAACTTTTCTCGCATCCGTTTGCTCCTCGACCGATAGTTTAAGATTCTCCTTCGGCATAATAACAAGATTCTGAAGCACGCCTTCCTTTTTTACCGACTCTGTAAGTTCCGCTATATCCCCTATATCCTGCCTTGGATTATCCGGATGGGGAATCAACATTCCCGGATTCATTTTTATTACTGATGTAATTGTCCTTTCCAACCTCTAACTCCTCCTACTTTTTTGTTTTTTTATCTGTTTGTCCTTGATAAACTTCTGAAGTTCTCTTTCACTTACTCCAAGCTCCTCTGCAGTTTTCTTAAGGGTCTTCCCCTGCATGACATATAAATCCTTTACAATCTCCTCTTCCAATTCATCGTCTCTGCCCTGCCCATCAGCATATGCATGCTCACTTTCAGCCGGGGTTTTTAGTTTTCTTAGCCATTTAGCCGCATCTTCCTTATTAGATTTGATAGCTGCTATGATAATACCTCGAATATTTTCAATCTGATGCTCATTCAGCACTCTCTCAAGGGATATGTAAGATTCCTGTCCGCTTTCACATTTTACAAACGCAAACGGAAGGTCTTTGACCGCATCTTCCATGGCATCACATGCCTCGTACATCCCCATCTTTTTATAAATCTGATTAATAACGTCTTTTCCATTGTCAATAACCTGCATTTTATTCTTCCTCCACATATCTCTTAATCATTGCCTGCATACCGTAATCTGCATCAAGCTTCATGGCATCCGCCTCAAACTGCTCCGGATCATCACGGTATATATCCATGCGCTCATTAAATTTTTTCAAAAAATCATGCACCAACGATGGCGGAGTCTTCATATCCATTGTCATGGTGTACGCCATGGAGCATGCAACATATTTCAACTCTTTATCTGCCAAATCTCTGCCTATGGCAATAAGCGCATTTCTGTTCACTCCCGGAGGAGATATCTGGTTGTTGCATCTCCACTTTACTTCTCTTCGAAGTTCTTCGACTCCATGTTGTTCCGCGATGTTAAGTGCCCGTTGCATAGTTTCTAACACTATCTTGTCTTCCTTCTTTAATCCTGCCAATCTAATAAACCTCCTTTCTTTACTTCCCAACAATTAATGGGTCTATTACTTTTTCAAACATGCCTTTTCGAATCCCCAACCGCTGATCTCGGTCTGCAGGAATTTCATTAATAACCTTTCCGTCACATTCTTCTGTAAAACACCTGTCCACTTTATGACATGACCAAACCACTTTTCCGCATTTAGTACATGTCACTACATAAAACCCGTTATACATACGTTCACCCCACTTTTTTGGAAATCTTAAATAACCTGTACATCCACACATAAAATCTAATTGGCATTTTTCTCCTGCTCCTTTCTTAATTCCTTTATCTCATCCTGCAATCTGTTTACTTCATGACATTTTTCAAGATAAAGAATATCAACTGCATCTTTGTATCTCTGCTCCTGACGCTCATATTCACTGCATGTACGCAGTATCTCCAACATATCCTGACAAACCTCACATTTTTCACAGACTTTCTCCATTTCTTCCTCAGTTCTCCCAGGCACTCTCGTTTCGCAACACATCACATATTCTCTCTGACATATTCATTGCAAGTTTATTTATTCTGTTGCACAAATCCACTCTCACTCACCCCTTTCCTTCATATACAACTATTTCACATTCTTTCACGCCCCACATCAGAGCATCTTCATGAGTGTCAAAATATAAATCAAGCCGATTTCCGGCAATTGCACCACCACAATCCTCAGCTATGTATATCCCGACAAGCTCATGTTTGTAATAAATCATAACTGTGCTCCCATACGGTATTACGTCCGGGTCAACTGCAACTGTCCGCCCCTCTGTTGCTATGGTACCGGTGGACGTAATCCCATCCTCTTTACCGCAACATTTTGAACAGTCACAATATGCCGTTACCTTATACGTTTTAGGGCAGGCTCCTGCATCTCTACTGATTACACATGAAGCCATCAGCACCGTTATTAATACTATTAAATTTACTAATGCTATTACTCTCAATCTTTTCAATACAACCGTCCTCCCATCAATCTTCTTATAATATCCTCTCTCGCATACATTCCGGCATTATTAGGAACCTTCAAAAATGCCTTATAAGTTTTGTTAAAACTGATGCCTATAAGCTCCGCTATCTCATCCACTCCATACTGCTTGTCCTCAAAAACCTCATAATACTTCTCCTGAAGTTCCTGCTTAAGCCTTACATCAGCTTGTCTGCTTTTATGCGGAGCATCTACCCCGAATTCGTGATGTTCCGGACACAAATCTATTAAATTAAGGTCATTATCCAAACCTCCGTGCGAACGAAAAACTATATGATGTTTGTGACCGGGACATTCGCACCCGGGATAGCTGCAGGGATTCATTACATTTCCTCCTAACGTGGTTCCTTATCACGATTATCTTCATTATTTTTTTGCTGTTCCTTGCATATAAGTATCTTTGCGGCTGCTTTCTTAATAGCACCCATCCGTCTCTGATGTTCTTCCGGTGTTAAATCCGGTCTCTTGACCGTCGTATGAACTAATGACATGATTACTCCTCCTTCTCTCACTACTCTATGATTGTTTTTATTTGTCCTATTCCCTTGATTTTCTTCTTTTCCTCTTCCATAATGTTCTTACCGGCTCTGCCAAGCCGAGTTTATTATGAAAGGTGGTGCGTTCCATGACTATTACCTGTCTTGAATGTGGTACTGTTCATTCTCTTAACGAAAAGAACAAACTGTTCACTTCATGCAAATGTGGTGCTAAGTTATCAACAGACATAACAACGCAACTCTCAGATTGGTTAAATACAGCTGATGAAATCAATACTTTAATCACAAAACGTAACACAGAAGGTATTTGCGATAGATTTGTAATCAACTAATATCTCAACAAGAGTATTGTGTATGTTAGTAGTTCGCAGAGGGCACTATTGGATATAATGTTGTATTTTTTGACTAACAAATCCTTAATATCATTTACTATGTCCTCTGCCTTTGCTGACTCTCCCGATTCCTTAATGATTCTGTTTTTTATGCGTTCATTAATCCACAGTTCCAGCTTCTCCATATCGTCTTCTATGCCCTTTGCATAATCTGCATATTCTCTTATTTCTTTTCTTCTTTTGTCGATAATCTCTCTGACAGTCATATTTTCTTTCCCTGATGCCGGAAAACTTATTTCATTTTTATAATTTGTCATAAGTGCTCACCCCCTTACTTATTCCCTTGATTTTATCTACTCTCTCTTCCATAATGTTCTTACAGGCTCTACCAAGCCGAGTTTATTATGAAAGGAATACAACATGTACCTAACAAAAAACCAACACATAACGCTTAAGAAAATACGTAAGAATAATCACACCCTTACCTACGCAGAATTGCACTCTTATAGGTTTTTCAAATCGGATTACCAAGTTCAAGTTACTGTTCAAACTCTTAAGGATATGGGCTACATCAATTATGTTGTTTACAAGTCAGACCCTCGTACTCTTAAAGCTAAATCTGATAATCCGGATGATATTATCAAAGACCGGTTCGAATACGTTAATTACCTGGAACCAAGCAACCGTCTTTTTATATCCGAGAAGGGAATTGCTTACTTACAGGAATATAGGACTAATTTTATTAACCTTTGGTTACCTATCGGATTAACACTCTTTGTTTCTATTATTCAGCTTATTGTTGAAATACTTGATTAGTAGATATGGGTTATTATGGTTGTGTACATAAACATCAACGCTATAGATACTACCAATACCGGATACCCCCATTCTGGGGAGTCCGGTATATCCAGTACCAATACTTCTGACATAAATACCCAAAGCCCAAATAACAAATTTACAGCTATCCATATAAATCCTATTATTATTAATTTTGTTTCCATCCTTCACCCCTCCTTCCTGCTGTCTTGGTTAATATCAAAGCTGTATATTAACTTAAAGTTAATAGAGATATTAAAAAAAATATCACACTTCAATATTATCTGTTGAAATATTATATATAGTACATAAATAATACAATTGCGCCGGCTTAATTTTTATTTTACCTTTTTCCCAGTTAACTATTGTGTTTTTAGATACTTTCATCTTTTTTGCTACGTCTTCCTGTGTGAGACCAACATTTACTCTTGCAGCAGCTAAACTAATTCGTAATTCTGACACTGTCCGTTATCTCCTTTCTATATTGTGATTACATGTTCATATTATCCTAACTTAAAGTTAATGTCAATACTTAAAGTTAATTTTTTTGTATTTTTGCCTTGCCATATATTAATTTATAGTTTATAATTTCAATAAAGTTACAGAGAGGAGGGGAAATATGTCAGAAAAAGAGTTCAATTTAATATTTTCAAGCAATTTATTAAAATATATGAGTTTGTATGATATGACTCAATCAGAGCTTGCGAAAAGATTAAATGTAAGTTCTGCAGCTGTTAATACATGGTGTAAAGGACTAAAATCACCAAGAATGGATAAAATTGATTCCATGTGTGTAATTTTTAACTGCAAAAGGTCTGACTTAATGGAAGATTCTACATATACTCCGCATAAGACATCAAACAGTGTTATTATTCCAGTCCTGGGACGTGTTGCTGCCGGAGTTCCTATAGAAGCAGTTGAAAATATTATTGATACTGAAGAGATTACAATTGAAATGGCCAAGACAGGTGAGTTCTTTGGATTAAAGATTAAAGGTGACTCCATGGAGCCTAGAATATGTGATGGAGATGTAGTTATTGTTCGTAAGCAGGAAGATGCTGATAATGGAGATGTTGTAATTGCTCTCGTCAATGGGAATGATGCTGTGTGCAAGAGATTATCCAAATATGCCGGTGGCATTAGTTTGTTTTCACTTAATCCCAAATACGAACCTATGATGTATACAGAGCAAGACACAAACACTATTCCTGTGAAGATTATCGGAAGGGTTATGGAACTTAGGGGAAAATTTTAGTTATTTGCTATATTGTGAATGTGAGGTGATTTAACTATGGCATCACTAGGAGAAAACATAAGATTTTTAAGAATAAAACATGGATACTCTCAAGATTATATTGCTGAACAGTTAGGTTATAAATCATTTACAACCATACAAAAATGGGAATCAGGCGTTTCCGAACCACCTGTTAAAAAATTAAAAGAATTATCCCTTTTATTAAATGCAGATATGAATGACATGGCAAACTCAGACTTAACAATTGAAAAAAATAACATTTGCGAAAAGCTTTCAGTTACCATCCCAGTCCTTGGTCGCGTAGCTGCAGGAGTTCCAATAGAAGCTGTTGAGAATATTATTGATACTGAAGAAATTACTTTAGAAATGGCTAAAACCGGAGAGTTCTTCGGATTAAAGATAAAAGGTGACTCTATGGAACCTAGAATATATGATGGTGATGTTGTTATCGTACGTAAGCAAGAAGATGCTGAATCAGGTGATATTGTTATTGCTTTAGTTAATGGAAATGATGCCGTATGTAAACGCCTTACCAAGTATGCCGGTGGTATTGGACTGTTATCTCTTAACAACAGATATGAACCCATGATGTTTACAGAGGAAGATATCTTATCAAAACCGGTTAAAATTATTGGTAAAGTCATAGAGCTACGAGGTAAATTAGGATAATTCATTTATTATTACATATTATATCTAATAGAAAGAGAGGTTATTATATATGAGTGAACGTGAAATGGCCAAACAGATTATTGACCAGCTTCCAGATTACAAAATTTCAAAACTCTTATACATCTTAAAAGGCATTCAGCTTGATGATGAGATAGAGGATGATATATTTTGTGAGAATCTGGCCAAACAATATTTAGAAGATACCGAACATGATACTGTTTCTTTTGAAGAAGCTCTTAAGGAAGCGGGGTTAAGTGTAGATGACTTACAAGATTGAGATTAATAAAAAGGCATTAAAATTTATTCTTAAACAGCCAAAAAATAAACAAATCGCCCTGTTTAGTGCCATCAATAAACTTCCTGAAGGAAATACTAAAAAGTTATCCGGTCATGATCTGTACCGTCTGAGAGTTGGAGATTATAGAATAATTTACACTATTGATAACGGAAAACTCGTTATATGTGTAATTGATGCCGGTAACAGAGGACAGATATACAATAAATATTAATAAGAAACTATCGGGGTTACCAGATTTGGGGTAGCAACATTGCTATAATAACACAGACATATTTCTTTTACAATATTAGCACAGAAATAGCAGCCCATAAGGACTGCCACTTCCTTGCAAGTACAAGACCTGCAGTTTATTTTCGCAAAATAATTATACCACGGGTCCTGTAATTTGCATAGGACTTATTTTTATACCATTTTTCATATAATTACACAAGGAGTTGGTATGATGAACTATATTATTTATCTCAGGAAGTCACAGAAAGACAACCCGGACGAGAGTATCGAAGATGTCCTTCGCAAACACGAAATACAACTGCAAGAGTACGCTCTTGATACTTTAGGGTACAATATTCCGGAAGAATTTATTTATAGGGAAGTTGTTTCCGGAGAAACTATTGAAGCCAGAACAGAGATTAAGAAGGTTCTCTCTCTCATAGAAAAACCAAACATTAAAGGTGTTATTGTTATCGAACCACAACGTTTGGGGCGCGGAGACCTGCAGGATTGCGGATTCCTTGTCAATGCTTTCCGGTATTCGAATACTCTCATTCTTACACCGGTTAAAAGCTATGATTTAACAGACAAGTTTGACCGGAAGTTTTTTGAAATGGAATTGCAGCGTGGTAATGATTATTTGGAATATTACAAAGAGATTCAGGCTCGTGGCAGACTTGCTTCTGTTAAACGCGGGAACTTTATAGGCTCCATACCGCCGTATGGGTACCGCAAAGTTACTGTCACTGATACTGACGGACGCAAGGGATATACTCTCGAGCCTGTACCTGATGAAGCTGAAGCAGTCAGATTAATGTATGATATGTATGTTAATCAAAATACGGGTCTGCAAAGTATAGCGTATTCTCTTGATTCACTTGGATACAGTCCGAGAAATACTAATTTGTGGTCTCCGGCAACTATTAAGGATATACTTAGCAATCCCGTATATATTGGAAAGATTCGATGGAACTGGCGCAAAAATGTTAAGATTATGAAAGATGGTGAGCTTATCTGCACACGTCCTAAAAACGCTTTGGAAGACTGCATTGTTGTTGATGGCAAACATCCGGCTATTATTGATATCGAATTGTACAATCTTGCAATTAGTAAACAGAACAACAACCCTCGTGTTAAGTCTTACGTTTCTGTTCGTAATCACTTTGCGGGCATTCTTTATTGCGAATGTGGCAGAGCTATGGTTCTTAAGCCATATTATAAAAAAGGAACTTCAGGAACCAAAGAAAGAGCATCATCAAGAATACTATGTCCCAACCAACATCATTGCAACAATGGTAGCGCGCTTTATTCACTTCTTCAGCACGAAATTGTTAATATACTAACCGGATATTTAGCGGATATTAAGATAACCCTTACGGATGAAAACCCTAACGAGGATATCATTAACGACACAAAAATCAAACAATTACAATCAAGAATTGAACACCTTGAGGCTAAAGAACTGTCCTTATGGGACAAGTACTCTGAAGAATGTATGCCACAATCAGTTTTTCAAAAACTCATTACCAAGAACGAAGCCGCATTAACTGCTGCCAGAAAGGAACTTAATAATACTCTGGCACAATCTACCAAATCATTCCCGGTAAGGGAGCGAATTGACACCATTCAGACTGCTCTTGACTCTCTTCAAGACGAAACTATTCCTGCCGAGTATAAAAACACTCTGCTTAAAACATGTATTAAACGAATCACATATTCAAGAAAAAAATGTGCTCGAAACTCTAATCATACTAACACACATACATTAAAAGGATGGCTTGAAAATCCTATTGAACTTGATATAGAACTTAATTTTTAAGAGCCAAATTTTAACGGACATCATCGATGTTCCAGTTCTTCTGTACCTATATCCGTCAGCACACCTGCGACTTTTCTGTTTTTTATGCTGTACCTTTGAGACAAATATCTGAAAGCTGCTGCCGCCTCGCCGTCCGGGCCTCCATACTGACTCATAATAATCTGAGCTATCTTTGGGTTGCATCTTGTAATTTTTACAGGGTATTGTAATCTTTTCTCATAATTCCACATTATCTGCACTCTCCTTCCCAAGGCCATGGTGTACATATCCAGGACCATTTGTTGTCAGAATTAACATTATATGCAAGTAATGGGCCATAACATTTTTCATACTCACATACAGCCTGATGTCGTTGCTTTTTGTACTTTTCGTAATACTTCAGCGCTTCGCAATCATCCGGATGAGTATCAAGATATAACGTAACATCATTTAATGCAAAACTAACCTCGGTAATAAATTTTAGTAGTTCATTTCCTGCACGATTCACACATACCCCTCCTTCCTGATGCACAAGCCGCCTTTGAGCCATAAAACGGCAAAACCAATTCTGCAAATATACTTCCGTATTTCAGAGCCTTATCTGCTTCAAATACCTGTACAAATTGTTGCCACGGAACATAAGCATTACCCAGAGACATGTCTGTTATTCCATCACATCTGCACGTACCTCTTCTGTCATTGCAATTCATAACCGCCTCTCCTTTCATAAAAAAAATGATACCAAATGACTTTTCTTGTCATTTAGTATCATTTTATGAAAGTTAATACTAATTGTTACATGCTTGGATACTTAATCAGTTAAATAATAAAATTATATCAATCAAGACGGACATAGCTTTATTGGCAAGTTCATTTCATAAACAATTAATTAAAACTCCAATCTTTAATACATACATTGTCACCTTCTGATAAACCTGACACTTCAATATACATATCAAGACCTGTTTTTGACAAATCAATTGGTTTCTTATTGAGTACTGTTGCTTTTACAGAACCAGCTTCCTTAGCAGAGGCTACCAGGAATTCAGCGATAATATTACTATCATCCACAGAACCAATATATGCTTTAATGGTACAGTCATTATTATTACCGCCGGCAGTTATCGTCATATCAGAAGCCGCAGATAATGCATTGGTATCCACTCCGGCAACTGCGATAAATCCACCTTGTTTATCGCACTTAAGCACTATATTGTCGCAGCATTTAACCGTTGTTACATCGTTAGCCCACACAAAATTAACAGCAGAATTATCCTCTGTCGGATTAACTGTTTTAAGTTGTTTTGCTGTTCCCTTTCTTGTCATATCATTAACAACAAGTTCACCATTTCCCTTGAGAGAAGCTACATCAACGTAAGTTGTTCTGTACGCAGAGCCGCCATTTGACATATCAAAATTCATATTAAGGTCAATTTCATGTTGTGGAGTATGATAAAACATATAGATTGTATCATTGACCTGCAACATGCAATGATGATTGTTCCCCCATGCTTCCGGTGAAAAATATTCACTCTGTCCCGGGTTCTTCATAATCTCTCCCCGATATTCAAACGGACCCATAGGATTTTTGCTTGTCATGTAAGATATCTGCGCCTTACCCATTGCCGCTCCTGCTTCTTCTGACCAGTTGGTGCAATAGCTATAATAATATGTATCTCCAAACTTATTAATACCTGAATCCTCAAACATATAAGGAGCATCAATTAACACAGCTTCTCCTTCAACACTTATCATATCCGGTGCAAGCTTAGCAACACGGGCTGTCATAGGATTAGTCTCCTTACCTTCAGGAACTCCACCACCAAAATATATGTAACCTATTCCGTCATCGTCCATAAGAACTGCCGGATCAAACATCCACAATACATTTTCGCATCCCGGAGTTTCTCTTGTAATCATCGGAGCTCCGATAGGGTCACTCCATGGTCCGATAGGAGTATCTGCAGTAAGAACACCTATACTCGATGCTGAATTAGCAAAATACAAGAAGAACTTAGTTTTTTCTTCTCCGGTAACTTCATCCTTAAATGTTTTGTATGTAGCTGCCGGTGCCCATGAATTACCTGCCCACTTTGCAACACCTTCAACACCCTTATTTTTATCTGCAGCCACCTGAATTACACCATGATCTGTCCAGTTAACCATATCATCACTGGATACACAATTAAGACTTCTGATATTCCCATATTGATTTCTCGGATAAGAACCATCCTCATTCATATATAAACTGTCCGAATCATTACTTCCATATACATACACTCTTCCGTTATACTCAATAGCATAGGGATCAGCCATAAATCGTTGTGCAATAATCGGATTATTTTCACCTATTTTTTTCTTAATGTTAATTGAATTCATATCAAATTTCCTTTCAATATTTTGATTCACCGCATTACAATAGGTGTAAGCAATGCACTTACACCTATTGCCAGCTAGTTATTAAATTAACATATTTATTCAATACATTCAACTTACTAACACAAAATAATCAATAATAACTCAAATTATTTTTCCTGAACACATTTATAGTAATCAAAATCTACGTATCCGCCTGCTTCATATGTTGCATAATTTACAAGCCATGTTCTTGTTCCCATAAATGTTGTTCCTGTATCAAATCCAAGTTTGAAATCAGTACCAATCTTCTCCCAAGTAGTTCCGTCAAGACTATAATAGAAACTTGCACTGTCTCTATCAAATGAATACTCTGTCTTAAGATATACAGGAGCATTTCCTTCAATCTGCGGACCTACTGCATTTTCCTTAATCACATCTGAAGCATTTGCTTTTTTAGCGCTGTTATCATTGCTGTTATTTCCCTGGAACACATATCTGTTACCATTAACATCACATTTAACACCAACCATAGCATAATGAGAACTTACTGTTGCAAGTCCGGCATAATCTCCGGAATTCATATTTTCAGTTAAAATGCATGTTTCTGATGTAAACTTAGGACCAACAGTTCTCTGAGTAAGTGAATTGCGCGCAAACCATATATTGTTACATGTTGTACCGGTCTTAATTCTGTAGTATCCCGGATTCTCTGTCACAGACCAATTAGCATCATCCGGATTATGATTCCACTGCCACATTTTCTTAAGATTATCACCTTCTTTGAAATCAGGATAATCAAAATCGTCATCACTTACTATTTTGTTTCCTAATCCACTATTGTTAAGCTTAATTGTAAGCGGCTGTGTAATTTTGTCTTTAGTATCCTGACAACTTACAAACTCACCATTTTCATCATAATATCCCATCATTGGCCAGTCTTTATAATTCTTGCCGTCTGCATCGGTATAATCCCAATTAACAGCAACTATTGAAGGGATACGTCCTATTCCACCATGATCCTGGAAAAGGAATCCATACCAGTCACCATATATAGTATCAACAATACCACCCTGTGCCAGTCCGTTTCCGCTTTCATATGTTGAGCCCTCGAATACCATCTGAGCTTCCCAATCTTCCGGTTCACTATCATATAACTTTTTACTTCTATAACAAATTTCTCTTCTGAACCATCCACCATATGAACCGATAATCATTATATAATAATAATCACCAATCTTGTATGCATGAGCACCTTCCCAAAGAGTCCATTCCTTATTATTCTCTTTATTATATCCTCCGAGTCCTTTGTCAAAAAGTGGTCTTGAACTTCCCTCTGCAACAACCTCACCTAATTCGCCTTCTTCGTATGGCTCATCAAGATAAATCTTCTGAATGTTGTTACCACTGTAAACTACATACATTCCGGTCTCATCAAAAATCAATCCCGGATCATGGTATCCGCTCTTGGAATAATAACCTTTCCACTCACCATTTTCTATATCATCTGTAGTATAACAGTAGAAACCATCGCTGTTAACATTATAAATTACATAGAACAAACCGTCTTCCTCATTGTATCTTAATGAAGCAGCCCATGAACCGTTACCGTAGGTCTGTCTACCATCTTCAAGGTTAAACAAATCTTTGTCAGGGAATCTGTTACATGCATAGTTTACAATCTCCCAGTTAACAAGGTCTGTTGACTTCATAACAGGAACACCCGGAACAAGGTTCATTGTAGTACTAACCATATAATAGTTACCACCAACACGGATAATATCCGGGTCAGGAATATCTGCATATATTCCCGGGTAATCTGCTACAGTAAGGTTATTCATATCAAGCTCCGGAACAGGAGTTTCTGTAGGTTCCGATGTAGGACCCGGTTGTGTAGGAATTGCAGTCGGATTAACAACAGCATTCTGAGTCGGAGCTACAGTTACATTATTAGCATCCGGTGTCGGAGTATCCTTCACTACATTCTTTTCCTTAACAGTAACCTTACACTTCAGGCTTTTAGATTTTCCCTTTACAAACTTTACCTTAGCAGTTACGTAAGCAGTTCCCTTTTTCTTTGCGGTAACAACTGCTGATAACTTATTCTTTTTCTTAACTGTTGCAACTTTCTTTGCTGACGTTTTCCACGAAATACTCTTAATTGACTTACCTTTTACCTTAAGTGTGTACTTGCTTTTAGCTTTAATAGTAATCTTTTTCTTATTGAGTTTTGCGCTATTTGCAGCATCCGCTTCTGAAGCAGGAGCTACCGACAACCCCATTGCCGCTGCCAAAGTGATGGCAATCACTCTGTTTGCCCACATTGATTTCTTCATAATACACTTCCCTTTCTTTTAATTAATTTCGAGATTCATAAACCAAAATGAATCATATTATGTATTTCAATATAGCACAAGTCCCACCCCATATGAGCAGTCTGCAGAACAAAATCCACAAAAGCAATATGTTCAAATATAGGGTAGGACCGGATTAATCATAATAATAAATCTAAGTTAACAACCTAAATTATTTTACCTTAGCTTTCTTTGGAAGACCGGCTTTCTTAAACAACTTAGTATAAGCCTTCTTGTTCTTCTTAGGAACCTTTACAGTAGCTTTTGCATTAATCTTTGAGAATGCCTTTGAACCAATCTTCTTGATTACTGTTGACTTAACTGTAATCTTCTTAAGTGATTTACATCCTGCAAACGCCTGCTTACCGATGTTAGTTACATTAGCACCAATTGTAAGATTCTTAATGTCTTCTCCCTTAAATGCTTTTGCAGCAATAGAAGTTACCTTGTATGTGTATCCTTCAATTGTTACAGTTGCAGGAATTGTAAGCTTTGAAGCTGACTCGTCAAATCCTTTAACTTCAACTGTATCTTTACCTGTTACAACATACATTACTTTCTTAACAACTTCTTCATAACCAATATCAAGACCTTCATCCTCAGGAATAACAACCGGAGCTTCAGTTGCTACAACAGGAGCCGGAGTTGTTGTTACGACAGGTTCAGGAGTAGGTGTTGGTTCTGCTGTTGGCTCCGGTGTTGGTGTAGGTGCAACCCACTCTTTGATTACAAAGTTATCAATGTAGTACTCTTCTTTATTAGGGTCTTTGTAATCTGTTCCGTTAGTACCAACAACTTCCGGATACATCATCTGGATATATAAATAATAATCTCCAAGTTCAGCAACGTCTTCTTTAAGAGTAATTTCTCCTGAGATACGTACCCAGTCACCCTTTTCTACAGATACCATATTACCAATCTGATACCATTCCTGTGTTTTGTTATTGTAGTCAGTACCACTATCTCCGCCTACACAATATGTACCAATCTTCATACCTCTTAAAGCCTGATACTCTTTCTCAGGAACCTCGTCACCATCATGTGAAACATCTACAGATACAACATATTTCTTACCTATAGTAAGCTTCTTTAAATCGAACTGAGCTCCGTTCTTTCCCCACCAGTCATTACCGTTTCTGTCAACCTTAAGGCACTTATTACCTTCAGATGGAGCTTCACCAAGATATTCGCCGGCATTACTGTCTTTACCTTCAACTATCTCAAAGCCAACACCATTGTCTCTCCAATCTCCTACCTCATCATCTTCAAATGTGTAGTTAGCAATTACCTCAGGCTCGTCTGCCTTTGCAGTACCGTTAGCACCCACAACTACAAGTCCTGCAGCAAGACATACAGCCATACATGCTACAGCAGTTTTTAATACGTTTTTCCTCATTTTTTTACCTCCATTGTGTATTATTATTCATTAAAATAATCATTGTAATTATATCATACAGACTATGATGTTTATATGTACAATACTCGTGCGAATATGCACAATATTCTTGTTGTTATATTGATGTCTTGAAGTTTAACATCAAAAATCTCAGAAAGCCTTGCCGGGCTTTTTTGCACAATTTTTATTTTCTTATTAATTGTCCCGTCGTACTGAGCCATAATACCTATATACCGTTATTCTCAGGAGAATTTATTGTATATACGAATAAAATGCAAGACATAACAATTCTATATAGTATTATTAAAATCATTATGTTCCTTACAAAATAACACCATGATTTTTATAATTTGCGTTTTATTGCTCCCACCGGGCAATTATTTTTACATATTCCGCACCTTATGCACTCCGGTGAATCAATATTCCTTACCGGGTCAATCTGCATCTTACACACTTCCTTACATTTTCCGCAACTGATACATTTGTCAGTATCCACACGGTACTTAAACAGTGACACCGGATTAAACACGGAATATATCGCTCCGAGCGGGCAAATATATTTACAAAACGGACGGTATATGATAATTGATAAAATAATAGTCAAAATAAGAATTACATTTTTCCAGACATAAAGCCAGCCGACGGCATTTCGCAGTGATTTATTAAGAATCACCAGCAAAGTTCCCCCTTCAAGGGTTCCTGCCGGACAAATGTATTTACAAAAATACGGAGCCCCCTGTCCAAGCATATCAACAAGAAACATTGGCAACAATATCACAAATACAACTAAAATCACATATTTCATTTTTCTTAAAAGTTTGTCTCCGGGAAATGAGCCAATTTTCTTTATGAACGGTATCTTATGAAGCAAATCCTGAATTAGCCCGAATGGGCAAAGCCAACCGCACACAAATCTTCCAAACAGTGCACCGGTAAACATCAAAAATCCCGCCACATAAAATGTAAACTTATAATTTCTGCTTCCTATCACGGCCTGCATTGAACCTATCGGGCATGACCCAAGCGCCCCCGGACACGAGTAGCAGTTTAGTCCCGGAACACAAAGGTTCTTTAATTTTCCCTGATATATCTTCCCGTATAAAAATCCGGCAAGATAACTGTTACTAAGTAACGCCCAGACCGCCTGGACCGACAGTCTGAAGGAGTCTTTTCTTTTTTTCTTATCCAATTCCTATGCACTCCAGACATATCTTTATTGCTTTCGAACAAACTTCTGCAACTTCACCGCGCCATATACCTATTGCCATGAATACAAGACCTGTTGCAGCAAAAATCCATCCTGCAGGATTCTCACGCATATTCTTGTAGTTATTTTTATCTGCACTGTTGTTTTTATTCTTGACTGTATCATTTTTTTTCGCACTATTGTTTTTATCTTTGGCACTATCTTTTTTTTCTGCCATACAATTGTCACTCCGTTTTTTTCACCAAAACATATCAGCAAATCCGTATTACAATCTTCTGTCAAAAATCCTCTGTTGAAAATATACTGCAATAAGGCTTCCCGTGAATCATTCCTTTGAAATCATTCCACAGATACAGAAAATACATTTGTTGTAATCATATTATTTCCTACCTGTTTTTCCTGATTTCTTCAATTATAGCCTTCCAATCATCATAACTTCTCGCACCCACATACGGTTCCCCCACAATATTTCCCTCTTTATCAACAAAAAAACTTTCAGGTACTGCCGTAACATCGTCAAGACGACCGTTTAGGTTAGTTGCATCAGGAATCATAAATGTAAATTCTGCCTCTGCCATTTCAACAATTTCTTTTGCAGCGTCAACTGCATTTTCATCAACAACACCATTAACTGCCGCATCAAGCACAACCGCTACAACATTCACACCTTTATCACGCATATCCTTTTGTAATTGTGCAAGTTCAGGCATTTCCTGAACACATGGTCCACACCACGTCGCAAAGAGATTAACAAGTGTAAGGTCATACTCTGCAAAAATATCCTGTGTTACAGTTTCACCAAAGATGTCTGTGGTTGAGAATTGTCCGATGTTAGTTTTAGATGCGTCTGTTGTATCCTGTGTATCTATTGCATCCTGCGCATCTTGTGATTCTGACGATTCTTCTAATGTATCTGTTGTGTTACTTTCACTGTATTTTTTCTCATCCGTTTTTTCCTGATTACCACAGCCAACTGCCAAAACCATCGTCGAAATAAGTAATCCGACCATTATCTTTTTGATTATCATAATCACTAGCCTCCATCTTTAAAAAATATAACGTATTATTACACTCCAAAACATCCGAGTTATTAAACAAAATATATTATACTAATTTTGATGTTCACACGCAATTGTAAATATATTGAAAAAAAGATGAAATTCATAAAAGGCATTGCGGATGGTTCCACAATGCCTTTCGCATAATAGTTATTTCTTTACCAACTTAATCGAATTAATTGTAAACTTTACATCTTCCGATAACCCTTGCTCATTATTCGACACCCAGTTATTTAGTTTCATAAAGAATATTTTAGCATCATTATTCCACTCAAACTCATACTCATTCTCTCCAACATCACAATATGAATACGTTTGGTTACCGAGTGTACTATTAATTAAATAGTCCCAATAATCATTTTTTAGTTCATTATATGTACCAAAAATCACATTAAATTCTGATTCCGAAGAGATATTCACCACTATTTTGTAATCATTCAAATTAATGCTTGAACAATCTTCCTTAAAATAGTACCCAATGCCATAACCTGAATCTTTATGATTCAATACTACATAAGCTTTGCCATCTTCAGAATATTCGACGGAATTACTTAAAGTATATACAGCCTCATTACTATCATGTAATAATATATATGGTTCCTTCCATTCCGGTGCCGTTGTTGGAGCCGGCGTCACATCCGGAACTGATGTTATTCCTTCAGCAATAATTATACTGCCAATTGTTAATCGGTCAAATCCCGTGTCACCTAATCCATATTCTAAAACAATACAATTAGCCCCGTCACAATACACCTCAAGTTCATGTGCAACTCCAAATTGAAATTCTTCACTACTAATAACATTGGTATATGATAATCCATGATAACTATAATTCGCATAATCATCCCAATTAGTCATCCACATACGTGGCACTGCACCTTGCGAAGAACCGCTTACAGTAATCTCAACTGTATCTCCATGTTGATAATTCTGTCCCAGTGGTATAATTACTCCCTGGCAACAACCATATTCATCCCTAACCGCCGTCAAAGTACCACCGTCATAGCTTATTATACCTTCATCTTCAAATGGGTATGCACTTAACCAACAGAAGTATTGATTCACTGCAGGAGTTAACGGTCGTAGCGGTTCAACTGTCGGCGTTGGTTCCGGTGTTGCCACCGGTTTTTTTGTTGGTTTCGGTGTTGGCAGTGTTGGCGGCAAACCCAATTCCACAGCCCCCTTACCACCTAATGTTACAGCATTATAACACTTTCCTGAATTTTGAAGACCACTTCCTACAGCTATAGGCTCAAATGCCTTAAGCATAATCGCTACCTGCGGTTTAGAAGTAGGTATTGCCTCAGCATTTATGAATTCATATACAGTATCTGTAAAACAGTCATTTACAACAAAATCCATATTAATAATATGATCTTTCTGATGTTTTGTAACAAACGGAATAATTAATTCTACCTGATATCCGATATTATTTCCTAATTCATTCTTTTTAAGTTTAGTGGCATGCGCAACATATTCATACTCTGCCGTTCCATCATAATCTGCCGAAAAAGCATCATCAATCGCATCTACAAAAACTGCAATTTTATTATTATATCCATTTTCTGTAATTGTAATCCCCACGGAATCTGTTACGTCATATGATCTCACGGCTGAAGGATCCTTTTGTGGAGCAATATCATAATCATTCACATCGAATAAAACATAAATATAATCTTCATCCCATATAGCATATGCCTGTACATCATTCTTGTCAGGAACCCATCTGCCTTCCTCGTCTTTCGACGCATGCTCTATCCTCCCTGTTGACGAAAAGCCCGGTATTACAGCATGTTGAAAATGAATTGCCTCTGCTTGATTTTCAGCGTACACATCTGTCCAATATTTCGTATCAACAAAATCCATTTTCTTTGCCTTAATATTATCTGTATTATAATACTCATCTACATTTTCAAATGAACTGCTAATATTGGCATCATTAATAATGTAACTTCCTTTATCCGTATAATACACAGTTGTCTGAGCATCTTCAACCACTATTCCGTCAGAGCACAGATAAGAATACTCACCATTAGAGTCCAGTATCCTTGCATACACAGTATTTCTCCCTTTACCAAGTTTTATCGGTCCGTCATAACTCAACCATGTTACTTCCCAAGACAGCTCGTATTCGGAAAGAATATCTGTACGCCCGCTCCTATCCACATAGTACATTACACTTCCAAATTGATTGATATACTTTGACTCTATTCTAACTAACGTCTCAGAATCAACTGTCAAATCAAACTCAACAGAATCCTGCATTTCACACCATGAATTATCTTTATCAATATATATCATATTATCCCCGGACTCATTCCAAGGTGCATATGTTGGTACCGGAGTTTTCGTTGGCGTTGGCTTTCGTGTCGGTGTTGGCTTTGGTGTTGATGCCGATACCCTACTTGTATCTTCAGTTATATCATCTGCATTTTTCCAGTTAAAATGTGATAAATCAATATGCATTGCAGGTCTTATCATATGTAAAGACATCACCGTTGTACCACCCGACACAATTCCACTTGGGGACACTTGACTAACAAAAGACGTGCTATATGCCTCATGAAATAATGTATCTCTTAAAACCCACGAAATATAGCCCTCCTCATTCACTTTTACTCCCTGCATATTATCTTTATTATTTGCTATGTATTCATTAACATAACTGCTGCCTTTTGCCCGTCCCGCTATTCTATTCATAGTGGTTCCGTTCCAATTTGAAAAACCAAGTTTTGTTGTTAACAGACCATTCTCCGAAAGAATATAGACTTTATCATTTACATACTCTGTTGTCCCCGAAGCTACCGATATCTGTGAAGTGAGTATTGATAATTTTTCCTGCTCCGTAAACGCCTTATCAATAAAGTTCTCACCGGTATAATCTCTTCCGTCAGCATTATATCCTGCACTATATCCGTTAAGCCAACTTCTAAGAGTACAGTTATCCCATCTAATCCATTCATCCGTACTACTCACATTGTATGGCTGTATATCTAAGCCTTCTTCAGATATTATTAATGCTTCATTATTGTTAATCGATAATACTCTCCATTTAATCGGCTTTTTAGTACCGCCCAACGAATCATAATAATTTCCAAAATAGATACTGCTCCAGGTTACACTTTCTGAATTTACAATAGGATTGTGAATTTTTGTAATATCACTTGTATTTATATACTCCGTCTGCGGTACATCTGTCACTATAGGCGCATCCGTTACCTTAGGCACAGCAGTTACCGTTGTTTTTTTCTTTTTAACTACAACTCTGCATTTGTACTTCTTTCTTAGTTTTTTTACTTTTGCCGTAATAACTGCTTTTCCCGCTTTTTTTGCTGTTACTCTTCCTGTTTTGGAAACAGTCGCCACCTTCTTTTTGTTGCTGCTCCATGATACCTTTATTCCTTTTCCCAGATTTTTCAGCTTTAACTGATATTTACTTCCCTCACGCAAATTTAGTGTTTTTTTGTTTAACGACACCTTCTTTGCAGCCATACTATTTACCGGAAACATGGTTAATATCATTACCAATGAAATAATCACCACTAAAAATCTTTTTATTCTCATTTTTCTCCCCCAATTATTACTTTTTTTATAATATAATAATATATCTTAACACAAAATAAAACATGTGACAAATATAGTGACAATTATTATTACATTATAGTCACATATCTGCCACATTTTTATTACATTCTCTACATTCTCATCAATATATTCAACAGACAATATATACGCCTTGTTACTTCAATACCTAAAGGTTATCTCTCTCAGATACTTATCTCCTCAACCGTTACACATCATACCCAAAAAGCAATCATTAAATTATAGTTCCCTCTAGTATACACGATTCGCAAGTACTTCATCATTGACTGTAATCATTTTTATTTTTTCACCATCTACTTCAATTGATTTTACAAGATTATCCGACTGGAAGCAGGATTCATCAATATAATTAGTTTTATTTTCGATTGTCCCACCGGCTTCCATAAGCTGTATCGCCTCGGCAATATACGGAGCTGCCAGCGGATTACACTCAAAATCTGCATTAATTCTTCCGGCCATAACATCAATCAATCCATCTCTTACAGCATCAAAAGAAATAATAATAACTTTGCCGTTAACTCCATAGCTTATATTTTCAGCATCAAGAGCTTCCATAGCGCCCCACGCTTCATTATCATTTTGGCACACAACTACATCAATGTCATCATAAGACTTAAGAAATGCTTCCATAGCCTTCTTTCCGCCCTGTTCGGTAAACTCCCCATCTTTTTCCCCAAGGAGTTCCCAATTAGCCTGTTTTTCTGCAATCTTAGTAAATCCCTTGGATCGACCTTTTTGAGCAGAAGAACCTTTGTTGCCGGTTATAGTTACGATTCTTAACGACTCATCACTTTTTTCTTTTGCCTCGATATACTTTTTGAGCCATTCTGCTGCTGCTTTTCCTTCTTTCTCAAAATCAGACCCATACCACGCAACATATAAATCTTCATCACATTCTATAGTTCTGTCAATAATAAAAACCGGAATTCCGGCAACTTTTGCTTCCTCTAACACAACATCCCATCCGGTTGGCAATATAGGATCAATCACAAGATAATCAACTTTTTCTTCAATAAAATCCCTTACTACCGACAACTGTTCATCAGCATTATTGTCAGAATCCGCAAACAGCAATTCATATCCATTAACCTGCGAGAAAACATCCTGAGCAGATGCCGATGACGCAGTTCTCCAATCGGATTCATGCCCAACCTGAGCAAAGCCAATCTTAATCAAGCCGTCATTTTCATCATTATCCTCTAAGTCTGTTTTGTCTGAATCTGAAACATCAGCAATATCGTCAGAATCAACCTCACCATTTTCCGTAGTTTGTGTTGCGTTCGGTTCCTTTGAATCCACATTACCTTTGTCACTCTGTGTAGTACTGCCACTACCGCAACCTGATGCCACTAACATAATAACAAGCATACACGCCACTATAACTCTGCTTATGTAATGTTTCATATCAACACACCCTCTCCATTCCATAAAATTACTCTTAAATAGTATAAATATATTATATTAGATTGAACAAAAATCCTATATGCATTATAATCGTATTGATATGGATTATATTCACAATTTCGGAGGTTTACCTATGAACGAATTAACTCTCGACAATAAAATCATGCCGGTCGTCGTTTCTGTGTCTTCCATTAATGAACCGACAAATAAAGAGGAATACATATATGATTGCTATGCGTTGTATATTGTAACAGAAGGACAAGTCAAAATTATCGAACAGGATATAACATACACATTAAACAAAGGCTCACTTTTATTTACTTCAAAAGCACTTAGCCATACGCTGACACCTGCCACAACACCATTTTGCGTTAATTGCTATAAATTTAATATGGAAGCACAAACCTCCGGAACCACCGGAACATTTATCCTTCCAAAAATACTACACAATATATCTGATTCAATATTATACGAAAAAGCCGCCTTATATATGAAAATGTTCAATTCCGGAAATTACTATCTTGGTTTGGACATTAATGTAAAATTTTACGATATCCTTTCCGAGTGCATCAAATTAAACAACAATTACCATCCGGGACAAACCAATCTTTCCGACCATATTGCTAATTACCTGCATGAACACATAAACGAACAGCTTAACACAAAAAACATGGAGAAGCATTTTTACTTAACATATAAATATATGGGAACAGCATTCAAAAAAGAAACCGGCTACACAATACTGAATTATCATACAATGCTACGAATGAAATCAGCCGCACATTTGCTCCTTACTACAACCGGAAGCATTGACGAAATCAGCCGACAACTAGGTTACTCCGATGCCCTGTATTTTAGCCGAATATTCAAAAAACACTATCTTGTTCCACCACAGGTTTATCGAAAAAACACACTTAAGAACCACACACCCACATAACAAACGGAATGGATATCATTGCCGTGACGGTAGTTAAGAAAATTGTTCTTGCCGCCAATTTTTCATCTTTATTATATTCCGTTGCAAATAACACCGCGGTATTCCCAACAGGCATTGCTACCATTATAAGTGTTATCGATGCAAGCATTTCTTCCTTAATAAATAATTTGATTAATCCCCACGAAGCAAGCGGCAACAAAAACTGTCTTATAATAGTGTAAAAATACACCCGCGAATCACCAAACATTTCCCTAATATTCATAGATGCCAGACTGGCTCCCACAAGAATCATGGCAAGTGTCGATGTAAGCCCTCCAACCGAACCAATCACTTCCATAATCGTATCCGGAATACGAATCTTCAGCATTGGAATAATTAAAGCAATAAGACATCCGGCAATTCCGGGATTAAGAAGCTTTTTTATATTGATTACTTCTCGCACGGAATTTCCCGAATTCATAAAAACCACACCCAGTGTAAATACACATATATTAAAGATACAGTTAAATACTGCTGCATAAAACAAACCCAAAGAACCATACAAAGCTTCTACAACCGGGAATCCCATAAACCCCACATTTGAAAATACCGTCATAAACATGTACATTCCACGCGATTCTTTAGGGACTCTTAAAACAAAATTAAAAATTACGCCGACCAACGGAAGCAACGCATACAAGCATATAGCTACGATAAATAGCGTTCCAAGACCGCTTCCGTTGCCCGTTCCCATATTTTCAACAAAAGAATTGATAATTAATGCAGGAGTTGTCACATACAATATAACCTTAGTCATATGCTGTCGAGTATGGTCATCTATTATTTTCACTTTATACAACAGATAACCAAGACACATTAATATAAACAACTTAATCATTTGCAATAATAAAACTGTTATGCTCATCCTCACTATCTCCTGACAGTGTAATGACAACATTGTCATTAGCACCTATTATTCCTGAAAGCATGCTCTTTGCAAGTACTGTTTCCACATGTTTTTGAATATACCGCTTAAGAGGCCTTGCCCCATAAACCGGATTATATGCATGATTGACGATATATTTTCTTGCTTTATCATCAAGACTGATAACAATCCCTTTATCCGCAATTCTCATATTAATATCTGCAATCACCAGGTCAATTATACTATCTATATTGTTAATATCAAGTGGTTTGAACATAATTATTTCATCTAACCTATTCAGCATCTCCGGTCTAAAAGCATTTCTAAGACAATTCATAACCATTTCTTCACAGCTGTTACTTATATTTCCTTGTTCGTCAATCCCCTCCAATAAATATTCTGACCCAAGATTTGAAGTCATAATCAGTATCGTATTTTTAAAATCTACAGTCCTTCCCTGGGAATCGGTAATTCTTCCGTCATCTAAAATTTGAAGAAGTATATTAAATACATCAGGATGAGCTTTTTCAATCTCATCAAATAAAACAACCGAATAAGGTTTCCTTCTAACAGCTTCAGTAAGCTGTCCTCCTTCTTCATATCCTACATATCCCGGAGGAGCACCAATAAGTCTTGCTACAGAGTGTTTTTCCATGTACTCACTCATATCTATTCTCACCATGCTTTGTTCATTATCAAACAGGCATCTCGCAAGACTCTTCGAAAGTTCTGTTTTTCCAACCCCCGTCGGTCCAAGAAACAGGAACGATCCAATAGGTTTTGTCGGGTCCTTAATCCCGGCTTTAGAACGAAGAATTGCCTCTGATACCAGTTCTACCGCATTATCCTGGCCTACCACAAACTTTCGAAGATCATCAGCCAGATGAAGCACCTTGTTTCGCTCTCCTTCTGTTAATTTGGCTACCGGAATTCCTGTCCATCTTGATATTATTTCTGCGATATCGTTGTCTGTCACACTCTCACTTATCATCTCATTGTTATCACCATTTGCCTCAGACTCAGCCAACGCCTTCTCCAATTGAGGAATTGTATCATATTGAAGCCTTGCAGCTGTTTCATAATCAGAATCCCGCCCGGCGCGTTCAAGTTCTTTTTTACTATTTTCTAACTCTTCTTTTAATCTGTGATTCTTCTCAATTTTAGCGCGCGCATTATCCCAATCAGCCTTAAGCACACCATATTCCTCTCTTAATTCAGACAATTCTTTTCTGATTGCCTCAAGCCTCTCATTACTTAATCTGTCTTCTTCATTTTTAAGTGCTGTCTCTTCTATCTCAAGCTGTGTTATTTTTCTCGAAAGATTATCAAGCTCATCCGGCATAGAATCAAGTTCTGTTTTTATCATGGCACATGCCTCATCTACAAGGTCAATTGCCTTATCCGGAAGAAATCTGTCTGAAATGTATCTGTCAGACAATACCGCAGCCGATACAAGTGCATTATCCGAAATCTTTACCCCATGATACACTTCATACCTTTCTTTTAATCCACGCAAAATTGAAATCGCATCAGTCACAGATGGCTCAGCAACCATAACAGGCTGAAATCTTCTTTCAAGAGCAGCATCTTTTTCAATGTACTGTCTGTATTCATTTAATGTAGTTGCACCTATACAATGAAGTTCGCCCCTTGCAAGCATCGGTTTTAACATGTTACCGGCATCCATTGCGCCCTCTGTTTTACCGGCACCCACAATAGTGTGCAACTCGTCAATAAACAGTATAATTTCTCCGTCACTGTTCTTAACTTCATCAAGTACAGCCTTAAGGCGCTCTTCAAATTCACCTCTGTACTTTGCACCTGCAACCAATGAACCCATATCAAGAGCAAATATTTTCTTGTCTTTGAGACCATCCGGCACATCTCCCTTTACAATTCTCTGTGCCAGTCCTTCTACTGCCGCAGTTTTTCCGACACCGGGCTCACCAATTAACACCGGATTATTCTTAGTTTTTCTCGAAAGAATTCTAATAACATTTCTAATCTCTTCATCTCGTCCTATAACAGGGTCAAGTTTTTGCTCTCTTGCCCTCTTCACAAGATCGCAACCATATTTTTCCAAAACGTCATAGGTTTCTTCCGGATTATCACTATTTACATTCTGATTACCTCTAACTTCCGCCAACACTTTAAGAAATGAATCTCTGGTTATGTTAAACTCATTTAAAAGATTCTTCACACTATTATCTGCGTTTTTTAGCAGGCTCAAAAACAAATGCTCTACAGACACATACGAATCTTTCATTCCTGCAGATTCATTCTCTGCATTTATCAATACTTTATTCAAATCTCTTCCCACATATGGCTCTGTGCCTGTCACCTTAGGAAGTTTTCTCAGAAGACCTTCAACCTGAGCAACAAGCACCTCTGTCTGAATATTCATTTTTGTACACAAACTCTTAATCAGACTTCCGTCTATTGACAAAAGTGAATATAACAAATGCGCCGGCACAAGTTCCTGATTAGAAAACTCATTAGCAACATCCGCCATCTTGTTAATTGCTTCCACTGACTTTTGCGTAAACTTATTAATATTCATAGCACCAACCTCCATTTGATTTGTGTATTTCGTGCATTTTGCAAATCACTTTCATTTTTTTCATTATGTCGTATCTACTTTTGGGCAACCTAACATTATATCCTCTGCAAAAAACATTCCTTATCTTTTCATTTGTGATTCATGCTTCTCACTACCACTTTAATTACGGACTCCACGGGGCTTTTAAATAAGCACTATACGTTTTTCACGTTAATGCCGGACTCCACGGGGCTTATTTGATGTAAGCTTGTTTCTCTCAATTAATTGATTACACATAAAATACCACTCCTTGTTAGCACTGTCAAGAGGTGAGTGCTAATTTTTTCTGTCTTATTCATTCAGATTATTGACATGCGTATTTCAATATGCAATACTTAATTTGTTTATTAACTATAAATATATTATGTGGGGTGTTTCTTATGAACATACATGTTATTGTTGATTCAGCATCTGATTTAGAAAACGGAATAGACGAAAACTTAACAGTTCTCCCGATTACATTTTCTTTTGGAGAAACTGAATATCTTGACGGAGTTACTCTTTCTCACAAAGAGTTTTACGAGAAGCTTATCGAATGCGATACTCTTCCAAAAACCAGCCAGATTACTCCGTATATTTATGAAGAAGCAATTGAAAATGCACTAACCGGCGCAGACTATGTCATTATTATTACCTTATCCGGAAAGCTTTCAGGCTGTTACCAAAGCGCTGTTACTGCTGCATCTGAATATTCTGATAAAGTGTTTGTTATAGACAGTGAAAATGTAAGTATCGCCGAACAGATTCTTGTAACTCATGCGCTTAACATGATTAAAGAAGGTAACGACATTAACACTATTGTTTCAACTCTTAATTCTGTCAAAAAAAAGATTAGAATCATAGCATTACTTGACACACTCGATTATTTACAGAAAGGCGGACGAATATCAAAAGCAGTTGCCTTTGCAGGCGGGATTTTATCAATCAAACCGGTCGTTTCAGTTGTAGAAGGCGAAGTAGTATTACTTGGAAAAGCAAGAGGCTCCAAGCAAGGAAATAATTTCCTCAACAACGAAACCGGAAACTACGGCGGTGTAGATTACTCTATGCCACTTGCACTTGGTTACACCGGTCTTGACACCACATTAATCAACAAATATATCGAAGACAGCGCACACTTATTGGAAAACTATCCATATCCATACCCTATTTGTTCGATTGGCGGCACTATCGGAACACATGTCGGACCGGGTGCTATAACCGTTGCCTGGTATTCAAAAGATTGAGCATAACGTATTAATTTGACTGCATTCTTTTGATGCCTTTGTAATTCAATTTTTTACATCACAACACAAAACAGGTGTGGATTACTCCACACCTGTTTTTAACGGGTTTAACCCTATTTTTTATAAAGTGTCATTCATTAAAATATCATACAAAATCTATCAAGCTTTAGCATGTTTTCTCACAGCAAGAATTACACTCTGAATTACAAGGAACAAACAAAGCATACTTGCTCTTGTAATACCTGTCCACCATGGATCTCCAAGACCTGCTGAAGCAACGATTGTCTGAATTGTATGAAGTGAGAATACACCAAACATAGTACCAAAAATGTTACCAACACCACCGGTAAGAAGTGTTCCACCGATAATTGATGATGCGATAGCATCCATCTCGTATCCAAGTGCATTATCACCAGAACCTGAACCAAATGTTATAAAGTATATATAACCTGCAATTCCGGCAAGTGTACTACACATAAGATGTGAGTAAAATCTTGTTCTTGTTACGTTGATACCAAGCATAAGAGCACTCTGAGCGTTACCACCCACAGCATATAAATTACGTCCAACCTTAGTATATTTAAGCATAAAGAACAACAATACTACAATCAACAGTGATACTACAACACCAATCTTAAGGAATGCATCAACATAAACACCATTATTATTAACAAATCCGAGTCCCGGAATAATAATCTTTGCCTCGAATATCTTCTTGAATGATTCTACATCAGATACATTAAGATGGTCACTACTAATAATAGTTGTCATACCTCTGGCAAAGAACATTCCTGCCAAAGTAACGATAAATGGCTGAATTCCAAGATAGGCAACGATAAAGCCCTGAACAATACCAAATGCAATACCAATTCCAAGTGCTATAAGAATAGCTGTATATGGATTACCACCAAAGTCCTTAAGGTAAATTGCACAACACATTCCTACAAGGGCAATAACACCACCTACTGAAATATCAATTCCGCCTGATATCATTACAATACTAAGTCCGCAAGACACAATAAGAAGTGTAGACTTATTATTTAACATATCAAAGAATCCGTTAAAAGTTAAGAAACTCTGACCTAAGAATATCATAGCGCAAGCATACATTACAACAAAAGTAAGGATTGTAATTGTAAGAAGTAAAGCTGTATCTGTGAGTGTTTTTTTAGATTTACCCATATTACGCAACCTCCTTTGCTGTATTCTTTGATTTTGGCATTATCATTCTCCACTTATTAACAAACCACTCTCTTGCAGAAGGTGAACTGATAATAACAAGAGCAATAATAACCAATGCCTTATAAGCAGGAAGCGCAACAGCTTCAACACCAAATGCATTAAGTGTTGTCTTAAGGTACTGAATTACATATGCACCAATAACTGATGAAGCTATGTTAAACTTACCACCACTAAGCGCATTACCACCAAGAGCAACTGCAAGGATTGCATCCATTTCGATATCCTTAGCAAATGTTGAACTGATGAATGTTCCTGTACGTGTTACAGTTACAAAACCTGCTACGCATACGCACACACCAAGGATTACATATGACGCAAGTTTAATTGCAATAGGATTCAAACCATTAAGTCTGGCTGAATTCTCATTAATACCAACAGACTGTACATACAAGCCTAATGTCGTAAACTTAAGAACCAACGCAATGAGAATGAAACATACTACACTAATAATAATAGGTGTAGGAATAGGTATTCCCGGCAAAGTATGTCCAAATGCCTTGAATGAAGGAGCACTAAACTTATAGCTTAAGTTTCCTGTAATCCATCCTGCAATTGAACGACCCGCAGTATACAATACCAATGTTGCAACCATCGGCTGAATCTTAAGAAATGATACAAGCACACCATTAAAGAGTCCGCACAACATTGATGCAAGAAGTGCAACAAGAAGTGCAACAATCAACGGGCTTGCATAATCGCTACTAACAGTCAATTCACCGGAAACCATTTTAATAATAACACCGGCTGCAATTGCCATAGCAGCACCAACACTAATATCCTGTCCGCCTGATGCAGCGGTAACAAGTGTCATACCAATAGCAAGCATCGCAAGAGAAGTACCGTTATCGATAATGTTAACAGGGTTACCTGAGAACAACCACGCACCCTCACTATTCTCTCCGTATGATATGGCAAAGAATGATGGATCTCCAATGAGATTTACGATTGTAAGAATCAAAATAGCTACAATAGGAATAAACATCTGATTACTTACAATTTTCAGCAAAGTAGCTTTAGCTGATTTCATTATTCTCCACCTCCTGCAATAGTTTTCATAACCATATTCTGGTTAAGGTCATCACCTGTAAGTTCTCCAACAACCTTACGGTCTCTCATGACCACAAGTCTTGAACATGTACGCAACATCTCATCTGTTTCTGATGAAATAAATGTTACACTCATGCCCTCTGAAGCAAGTTTAAGTACAAGCTTCTGAATATCTACCTTAGTACCAACGTCGATACCTCGGGTTGGCTCATCAAGAATAAGATACTCAGGATGAGTAAGCAACCATCTTGCAACGATAACTTTCTGCTGATTACCACCGGACAGTGATTTAATAGGAGTATCAGCCGAAGCAGTTTTAATATCAAGAAGTTTAATATACTCATCAGCAAACTTATAAGCCTGGCTCTTTGAAAGAGGTTTGAAGAAACCTTTAAGAACCTGATATGCAAGAACAATGTTATCTCTAACCGAAAGGTCACCTACAATACCGTCACCTTTACGATCCTCAGGAAGATATGCTATCTTGTTCTTCATAGCATGTATAGGTTTGCTTATCTTAACTGACTTACCATGCATCTTAACTTTACCGCCCGTCACTTTGTCAGCACCAAAGATTGCACGTACGCATTCACTTCGTCCCGAACCAAGAAGACCGGTAAATCCATTAACTTCTCCCTTCTTAATGTAGAAGTCAAACGGTTTAATACCTGCATTACTTACAAGACCTTCACCTTCAAATACAGGCTCAGCACCTTTATCATCATAAATCTCCACATCACCTCTAATATCAGATGTATCATCCATATCTTTTCCAAGCATCTTAGATACTAACTGAATTCTAGGGAGATTCTCGATTTCATACTCACCAACAAGCTGGCCGTCACGCAATACGGTAATCTTATCACACACTTCATAAACCTGATCAAGGAAATGCGTAACAAAGATTATTCCAACTCCCTCTTTTTTAAGATTTCTCATGAGACCAAAAAGTTTATTAACTTCGTTTTCATCCAAAGATGATGTCGGCTCATCAAGAATTAAAACCTTACAATTCATATCAACAGCTCTTGCAATAGCAACCATCTGTTGAATAGCTATAGAATAATTACCAAGCTGCTGTGTTGCAGTAGCCGGTATATCTAAATCACGAAGAATCTTTTCTGCCTTAGCATTCATCTTCTTCCAATTTTGAAGAACACCCTTAGTTCTTCCGATATACATATTCTCTGCCACAGTTAGATTAGGGCATAGTGTAATCTCCTGGTATACAGTACTAATTCCAACATTCTGTGCTTCTTGTGGAGAACGAATAGCAATAGCTCCATTATGTCCTTCAATGAATACTTCACCCTCATCTTTACTATACACACCGGTCAATACTTTAATAAGAGTTGATTTTCCGGCACCATTCTCACCCATGAGCGCATGTATTTCACCTTTGCACAAAGTAAAATCCACGTTCTGCAAAGCACGTACTCCAGGAAACGACTTGCATATGCCTTTCATTTCCAAAACAGCGTTCTCTTTCACAACGCACCCACTCCTTAACTATGTATTTTCAGAAAAAACGCGCGATGCAATGAGTCTTAATTCCGTTTACACTGCACCGCGCACTAATTACATAACAAAAACTATAATGATTTACAATTACAAGTAATTAGATTCCGTAGTTCTCGATATCTTCATCAGTAATTGTTGTAGCGTCGAAACCTTTCTCCTCAAGAATGATTGTCTTCTCCTCGATTGCTTCACCAGCCTCAAGCTTCTTGATAACTTCATCAATGTATGAAGCCTGGAATGGATTACACTGACCATCGTAGTTCCAGTTACCCTTCTTAAGCTCTTCAAGAGCCCACTTGTTACAGTCAAATCCCATGATGATAACGTCTTTACCAACACCGTGGCTGATACCAGCTGCATCAAGAGCTTCAACAGCACCCTGTGCCATACCATCGTTCTCAGCGTAGATTACATTGAAGTCCTTCTTAGCGTTGATAACGTTCTGAACGATCTCCATTGCCTGCTGCTGATCCCAGTCAGCTGTCTGCTGCTCAACGATTTCTAACTTACCTTCTGCTGCTGCTGCATCAAGAGCGCCTGAACGTCCCTTCTGAGCTGCTGAACCCATATGTCCCTGGATGTGAACTACTTTAAGGTCATCACCCTGCTGAAGGAGCCAATCAACTGCTGTCTGACCTTCTTTGTCCATGTCAGATACGATTGATGCCTCGTAAAGGCTTTCGTCTGCATCGATTACACGGTCAAAAAGGATAACCTTAACACCTGCTGTCTGAGCATCTTTAAGTACTGAATCCCAACCTGCTGTATCAGCTGCTGAAAGAAGAAGATAGTTAACACCATCTGTTATGTACTTCTGAGCTGCTGCTACCTGCTCGTCGTTCTTAAGGCTGTATGAGAAGTCTGCATCATAACCATTCTCCTCACAGAACATCTTCTGAAGGTCTGCATCGTTAGCTGTACGATATCCTGACTCACTTGGGTCATTGTTGATGATACCAACTTTGATAAGTTCTGCATCACCTTCTTCTGCATCTGCTGCATCATCTGTTGTTGCATCATCAGCTGCATCACTTTCTGCATCTGCTGCATCATCTGCTGCTGGAGCTGGTGTTGGTTCTGCTTCTTCTTTAGAACCACATGCTGCTAATCCTACTACCATTGTTGCTGCCATAAGAACAGCCAATACTTTCTTTTTCATTTTTTTCCTCCTAATAAATTATATAGATTTTCAAAGACCATATCTTTGATAAAAGTATTTTATATCCCTTTTGTCAATAAATCCATTAAATATAATTAAAGATAAGTTGATTTTTTTATTCAAATTGATAATCGGTTGATTTTTTTATTGCATAAGTGGATTTATTTATTATCAAGCATCTTCTGTATCCACTTTGAGGTTCCTGTATGCAGTCGGTGTCATACCCTGAGTTTTCTTAAACAGATAAGAAAAATAATGCGGGTCTTTGTATCCTACTTCCACGCTTACCTCACTACTTCTTTTTCCTGTATATCTAAGCATTTCTTTGGCTTTATTCATCCTGTATTCCGTCAAATACTTAATAAATGTCCTTCCCGTCTGCTGGCTGAATATCATACTAAGATGATTTGGTGAGAAGTTAACGTGAGCCGCCAATTGGTTAAGGGATAACTTATCATCAGCATAATTTTCATCAATATACCTCATTATCTCATCAACAATGTCATTATACCTTCCTTTTGTTGTAGTTTCCCTTGCAGCCATTGCTTTCTCCAGAATATTAACAAGATATTTACGTGAATTATCTTTGTTTTGTAATATCTCGTACGTTATATCCGGTGCTTCAATCTCACCTTTGTCCAGTTCAAAACCTTCAAGGAAGTCACATATACTCATATACATGTCTACTACAATGTAGTTTCTTACCATTCCGGAATTAAGAGCATCCTCACCAATCTCCGCAAACAACCCTTCTACAAAACGCTCGACATCTTTTTCGTCACCAAACTTCAAAAACTTATAAAGATTTTCTCTGTCGGTTTTACTATAGGTAACATTACTTATACCATAGCTATCACCCGAAACGTAAAGACCATGTTCAAGTTCCCCGCTTTCAATTATAAGATTTTCTCTTAAAATGTAACTGTGAGCAAATGCACGACAGGCTTTTTCATATGAAGCACTAAGTTCACTCAGTCTTTCAACAGCTTCACCTACGCCTCCACAAAACTTTATGTAATCGTATTTGTACAATATATTCTTAATCTGTTCCAGATATTCGTTCTGCTTTACCTTTATTTCGTCACTACTATTACCTTTTATTAAAATCCCTATTCCGGCAAGCCCCCTATTAAAAACATATATATCATCACCGGCGGCAATTTCCCGAATTTCTTCATATATCATTTCAAAATGATCTCTTCCGTCTTCCGGAGTGCTGCTTTCTGATATAATATCAATGAGTATAATATTGTACCAGGGAGATATCAGGTTAACATTATATTTACCGGCCATCTCTATCATATCAGCCGGGGTCCTTACCGAACTTACCAGTCCGTCAAACAGCTGGTCCCGTTCGTCAGACGTCGTCTTGGCAATGTTCTCCCTACTACTTTCGATAAGTTCTTTTTCACGTCGTCTTTCAGCAATTCTTTCGGTAATCATTCGTATGTCGGCACAAAGTTCATCAGAATCTGCAGGTTTAATTATATAATCTGCAATTCCGATACGCATTGCCTCCCGCATACAATTATAATCTGTACAGGACGTAACCATTATTATCTCAACATCCGGTTTCTCTTTTTTCACAAGTCTGCTAAGTGTAAGACCATCCATATACGGCATTTGAAGATCAGTTACTATAATGTCAGGTTCAAGTACATTAAGCAAAGAATACGCCCTTTCACCATCTGACAATTCCACGCACACTTCACATCCAAGAGATGACCAGTCCACCATTTTTTTTATATCATCTCTCATCAAATAATCATCATCAACAAGCATAATCTTAAACATACAATTAACCCCGCTTTTACCTTCAAATCATTTCATTAATTTCAAAAAGATAACTTCTCCACCATTTTTTTGTAGTGCAAAAGACACTCTTCCATTTTACCTGTTTCTATCATGCATATACACGGATTGATATAGGTATCAAATAACATTCTGTAAACATCTGCCGCATCAGCCCTTGTATTAATTGTTTGCACAATACGCGGAGCCTTTTCATAGTATTCTTCTATAAGCTTAACACCTTCCTCAGACGATGCCATATACTCGTCTCTGAAGCGTCTTAATGTTGTAAGTTCATAACAGTCATCCGGTTTATCAAAGCTGTCACATACTGCTGTTGTTATATAGCACATTTTCCTTTTGAAACCGCTGTCAATTGATTTGTAATCAGATAAACTCACATTAGTATTTTTAAATGCCTTGTTCCACCTTGCAATAATACATTCCGCAAGTTCTTTACTGTCAGGCCTTCCGGTTTCAATAACACACGGAAACACATACATAACCATGTACAGATTAGTTTCAAGCATGTCCCTGCTCTTTGGTTGTTTCCCTCCGACTTTTACAATATCAGCCATCAAACTAACAAATTCATCTGCAAAATTCTCCATAATAACATCTTTATTTTCTTCCACTGCCTCTATTTCATCACATATTGCATTGAAAATAAACATATATTCATTACAAAACTTTTCGGTAGCATCCAAATAAGTTTTAGCTCTGAACTGTTTATTATAATAATTCCTATCTCCGTACATTTTTTCAAGTAATTCTTTATCCATACCCATAATCCCCCTAACATATTTATTCAACATCACTACTCTTTATATAGCACCGACAGCTTCATGGCATCGCAGGCATTACTTAATGTCGCATTAATTCAACAGCTACCCTTTATATAAAATCGACAGCTTCATGGCATCACAGACACCACATAATGTCGCAACAAAATCCACATAATACTTTCTGCAAATGTTTAATCAGCTTATTATATTCACACCGTATGAACAAAGAATGTCGCTTGCGACATTCTCCGCCCGGGTTGGGTTGCGTTAGCAACATTTTCCTCTCCGCCGCAGTGCGTTCCCGCGGAGCGCTTTTGCTTACTAGGACAATTTCAAAGAAATTTCCTAGTAAGTGAAAAAAGAGGCAGTCACTAAGTCACTGCCTCCCGACATATTATTTCATTACAATATTAACAATTCTTCCCGGAACATATATTTCCTTAACAATATCACCTGTAAGCCTGTCTGCAATCACTTCTTTCGCCGTCGCAATTGCATCATCCTTAGATGCACTTCTTGAAATAGCAACAGTTCCTTTTGTCTTTCCGTTAATCTGAACCGCAATCTCAATTGTATCCTCAATCATCTTGCTTTCATCGTAAGTTGGCCATGTTTCGTCAAATATACTGCCTTCATGTCCAAACTTCTCCCACAGCTCGGATGCAATATGCGGAGTAAACGGAGCAAGCAAAACAGTCATTGTCTCGAGAAGTTCTTTGTCAATGCCACCCTGTTTTCTTGCAATTTCATATATTTTATTGTTGTATTCCATAAATCCGCTTACAACTGTATTAAGACTGAACGCCTCAAGACGGGTTGTTATATCCTTAACAAGTTTATGACGGAGCCTGATAGTTTCATCTGTCGGAGCCATATTGCCATCAAGATTATCTAATGCTATCTTCCAGAATCTGTTGATGAATCTGTACACTCCATCAATACCTCTGTCATCCCATTCAGAATCAAGTTCAGGCGGTCCTACAAAAAGCTCATACAATCTGAGAGAATCACAGCCGTAATCATTAACAAGCTCGTCAGGCGATACTACGTTACCTTTTGATTTACTCATCTTAGCTCCATCCTTACCAATCATACCCTGATTGAAAAGTTTGGTAAACGGCTCATCAAAATCAACCACTCCGATATCACATAAGAACTTTGTATAAAATCTTGAGTAAAGAAGGTGAAGTACTGCATGCTCAACACCACCTATATACATATCAACAGGAAGAAGCTTCGAAGCACGTTCCTTAGACACAAGTTCTTTATCATTTTTATTATCAATGTATCTTAAAAAGTACCATGATGAACCTGCCCATTGAGGCATTGTGTTGGTTTCCCTCTTAGAAGGGGCACCACAACAAGGGCATGTGGTATTAACCCATTCATCTATATCTGCAAGAGGAGATTCTCCTGTTCCTGTAGGCTGATACGATTCTACTTCCGGAAGCAGCAATGGAAGTTCTTCTTCCGGAACCGGAACAGCACCACATTTCGGACAATGAACAATCGGAATTGGTTCGCCCCAATAACGCTGTCTGGAGAATACCCAGTCACGCAGCTTGTAATTGACTGTTTTGCGACCAAATCCCATCTTCTCTATCATTAACGGTGCTTCCTTTTTAAGAACAGATGATTCCATTCCGTTCCATTCTCCGGAATTAATCATAGTTCCTACTGCATCTGTATATGCCTCTGTCATATTTTCTATCTCAACACCATCTTTAGCAATTACCTGGATAATTGGGATATCAAACTTCTTGGCAAATTCAAAGTCTCTGTCATCATGGGCAGGAACACACATAATAGCTCCCGTACCATAATCTGCAAGAACGTAATCAGAAAGCCAAATAGGTACTTTTGCATTATTCAGCGGATTAATCGCATAACTTCCGGTAAATACACCTGTCTTTTCTTTTCCCTGAAGACGGTCTACGGAAGAACGCATGGAAGTCTTATAAATATAGTCATCTACCTCTGCCTGTTTATCAGGTGTTGCAAGGCTCTTAGCAAGCTCATGCTCCGGCGCAAGAACCATAAATGTTGCACCATGAAGGGTATCCGGTCTTGTAGTATATACGGTAATTACATCTTCTTTACCTTCTACCTTAAACTCAACCTCAGCACCATAACTTCTTCCAATCCAGTCAGACTGCATCTTTTTAACTTTTTCAGGCCAATCAAGTTTGTCAAGATCTTCAAGAAGTCTATCTGCATATGCAGTTATTTTTAACATCCACTGCTTAAGATTTTTCTTTGTAACAGCCTCACCACATCTTTCACAACATCCGTTAACTACTTCTTCATTGGCAAGACCTGTCTTACATGAAGGGCACCAGTTGATAGGCATCTCTTTCTCATACGCAAGACCTTCTTTAAACATTTTTACAAATATCCATTGTGTCCATTTGTAAAATGAAGGGTCAGTTGTATTAACCTCCATATCCCAATCGTATATGGCTGATATTTCATTAATCTGTCTCTTTATGTTTGCTACATTTTCAGCAGTAGAAGTTTTTGGATGTACTCCCATCTTAATGGCATAGTTTTCTGCCGGAAGACCAAATGCATCCCATCCCATCGGATGTATAAGGTGATAACCGTTAAGCATCTTGTATCTTGACCACACGTCAGATATTACATAACCTCTCCAATGTCCAACATGAAGACCGCTTCCTGACGGATACGGAAACATATCAAGACAATAATACTTCGGTTTTTTTCCATCATCCACATTAACCGGATTAACTTCCCAATTTTTACGCCATTTCTGCTCAATTTCTTTGTGATTGTAAGCTATTGACATCTTCTTCTCCTCCATTGTTATATATAAAAATTCACTATTGTTAATTCTGTCTACTAATTAACGTTCAATGCCTGTGGGGAAACATTCTGAGGATTTTCCACCGCAGGTGCTTTAACAACAATTGTAATCTGTGATGTTAAAGACCCATTATCTACTGCCGCATTTGCTGCCGTCACATATATTACTACAGTTCCCGGAGCCATACCGGTTACATTACCTGCACCATCCACAACTGCAATATTACTGTCAGATGAAACATATGTATACGACACTTTCTTACCACCTGTTGCATCTGCCGGATTAAGAGCAACGGTTGCAGCAATTCTCTCACCAACCATAATCTCTGCTTTTGGTGATGCAAATGTCAGCGATGACGCATATTTTTTAACTGTTATTTCGCAACTCTTCCTTAATGCAGAACCATCAGTTGAAATCGCCCATATCTTAGTTGTACCCGGCGCAACTGCTTTTATAACGCCTTTTTTATCAACTGTTGCAATCTCAGGATTGTCAGATATGTAGCGCAAATCTTTTATTGATGTTTTCGCCGGTTTACAACTCTTAAGCTTTAATTTTGCAGTTGTCTGTGATTTGTTGCCACCAAGATACAATGTTTTCTTATCGTAGTTTAATTTCATGGATTTCATCATAATCTTGGTTTCAACTCTGTATGTAGTCGAAAGACTTGCTTTTCGTCCTATCTCATCCGTAAGCGAATATGTAACCTTATAATCTCCCGGTTTACGGGTATTAACTTTCTTAACTTTTCTGGTTTTTTCAAAACCTTTTTCCTTCAAAATAATCTTATACTTTACAAGCTTAATAGCATCAAACCCCGTTGTGTTCTTAGCCTTTATCATTTTCATTAAGTCGAGGTTTGAGGCAAAAGGAACTTTTATAAGCTTCTTTTTGCCGGTCTTGAGCGTGATAACCGGTTTTTTCTTATTATATGGATTGGAAGGATTGGTAACATCTGTGGGATCCCATCCCCAACCATTCGGCAATTTTATTGCAGCCGGCTTACCTAGCGGTCCCGGATTCTTGGAATTATATATTTCTACCGGGGTTCCGAAAGGACAATTGTCATATATCCATTTCACATCGCCGACACATAACCTTATACAACCGTGAGATGCAGTTGTTCCAAGTTTATTGTACTGAGTATTAGACAATGTCGCAGGATTACCGTTATGATAATACCATACCGAATGGAACAAAATATGTCCTGTTATTCTGGTACAATACTGTCCATACACCGGACCGTCAAGTTCATGCCACCTTATCTTTTCTTTCAAAGAAAAACTTCCCAGTGGGGTTGCCCATCCGGACGAACATGGCATCGCTTTGAACGGTTCATATTTTCCGTCTTCATACCTGTATATTGTAACACAATTCTGTTGTTTGTTAACTCGTATCTTGTATTTTGATGCTGCATCAGCTTTTGTACCCACACCAAACATAATGACCAATGATAGGAGCATAGTCACTGTCATTATCATTATTCTACGCATTGCTTTACTCATATTCAGTATCCTTTCTATTAATTTTCATTCAAAGTAATACTATAACAATATGTCCATTTCTTGTCAAGCCACGAACATTCTGCCATTTCACAGGAAATTACGTATGTTTTGACAATTTTTCTTTCATTTCAGAGGACACACCTTATGTCCTCTGATAACCTGTTAAAAAATGTATCGGCTCACACATTTCATACTGTTTCATTTTCTCAAACAGGACATTTCGAAAATCGCACGAGAATTATGTTATAAACCTTCATAGTCAAACATAAAATACTAGTGCAATTTCATAAAAAAGCGGAGGTAATCCGAAAGTGCAACAAGGTCTTTCATCAAATGAAGCAGCCAAATTATTAATAAAATACGGCAACAACGAACTGCCTTCTGCTCCCAAAAAAAATCTTCTTGTTAGATTTCTCATGCAGCTCAACGATTTTATGATATACACACTTATTGTCGCCGCATTTATTTCTTTTTGTGTTTCATATATGAACGGTACACCCGATTACGTCGAACCAGCAATTATTTTGATTATTATAATTGTCAACGGTATTATCGGCATGATTCAGGAGGCGAAAGCAGAGCACTCAATCAATGCGCTCAAATCAATAACAGCTCCCATGGCTTTAGTATGCAGAGATAACATTTGGAGCAAAATTCCCGCATCAAAGCTAGTTCCGGGGGATATTATCAAACTCGAAACCGGAGACATTGTACCTGCCGACGCAAAACTTATAACAAGTAACAATCTAATGACAGACGAAGCATCACTTACCGGCGAATCCGTTCCCGTAAATAAGTCTGCATCCTCTACTAATGATACTAAACATGACAACATGGTTTACTCAGGTTGTCCGGTATGTTACGGAAATGGAGAAGGACTGGTAACCGCAACAGGTATGAGCACTAAACTGGGGCAGGTTGCAGGTATGCTGATATCAGAAAACACACCGGATACACCTCTTCAAAAAAGGCTTGCAAAAACAGGGAAAATACTTAGCATTATTTCCCTCATAATATGCATAATCATATTTTTCATGGGAATAGCAAAACATATGGCTATTACCGATATATTTATGACTTCGGTAAGCCTTGCCGTAGCCGCCATACCGGAAGGTCTTCCTGCTATCGTTACTATTATGTTGTCTATCGGAGTAACAAGAATGGCATCCCGTAACGCGATAATAAGAAAACTTCCTGCTGTTGAAACACTGGGTGCAACAACAATAATATGTTCGGACAAAACAGGAACTCTTACTATGAACAAGATGAAAGTTAATAATGTTTACTGCTACAACGGACTGTGTAACGGCTCTTTATCCGAAAAAATACTTACACTGGGAGCGATGTGTAACAACTCTATATTTCAAAACGATACTATTGTGGGAGAACCAACAGAAAACGCATTACTTGAGGCGGCAACCCACGTAACTAACATCAATATGATCAATTCCATTTGTCCAAGAATACAGGAATACCCTTTTGATTCGGCCAAAAAACTTATGACTACCGTACACCGATGTAAAACAGGCATAAAAACGGTTTCAAAAGGCGCACCCGATATTTTGATTCCTCTTTGTTCCCATTACATTGATGATAAGGACCGGATTCAATCAATGAGCGCAAACGACAAAACAAAACTGCTTGAGTTAAATACCTCGCTTGCTTATGCCGGTCTCAGAGTAATTGCTGTAGGATACAGAGAGGACATGAATATATCATCTTACAACAAAGTGCCACGCAACTTTGTTGAAAAAAATATAATATTTGCAGGATTGATAACCCTTCTTGACCCACCCCGTCCTGAAGCAAAAGATGCCATTCAAGAATGTCATACAGCAGGAATTCGAACGATTATGATAACAGGCGACCATGCAGCAACGGCAACAAGAATTGCATCGAATCTCGGAATCACGGATAATTGTGACAAGACAGACGCGATAACCGGTTCAATGCTTGACCAAATGTCTGACGCAGAATTGAATAAAAAAATAAATCATTGCAACATATTTGCAAGAGTCACTCCGGAACATAAACTCCGTATTGTCAAAGCGCTGCAACACAACGGAGAAGTTGTTGCCATGACCGGCGACGGACTTAATGATGCACCGGCACTTAAAGCTGCCGATATAGGCTGTTCAATGGGAATAACAGGCACAGATGTAGCCCGAAATGCTTCAGACATGGTTCTTGAGGATGATAATTTTGCCACTATCACCCATGCGGCCAAAGAAGGACGCAATATATATGACAATATACGTAAAGCCATACATTTTCTCATATCGTGTAACATCGGAGAAATCATGACAATATTTATGTCAATACTACTTGGGTTTACGGCACCTCTTTATCCTGTTCAATTACTATGGATTAATCTTGTAACCGACTCCCTTCCGGCTCTCTCACTTGGGTTCGAACCGGCAGACAAAAACATTATGAAAAGACCACCGATATCACCTAAAAGCGGTATGTTTTCTGACGGTCTGGGGGTTCGCATAATCCTTGAAGGTATACTAATCGGATGCATATCACTTGTAGCATATGCCCTTGGTCTCAGACTTAATCCAGCCACTGCCAACACGATGTGTTTTGCTGTACTTGGCTTATCTCAAATTGCACATTCCTTTAACACACGCAATGAAAACTCATTACTCACAATAGGGTTTTTTGGCAATCCAAGACTTGTTATATCCGCAGTAATATGCATAATGTTACAACTTTTTGTAATATGTATCCCCGTCCTCAACGGAATATTTAATACTGTCCCGCTTGCAACACACGAATGGAGTATCGTAATTTTACTATCCCTGCTTCCGGTTCCGGTAGTAGAATTACAAAAAAAAATACAAACCTTTAACTAAATTCTTTTTATTGACTATTTCTTTTTTTGGGATAAAATAAAATCAACAAAATACATGAAACGAGGTACAACATGGATATTATTAAGATTATTAGTGACGAACTTGGAATTAACACGT
>SVEK01000018.1 GCA_015057405.1 Lachnospiraceae bacterium
TAGCATTTGCAACAAAAGCCATATAAATCACCTCGATATTTAATACTTATATTTTACCAAATATCTGGATGATTTGATATATCGTGTTAAATTTTCAAGGTACAAATTTATATCAATGGTCAATGACTTTTGACACCCTAACCTTACTAGGAAATTTCTTTGAAATTGTCCTAGTAATCAAAAGCGCTCCGCGGGTATCGCACTGCGGCGGAGAAGAAAATGTTGCTAACGCAACCCGCCGCAGGCGGAGAATGTCGCAAGCGACATTCTTTATTCCTTACCGGAAAATTTTGTTGAAATTGTCCTGGTAAGTAAAATGCTTTGCAAGAATTGCACTACGGCAGAGCAGAAGCAGAAAATGTTACTAACGCAACCTGTCGCAGGCGGAGAATCTCGCAAGCGACATTCTTTGTTCTGCTGACCTGGTTTCGCGGGTAAAATTCCTGTATTCATATCAATATGTTTTAAGTGTTTTTGATTTGTTGGCATTATTGCTGAACATGTGATATACTATAGCCTGTGTAAAAATATATTCATATACGGAGGAAGATAAAATGAAAAAATTAAGAAAATTGTTGGCAGTTGGTCTTGCTACTGTGTGTGCAGTGGGTATGCTTGCCGGATGTGGCGGAAGTAAGGATAATAATTCGGCAGATTCTAATGATGTTGAAAATAGAACTACATTTACTGTTGGATTCGATGCAGAATATCCGCCATATGGATTTATGGATGAGTCAGGTGAGTATGTAGGATTTGATCTTGATCTTGCTGCGGAAGTTTGTGAAAGAAACGGATGGGAGCTTGTAAAAACTCCTATTGACTGGGATGCAAAGGATCATGAACTTGACGCCGGAACAATTGACTGTATTTGGAATGGTTTCACAATTAATGGACGTGAAGACGATTATACCTGGTCGGAAGCATATGTGGATAATTCTCAGGTTATAATTACAAAAGCAGATGCAGGGATTGCAAAGTTAACTGATCTTGCAGGGAAGACAGTGCTTGTTCAGGCTGATTCGGCTGCGCTTGCTTCACTTGAATCAGATGATCTTAAGAGTGTTTATGATTCTCTTGGTGAACTTACTCAGGTTAAAGATTATAATACGGCTCTTATGACTCTTGAAAGTGGTGCTGCTGATGCTGTTGCACTTGATAAAGTCGTTGCAAAATATTATATTCAGGACAAGGAAGATGTATTTGTAATTCTTGATGAAGAACTTTCAACAGAGCAATATGGTATCGGTTTTAAGAAAGGCAATGAGGCTCTGCGTGATGCCGTGCAGAAGACTCTCAAAGAGATGGTTGCAGACGGTACATTTGAAAAAATCGCTACAGAATGGGATCAGCAGGATGTTATTATTCTTTCTGAGTGATTTTTTGATAAATTAATTGCGGACAATGGATATTATCAATTTGAGTATTTGTGTGAATATGAATTGATAAGGCAGGGACTATGAGGAGGCTGTATTAATGGATTTTGGTACAATAATAATTATGCTTTTAAAAGGTGCTGTTGTATCGCTGGAGGTATTTGCAGTAACCATGGTAGGCGCTTTGACGCTTGGACTTTTGGTTTGTTTTTTGCGGATGTCCAAGTACGGAGTTTTGAGTTTTTTGGCTAAAGCGTACATATCAGTAATGCGTGGAACTCCGCTTATGTTACAGCTTTTACTTGTGTATTTTGGTCCTTATTATATATTTGGCATTTCGTTATCATCATCTTATAAGTTAATCGCAGTGTTTATCGGATTTGTATTAAATTATGCTGCGTATTTCGCTGAGATATACCGCTCGGGAATTGAGGGTATTCCAATCGGCCAGTACGAAGCAGCTAAGATGCTTGGGTATTCCAGGAGCCAAACATTTTTACATATTATATTCCCGCAGGTTGTTAAGCGAATTATTCCGCCTGTTACTAACGAAACCATAACCCTTGTAAAAGATACTTCACTTGCATTTACAATTGCGGTACATGAGATGTTTACAATTGCCGGTGAGATAGCAGCAAGAGAACGGTCGGTAGTGGCATTTATTATTGCAGGCGGTATATATTACGTATTTAATCTTTTAGTTGCATGGGCGTTTTCGAAACTTGAGAAGAAACTTAGTTATTACAGATAGGGGGGCTGGCAGTTGAGTTTATTAAAGATTAATCATATCAAGAAAAAATTTGGTGATCTTGAGGTGTTAAAAGACATATCCCTTGAAGTAAATGAAGGTAAAGTGCTTGCAATTATCGGTCCGTCCGGTTCCGGCAAGTCTACACTTCTTCGATGTGCTACCATGCTTGAAAAAGCAGATGAAGGTGAGATTATTTACGAAGGTTATCCTAATGTACTTGTAGCTAATAAAGATACACGAAAAGAGATTGGCAAAAATTTCGGACTTGTATTTCAGAACTTTAATCTCTTTCCTCATCGTTCCGTATTGCAAAATGTGTGCGATGCTCCGATTAAGGTTCAGAAAATTCCGGCGAAACAGGCTAAAGAAGAAGCCATGGAACTGTTAAAAAAGATGGGGCTGGAGGATAAGGCTGATGATTATCCGCAACAATTGTCAGGCGGACAGTGTCAGAGAGTTTCAATAGCCAGAGCTCTTGCGCTTCATCCAAAAATTCTTTTCTTTGATGAGCCTACTTCTGCGCTTGACCCTGAACTTATTGGAGAGATTCTTAAAGTAATAAAAGATTTGGCTGCAGAAGATATGACGATGGTAATCGTTACACACGAAATGAATTTCGCAAAAAATGTTGCAGACAGAATAATATTTATGGACAAAGGTGTTATTGCTGTTGAAGGAACACCGGAGGATGTATTTAATTCTAATAATGAACGTATGCATGAATTCCTCGGCGTGTTGAATGATGATTTTGATGCCAGATAGAATATTATGGAATTGGTATGAAACTATAGTCATTTTGAAAAAGTGTTGATAATATTAAATGCGTAACAGATCTCAACTAATAAGAAACTCGAAAACCGCATAAATAAGGATGTTTTAGAGAGAATGGAGAGATAATCTCTGTTCTCTCTTTTCTTTCTTACTGGGAAATTTCGTTGAAATTGTCCTAGGTAGTTTTTATTACACCTAAGAATAAGATATATTCCGATTAAATAATGGCTATTGGGGATAACGCTATAAAGTAATAATTGGGAGGACTCAATTGCAACAAAAAGTAATTTAACGGGTGTGTCGACTAAGATATTGGAAAATCCAATCAGATGGGAAATGGGGACAAAAAAATTCAAAAAGATTAAAAAAGTGCTTGACAAATACAATATAGTATAATATTATAATATCAATAACAGTAATCATTACTGATTTGAAGGAGAGGGGGTATTATGGCAGGTCTTAAGTATAGCAAACAGAGAGAAGTTATAAAAGAGTATTTGAAATCTACTACCGAGCATCCGACAGCGGATATGGTATATGACAATGTGAGAAAAGTATTTCCTAAGATAAGTCTTGGAACAGTTTATCGAAATCTTAATCTTCTGGTGGAACACGGTGAAGCATTAAAGTTAGACTGTGGAGATTCATCTGAGAGATTTGATGGAAACACGCATAATCATTACCATTTCATGTGTAAAGAATGTGGTTGTGTGTCGGATTTGAAAATTGATTCACTGGCACATATAGACACTCTGGCAGCAAACGGATTTGATGGTGAGATTCATGGTCACGTTACATATTTCTATGGAATATGTGCAAGATGTAAATAGTAATAATTACTGATTTGTATGAAACTAAAAATAATTATTTTATAAAAGAAAAGGAGAAAAAGATTATGGCTAAATATGTTTGTTCAGTATGTGGATATGTTCATGAAGGAGATGCAGCACCGGAGAAGTGTCCTGTATGTAATGTTCCTGCAGAGAAGTTTATCCTGCAGAGTGGAGAGAGAAGTTGGGCGGCAGAGCACGTTGTAGGCATTGCTCAGGGTGTACCGGAAGATATAATTGCTGACCTTAGAGCTAATTTTGAAGGAGAGTGTAGTGAGGTTGGTATGTATCTTGCTATGGCACGTGTGGCTCACAGAGAAGGTTATCCTGAGATTGGTCTTTACTGGGAAAAGGCTGCATGGGAAGAAGCAGAGCATGCTGCTAAATTTGCAGAATTACTTGGTGAAGTAGTAACAGATTCAACAAAGAAAAACCTTGAGATGAGAGTAGAAGCTGAGAACGGAGCAACAGCTGGTAAATTTGACCTTGCAAAACGTGCTAAAGAGCATAACCTTGACGCAATCCATGACACAGTTCATGAGATGGCAAGAGACGAGGCAAGACATGGAAAGGCCTTCGAGGGACTTCTTAAGAGATACTTCAGCTAGAATGAGAATGGGTAAAACCCATATAATAGTGAAATTTTATAGGTTTGGAGGATTCCTGAAAGGATGAATCCAAACCTTTTTTATATAGGAAAGTTCTCGAAAAGAACTCTCCTATATAATAAAAACGCTCCGCTAAGGATCGCACTGCGGTGGAGATGTAGATGTTGCTAAAGCAACCCGCCGCAGGCGGAGAATCTCGCAGGCGAGATTCTATTTTACTAGGAAAATTCTTTGAAATTGTTGCTAACGCAACCCAACCCAGGTGGAGAATGTCGCAAGCGACATTCTTTGTTCTTGATTTTACAAGACACAAATCAACCTTCTTTTAGCCTGTGGATAGTGTGTATGATGTTTTTGTAAAATCAAGTCGTTTCGTTATCGAAAGATATCTACATATAAAAAGCAGAAAATTAACAATAATAATGCAGGTGTGTTACATTTATCTTGCATTAAAGAATGCTTTTCCTTTTTTCAACTTGATTCCTTTGGCTTCAAACATTTCCCTAACTGTTACCAGCTGAAATCCTTCTTTGAGGAGCTTTGGCACCATGATTTTAACGGCATCAGCGGTAGTGTCGTATATGTCATGCATAAGGATAATGTCGCCGTCTTTAACTTTGCCGATGACTTTATTAAGAATCTTTTTTTTGTTCCGTGATTTCCAGTCTTCAGTATCGATGCTCCATAGGATGACCGGATATTTTACGGACTTCATTATTTTTGGGGTGTGTTCACCGTAAGGCGTACGGACAAGAGTGTATTTTTTCCCGGTTGCCTTTTTAATTTTTTGCAGTGATTTTGAGAATTGTGATTTGATGTTGTCTTTTTTTAGGAGACTCAGTCGGGCGTGGTTGTAAGAGTGGCTGCCGATATCACACCCGAGCTCGAGTGCACGGTTAAGTACGTGCGGCGCTGTCGGAACCAGGTTCCCGACCACAAAAAATGTGGCATGACAATTGTATTTTTCCAACGTGTCAAGAATTTTTCCTGTGGTTTGTGAGTTTGGACCGTCATCAAATGTAAGTGCAACCATAGGTTTGTCAGGGTCTATGGTAAACGGTCCGTTATTAGTTGTAGGAACATCAGGGACCGGCACATCAACATTTTTAAAAGGGTCGTATATAAAATAAGGAAGAATCTCATTTGCAGGTATCGTAAACGAAAGACAGCCTAATTCCCCTGGTGCTATTGTAAATGGATCGAAATGCAAAGTTAGCCCATTATTTGACAGCGCGAATTTGGTAAAATTGTTGATGTCAGCGCTATATCCGGAGGCGTATTCTTCCTGACCGGTATGAATATAAAAATTTGGATTGGCATTGACGTAACTTTTTGTTCTGAACGAGAAAAGCTCAATATAATCTCCTATGAGAATGTCAGACAGAGCAATTTCTTTTCCGTTTGTGAGAAAAAAGTTGTGAGTGCGAACTTCCTTAACCGGATTAGCATAATTAGGAGAGTCATATTGCAGATAAAGAACAAAGGATGCTATGGAGTCTCCTGTAAGAAATGAATGATAATCCATGCTAAGATAAGGACGGGCGTCTGCGTTAGGCGCTACATAATCTGCAAAACTCTGCTTAAATGCTGCTAATGTGTTGTCAACATCCGCTTGAATAATATTATCAATTGCATCCATGCCGGTAACCGGGTAATTAATGTTGTAATACAGATTGTTTTCGTCAGTAGTTATCGTTTCGGTGATTCCGATTTCTTTAGTTCCTGTGGTGTCCTGCTGGAAAAGAAATGAATTCAGCTCAGCAGAATAATTTGTTGAAGGCAATTTGCTTGCGCAAGGAGTACTTACCGGTGAATTTTGGTTCATCGATTGCATAAAGTCACTGTATTTTATTTTCTTTATTATAAAAACAGATAAAACAAGTCCCAGCGCAAAAAGTACTGTTTTCATTATTATACTGTTTCTTTTGTTTTTTCTGTATGTACTCATCGGAAAATCCTCGCATAAAATGTGAAATGTGTTTACTATGATAAACTATATCATTACAGAATAAAAGATGTTATAAATATTTTACAGATGATTTAATTATTGTTAAATTTATTGGGTAAACAAGTTATGTAAATATGTTGCATTATTGACTGCCATTGTGATATAATACACAAATGTATTGGATTTTGTATTATAAAGGAGAATTGAGTAGTATGAGAAACGTAAAAAAAGGTTTACTGCATATTTTTATTGTACTTGCCGTAGTAGCATTCTTTGCAGTAACAGTATTTATTGGGTTAGGTAGTCAGCATAAGGGAAGTGCTTCAAACATTTTGTTGGGACTTGACCTTGCCGGTGGTGTAAGTATTACCTATGAGACAGTTGATAAGGTTTCACCTTCAGAGATGAAAGACACGGTTTATAAACTTCAGAAGCGTGCTGAAAGTTATAATACTGAGTCGCAGGTATATCAGGAAGGCGATAACAGAATTAATGTTGATATTCCTAACGCTAAGGATCCGCATGAAGCACTTGAAAAGATGGGTTCTGCCGGTGCACTTTATTTTATTAGTAATGATGTGTACAATGAAGCGACTGAGAAGTATCCATATACGACTAATGATTTGGGACAGATTGTGTTTGAAGATGGTGTTGAGTTCAGTTCAATAGTTTGTGATGGTTCTGATGTTGATACTGCTAAAGCTAATACACAGCAGGACAGTACAACAGGAGCTACAGAAAATGTTGTTAATATCTCATTCAACGGTTCCGGTGCTAATAAGTTCGCAGATGCTTCAACAAAGGCATACGAGAACGGTCAGGAACAGATTCACATTGTATATGATAATATTGTTATTTCTTCTCCGTCTGTAAGAAATCCTATCACTGACGGTGAATGCCAGATTAGTGGCGGATTCCAGACATATGAAGAAGCAGATGATCTTGCAACAAGAATAAGAATCGGTGCTCTTCCTATTGAGCTTAATCAGCTTAGATATAATATTGTTGGTGCTAAGCTTGGTGAGGAAGCAATCGAGACAAGTTTGATTGCGGCTCTTATCGGATTTGTTATTCTTGTAATATTCATGATTGCTTATTACAGAATTCCGGGTCTTGCAGCTTCTATAGCACTTGTATTCTATGTAGGTGCCATGATGGTTGCTATTAACGGACTTGATGTAACTCTTACATTGCCTGGTATAGCCGGTGTTATTCTCTCGATTGGTATGGCGGTTGATGCTAACGTAATTATCTTTACCCGTATCAGAGAGGAGCTTGCAACAGGTAAGACAGTTAAGTCAGCTACAAAGATTGGTTTTGAAAAAGCTACATCAGCTATTGTGGATGGTAACGTGACAACACTTATTGCGGCAGCAGTTCTTTGGTTCCTTGGTTCAGGTACTGTTAAGGGATTCGCACAGACTCTTGCAATAGGTATTATCCTTTCAATGATTACCGCATTGTTTGTAACAAAGGTAGTGCTTGGAGCATTATATAATCTTGGTGCAACTAAGGAAGGTTTATATGGAGTGCAGAAACCGGTTAAGGTATTTAGCTTTGTTAAGAATACTCCTAAGTTTTTTGCCATCTCAGGTGCATTGTTTGTAATATGTATTGGTGCACTTATATTCAATAAGTCAACAACGGGTTCAATTCTCAATTTTGGTCTTGATTTTGTTGGTGGTACATCTACTCAGATTACATTTGCTGATGATGTTAAGATTACATCTGATGTTAAGGCTGATTTGAATGATATTTTCAAGGATAGTACTAAGACAACAGAAGTTGAGATGTCAGATGTAGAAGGTGCTAACGCAGTGCTTGTTAAGACAAAAGAACTTTCTCTTGAAGATAACAACAAGTTGATAGAAGCTCTTGTTAACAGTGAGTATAAAATTGAGAAAGATAAGGTTCAGACTGAGACTATCAGTGCTACAGTTAGTGGTGAAATGAAGCAGGATGCAATAGTATCTGTTATCATTGCTTCAATATGCATGCTTATCTATATTTGGATAAGATTCAAGAATTTGAGTTTTGGTGCTGCTTCCGTGCTTGCACTTATTCATGACGTTGTTGTAGTTCTTATGATATATGCTGTATTTAAGACATGGATTTCGGTTGGTAACACATTCATTGCATGTATGCTTACAATTGTAGGTTACTCAATCAATGCTACCATCGTTGTATTCGACCGTATTCGTGAGAATGCACGTGCCAAGTCAAGTGCCAGAGCACTTGAAGAGGTTGTTAATACAAGTATCAGCCAGACAATCAGCAGAAGTATTAATACATCACTTACCACATTCTTTATGGTATTTATGCTTGCTATTCTCGGTGTTGATTCAGTAAGACAGTTTGCAATTCCTCTTATTGCAGGTATTGTATGCGGATGTTACTCTTCAATCTGTATAGCAGGTACTCTCTACTATATGTTTAAGTCTAAGTTTAGAAAAGCTGATGCATTAAAGAGCGACAAATAATTAATATATTATCAGTGCAATTATTGTAAAATTCAGAGTCGGATACATGTGTGTCCGGCTCTGTTTATGTTGACACGGTTTGTTGTGTGATGATATAATTATTTCATAATTGTGTAAGAAAATTCGTATTATTTGTATACATAAAGGAAGCTGGTTGAGTAGATGGATGGTAATTTGACACAAGAAGAATTAGATGCTCTTCTTAATAGCATGAATACAGAAGGCGCTGGTACTGGTGAAGAGGATGGCGCAACTAATGGTCTGTCACCGGAAGAGATTGATGCCGTTGGTGAGATTGCCAATATTTGCTCGGGCTCATCCACGACAAACTTGTCAGCAGTGCTTAATCAGAGAGTTAGTATCACTACGCCAAATGTATCGTTAGAGTCTATTGAAGAATTAATCGCAGGAACAGCGCAACCATGTGTTCTCGTTCAGATTAATTATATTGAAGGTATACGAGGTTCTAATGTTCAGATATTGCAGGAAGAGGACGTAAAAGTTATTACAGACCTTATGATGGGTGGAGACGGTACTAATGTGACAGCACTTGGTGATGAATTGACCGACCTTCACATGAGTGCGTTATGTGAAGCTATGAATCAGATGACAGGTGCTTCAGCGACGTCTTTATATACGATGCTTAATCGTAAGGTTGATATAAGTCCGCCTTCAGCAAGGGTGGTGGATTTGCGTGATGAGGCTGTTCGTAATGAGATATTTGGTGAGGTTAATGATGACAAGTATGTAAAAGTTACGTTCAGATTAGAGATTGGAAGTTTGGTTGACAGTTCATTTATGCAGATATACTCAATTGATTTTGCAAGGAATCTGTATTCGATGATAGCAATGGCTGCAGATGAATCTGATGTTGCCAGAAGTATAATAGGAGAAGTATTAAATAATCAACCGTTTGGAGCAGCTAGTGTAAGAGCAATGGTTGAACAAAGTGCAAGTCAGCTTAAAACAGATGAGCAGGCTGCAATGAGTTCCGGCGCCGGAACTGATACTTCGGACGCAGGTTCGGGATATGGTAATTCGAATGGTACAGTGGGGGATAATACTGCTGCTGGAATGCCTATGATGACCGGACACAGAGATTATTCGGGAATGACTACGAATGCTGTTGAGTCTTCAGATTCATCAGTTGTGGTACAACCTGTAGAATTTAACGTATTTGATAATAATCTGAAACCTATAGAACAGACAGAGAATATAGGTATTATAGATGATGTTTCCCTTGAAATCGCGGTTGAGCTTGGGAAAACGACAAAATCAATAAAAGAGATTCTTGATTTTGAGGAAGGTACGCTGATTGAGCTTGACAGACTTGCCGGTGAGATGATGGATATTCTGGTAAACGGCAAAGTCCTTGCAAAGGGTGAAATTGTTGTGCTTGAGGATAAGTTTGCAGTTCAGTTAAAAGAAATTAATGTCAAATCGTAAGTGTTATTAATATTGTATATTGATGTTGGGAAGGGGTGTTCACCATGGGTGAAGAAAAAAGAAGAGCGAGGCGAGTGCCGGTATTTATTGAATTAGAGGTTTCGTCGGTGTTTAAGCAGGACAATGAGAGAGTAACACTTGAAGATACTCCGATCGAACTTACTGATATTTCGAAAATGGGAATCGGTTTTGTAACAAAAGGAAAGTTGCCTATAGGCTACTATTTTAATGCTAAGATTAATCTTGGTTCTTCACCGTCATCTCTTTATTGTGTTGTTAAGATTGTACGTGAACAAAAGATTGATGATACTACTACCAAGTATGGTTGCGAGTTTGTAGGATTTCCTTCAGTACTTAATTACATTATTGATGAGTATCAGAAGGATTTTCCTGAAGAGTAATCCTGGTGATTATGCTCTGAGATCGAAGGCATATCGGTTAAGGGTACCGGCAGATGGTATCTGACCGTCTGTTTCAGTAGCAAGGTTTAGGAACTCTTGTAAAGGATTACCTGTCTTTGGTGTTTCTTTAACATTAGCGTTGAAAATATAACCATTTGACGAAAGAGTATCTTTTAAGAGTTGAATATTGGTTTTAAGTATGTTTGCAGTTGATGAGTCGGGACAATGAAATGTTGTGTCGACTCTGTTTTTTTCTTTAAGGACATGTATGTCTAAAGTTCCGAGGTGCTCAAAATCGAGATGAAGCAGAACACTAACTTTTTCCGGGTGTCTTTTCAACTCGTCTTTTTTTGTATATACGTATAATTCGCTGTGGGCAGTCTGATCCTTAAATCTGATAGGAAGTTGTATGAACTGGAATAAACTATTAAGATCCTGCATAAAATTAACATTGCTGTTCATTGTATTGGTCTGATTGGTTAAAGCTAAAGAAGCCGAACCGGATAGGTTCTTTTCAATCAGTTCGGTAGTTTTCATCAAATCTTCAACCATAGTTCTATAATAATCAGTTATATTGTCACTTTTTTTTAGTTCTCTTGCTGTTAAAGTCCATGCGTGACGTATTGATATATTAAATAAAGTTCTGAATGGCTCGCCCCTAAGCAGTTTGGCAGCTGCTTCCGGTGAAGAAAGAAGATTGCTATTGATGGTAGTCAATAGTTTATCGATGCTGATTGATCCGTTTTTAATGGAAGTAATCAGTTCGTTATTGTTGATTAACGCGGAAACGTCGGATGCCAATTCCTGACGCATGCTTTCGTTCATGGATTGTGATAAAGCATTGTTGTTAAAATCCAAATATTCAGAAAACAGATTAAGTTTATCTCCAATCTGAGGATTAAGAAAAGGCATTGTACCGTTGTTTGTTTGTGCATCAGATAATATATTTAGATTCTTTTCGATTGTCTGCAAATAATTGTTAACTTCCGAAGGCGAAATGCTGCTCTTAAGGATTCCGTCTGTTATCGTTTCGCGCATTGAAAAAATATTATTACCTTCGTCAGTGTTACTTCCGATTAGAGAAGATGCTTCATTAATATAAGTAATAAGTTCATTTTTTTCTCCTGCAGAAAATGTGCTCATATCTCCGGTTAGAGTGGACATATTTTTGCTGGACAGATGTTCTGATATGATTGAAATAAGCCTTCCGCCAAAATCAGCCACCTGGGAAGGGTCTGCATTAGAAGCCAACTCTGTAAGAAGGTTCGGAATATTTTCGCTGAGAATGTCAATATTACCTATTAAAGAGTGGTTGCCTGTATTATAGTTTTGAAATTGTGTTGCAAGTTCCTGAGACACCGGGAGATTATATTTATTCATAAGCACAATAGTGTCAACTGATACATTGTTAATAGCTGAAGATTGTTGGATAATCTGCTGCAACATTGCCTTATTGATAGGCATTCTGTTATTTAATAGTTCTTGTACAATCTGGATATTGCGTTCGGTTCGTGGTAGCCCGGCTTCGTCAAGTGCTTTTCTGACAGCAAGATTTTCCTGATTATTAATATTGTCTAACAGTCCTTCAAGTGTGATAAGTCGTTGGGTTACACTTGCCACTCTAAATGAAGTGGTCTGACCAATATAAAGATTGCTGAGATTTTGCATGTGCCCTGTGAGTGTTGTGTTGTCACTTAAAACAATTGTAACTTCTTTGCCTCTGATGTCTGTTATTTCACCCTTTATAATCTGCCCTGCTTCAATAGGTGCGCCGGGAGTTCCGGTGTGCGGGGAAGAAGTTGAAGATGAAGTTCGACCGGAGACTATGCCTCTATCTGACGGGGTTGCTGTATTGCTGATTATTTTATTTTCTATAGGCATATTAACATCTCCTTTTTGTAAAAGCACATTTATAATCAAATTATAGTTTAGTAACATATTAATGTCAATGAAGTGAAAAAAACTCTTGACAAATGAAAATGCAGATGCTATCTTATCTATAAACCGTTAGCACTCCCAATTGATGAGTGCTAACAACAAAGGAAGTGATTAGGTGGAACTTGATGAAAGAAAAGTTAAGATATTGCAAGCAATAATACGTAATTATCTTGAGACAGGGGAGCCTGTTGGTTCGCGTACCATATCAAAGTATACAGATTTGAATCTTAGTTCTGCCACTATAAGAAATGAGATGTCTGATTTGGAGGATATGGGATATATACTTCAACCGCATACATCGGCAGGAAGAATTCCTTCGGACAAGGGATACAGATTATATGTTGATTCTTTGTTATCAGAGAAGGAACGAGAAGTTGATGATATGAAGGAAGTGCTTGTGGAAAAGGCTGATAAGCTTGAAACGGTACTTAAGCAAGTTGCCAAGCTCCTTGCAGACAATACAAATTATACAACGTTGGTTTCAAAGCCGAGGTATACCCAGAAGAAGATTAAGTTTACCCAATTAACAATGATTTCTGAGTTGCAGCTACTTGTGGTAGTTGTTATTGATGGGAATATTGTTAAGAACAAATTTATTACATTGTCAAAAACAATTGAACCGGAAACGTTGCTTCAGCTTAATTTTTTGATTAACACAGCGCTTAACGGACTTGATCTTACAGAGATAAACATGGCGCTCATTCGGGATATGAAGGAGCAGGCCGGTGATTATTCGGAACTGGTAGGTTCGATATTAGATTCAATTGCTGAGGCGGTTGGAGAAGAAGAGGAACACGGAGTGTACACATCAGGAGCAACTAACCTTCTTAGGTATCCTGAGTTGAATGACAGAGAAAGAGCTACAAAACTTCTTACAACGCTTGAGGAGAAAGAAACCTTGAGTAACTGGATGAATCAGGATGGTGAGTTTACAGAGCATGGAATTCAGGTATACATCGGAGAGGAATCTCCGGTAGAAGCAATGAGAGATTGTGCGGTAGTAACTGCCACCTATCAGATAGAAGAGGGTGTATACGGAAAGATAGGAATCGTAGGCCCTAAGAGAATGGATTATGAGAGAGTTGTTGGAACTCTTGAAAGTACTATGAGACAGTTGGATGATATATTTAAGAAAAAATGATATACAATGATTTAGGGAGGTATATAAAGTGGAAGAACAGAATAAAGAAACAACTACAGTTGAAGATAATAATGCAGATGCTGTTAATGCAGAGGCAGTTAAGCCGGAAGCTGACGGTGAACAGATTAATGACGAAGGTGCCACAGTAGATGTTAAAGAAGCAGAAGATGTAAAAGCTGATGAATGTGAGTGTGCAGATTCGGCGGGTTCATGTGGAAAAAGTAAGTCAGATAAGAAAGGGTCTTGTCGTAAAGATAAAAAAGACAAGAAAGAAAAGAAGGATAAAAAAGATGCCAAGATTGAGGAGTTGAATGAAAAGTTAGTTCGTCTCATGGCAGAATATGATAATTACAGAAAAAGAACAGACAGAGAAAAATCAGCGATGTTTGAGATGGGAGCAAAAGCAATGGTTGAAAGAATTATTCCTATCATAGATAACTTTGAACGCGGATTTGATTGTGTGTCTGACGATAAGAAAGAGGATGCTTTTGTTCAGGGTATGGAAAAGATATACAAACAGATGATAGATTCTCTTGCTGAAGCCGGTGTTGTTGCTATAGAAGCAGTTGGAAAAGAATTTGACCCTAACATTCATAATGCAGTTATGCATATAGATGATGAAGCATATGACAACAATGTTGTTGTAGAAGAATTCCAAAAAGGATATATGTATAAAGAAAGTCTGATAAGATGCAGTATGGTTAAAGTAGCTAATTAAGTTGTTGGTATTATTTATTGACAATGATTTATATAATAATGAAACGAAGAAGAAAGGATGACGATTATGGGAAAGATAATTGGTATTGATTTGGGAACCACAAACTCCTGTGTAGCAGTTATGGAAGGTGGTAAACCGGTAGTAGTTACTAATACTGAAGGAGCAAGAACAACTCCGTCTGTTGTTGCATTTTCTAAAACAGGTGAGAGACTTGTTGGTGAGCCGGCTAAGAGACAGGCGGTTACTAATGCTGACAAGACAATATCTTCTATTAAAAGAAGAATGGGTACTGATTACAGAGTTACAATAGACGATAAGAAATATTCTCCTGAAGAGATATCTGCATTTACACTTCAGAAACTTAAGGCAGATGCAGAAGCATATCTTGGAGAGAAAGTAACTGAGGCAGTTATTACTGTTCCGGCATATTTTAATGATTCACAGAGACAGGCAACTAAGAATGCCGGAAAGATAGCCGGTCTTGATGTTAAGAGAATTATCAACGAGCCTACTGCAGCAGCTTTGGCGTATGGTCTTGATAATGACAGCGAGCAGAAAATCATGGTTTATGACCTTGGTGGTGGAACATTTGATGTTTCTGTTATTGAAATTGGTGAAGGTGTTATCGAGGTTCTTGCTACCAATGGTGATAACAACCTCGGTGGAGATGATTTTGATGATAAGGTTACCAGATATCTTATTTCAGAATTTAAGAATGCAGAAGGTGTAGATCTTTCTACAGATAAGCTTGCAATGCAGAGACTTAAGGAAGCAGCTGAGAAGGCTAAGAAGGAGCTTTCTGCAGCAGCAACAACTAATATTAGTCTTCCATTCATTACAGCTACAGAAAGCGGTCCTAAGCATCTTGATGTTACTCTTACAAGAGCAAAGTTTGATGAGCTTACACATGACCTTGTAGAACGTACAGCTGAGCCTGTTCGTAAAGCTCTTCAGGATGCAGGTATCACAGCTTCTGAGCTTGGAAAGGTACTTCTTGTTGGTGGTTCTACAAGAATACCTGCAGTACAGGAAAAAGTTAAGCAGCTTACAGGTCATGAGCCAAGCAAGTCTCTTAATCCTGATGAATGTGTTGCACTTGGTGCTTCAATTCAGGGTGGTAAACTTGCAGGAGATTCAGGAGCAGGAGATATTCTTCTTCTTGATGTTACTCCGTTGTCACTTTCAATTGAGACAATGGGTGGAATTGCTACAAGACTTATTGAACGTAATACAACTATTCCTACAAAGCATAGTCAGATATTCTCAACAGCAGCTGATAACCAGCCTGCAGTAGATATTAATGTCCTTCAGGGTGAGAGACAGTTTGCCAGAGATAACAAGTCGCTTGGACGCTTCCAGCTTGACGGTATTCCACCTGCAAGAAGAGGTGTGCCACAGATTGAGGTTACATTTGACATTGATGCTAATGGTATTGTTAATGTATCTGCCAAAGATCTTGGAACAGGTAAAGAGCAGCATATTACAATTACAGCAAGTTCTAACCTTTCAGACGATGATATTGAAAAGGCTGTAAAAGAAGCTGCTGAGTATGAAGCGCAGGATAAGAAGAGAAAGGAAGGAATCGATGCGCGTAATGAAGCAGATTCTCTCGTGTTCCAGATAGAGAAGGCTCTTGAAGAAGTTGGAGATAAGATTGATTCAGCTGATAAGCAGAAAGTAGAGGATGATGTTAAGGCTCTTAAGGAAATTCTTGAGAGAACAACTATTGATTCTATGCTTGACAGTGATGTTGAAGATATTAAGGCTGCTAAAGTGAAACTTGAGGAAGATTCTCAGGCACTCTTCTCTAAAATGTATGAGCAGGCTCAGGCTGCCGGTGCTAATATGGGAGAAGCAGGTCCTGATATGAGTGGTGCGGGATTCAATGCGGCAGATGATGCGAATGACAGTGATGTAGTTGACGGAGATTACAGAGAAGTATAATCTGACATTCGAAAATGACTGAGTCAGTCGTGGATATATTATATAATAAAGTCTACAATATTAGGGAATATGGCACATCGGGTACCGGCGGGTATCCGGTGTGCCGGTATTCCTTTTGGAGGTAATTATGGCAGATAAGAGAGATTATTATGAGGTGCTTGGAGTTGCAAAAAATGCTACTGATGCTGAATTGAAGAAAGCATACAGAGCAGTTGCAAAGAAAAATCATCCTGATATGAATCCCGGAGATAAAGAAGCTGAAGCAAGATTTAAGGAAGCTTCAGAAGCATATGCGGTTCTTAGTGACCCGGACAAACGTCGCCAGTATGATCAGTTTGGTCATGCGGCATTTGAAAATGGAGGTGCCGGAGGCGGGTTCCAGGGTGGATTCGATTTTGGCGGTGATTTTAGCGATTTGTTCGGCGATTTGTTTGGCGGAATTTTTGGTAACGGCGGAAGAAGTCAAAGAAGTGCTAATGAACCAAGACGTGGACAGAATGTTCATGCATCAGTAAGAATTACTTTTGAAGAGGCTTGCTTTGGAACTGAAAAGGAACTTGAGCTAACACTTAAGGATGAGTGTGTATCATGTAACGGAACAGGTGCTAAAGCCGGTAGCACTCCTATAACTTGTAGTAAGTGTGGCGGTAAAGGTCAGGTGGTTTATACTCAGAACTCTCTCTTTGGTATGGTACGTAATGTACAGACTTGTCCGGATTGTCGCGGTACAGGAAAGATAATCAAAGATAAGTGTCCGGATTGTCACGGAAATGGCTACATAAGTAACCGTAAAAAGATTCAGGTGACTGTTCCGGCTGGTATTGATAATGGTCAAAGTATCAGAATTCGTGAGAAAGGAGAGCCGGGTGTTAATGGTGGTGGTCGCGGAGACCTTTTGGTTGAAGTTATTGTTTCCAGACATCCTGTATTCCAGCGTCAGAATTATGATATATATTCCACAGTTCCTATTTCCTTTGCAAGAGCTACTCTTGGTGGTGAGATGCGTATTAGAACTATTGACGGAGATGTCATGTACGATGTTAAGCCTGGTACGCAAACTGATACACGTGTCCGTCTCAAAGGTAAAGGAGTTCCGTCACTTCATAACAGAAGTAACAGGGGGGATCATTATGTAACCCTTGTTGTCGAAGTTCCGACAAAGCTTACAAATGAGCAAAGAGAGTTATTGGCGAAGTTTGATGAGGCAATGACCGGAAAAGGCGGAAGTAGTGATTCTTCTTCTGCAGATGATAAGAATGGATCTTCTGACAAGTCAGAACATAAGAAAAAGAACATTTTTAAGAGATAAACTAATTGATATATCATTATTGTAGTTAATGAAAGCTTATTATAGTCCGATATAAATTATGTATACCAGAGAGTTACATGTTTATGTCGGACTGTTTTGACTCTATTTAAGGCAGATTACTCGGGGTCAATAACGTTTAGCAGGGATGCGCGCTCTTTTTATGTTTAATATTTAATAAAGGAGGAATTTGATATGGATGTCAATATTGTAGAAAGTACTTATTCGCAGGTGCGAAACACTAAGGAAGATTATTCAAAGAAGGCAGAGGATGTTTCTAAAGGAAAGCAGTCTGAAAAGGCAGTTCCGGCTGATAAAGCTGCTGTATATGAAAAATCAGAGAATGATGCTGCCAACAAGTCAAAAGGAAAGATATACGAAAAAAGCGCTGTTGACAGAGAGGCTCTTGTTAAACAGTTGAAGGCAGAACAGGAGCGTAGACAGCAACAGTTTATAGCCCTTGTCAGAGATATGATATCAAAACAGGGAAAAACTTTTGCCGGTGCTCAGGATGATTCTATATGGAAGTTTCTTGCAAGCGGTGATTTTGAAGTTGATGCAGAAACTAAAGCTCAGGCGCAGGCTGATATTGCAGAGGATGGCTACTGGGGTGTAACCCAGACCTCAGAGAGAATTTTTGATTTTGCAATGGCATTAGCCGGTGATGATGAGAAAGCTATGCATAAGATGCAAAAAGCATTTGAGAAAGGGTTTAAGGAAGCTACAGGGGCTTGGGGCAAAGAACTTCCGGAGATTTCTCAGAAAACTTACGATGCTGTTCAGAAAAAATTTGAAGAATATTATGAATCTAAAAAGGTTGATTAATATGCCGGAAATCAGTTGCAATAGTTATAATTTGTAATTATTGGAAGTTGTTCGGAGATATGTTATTTTGGATTCAAGAATATTTGTTGCGGTTGCATTTAGGCACACATTATTATATGAATAGCGCTTTTTGAATGCGAGTGCGGAGACTATCCCTGTTGCAGTTATCATTGAAGCTAACAATGATAATATGATAACAGGGATATTGTTATTGGTGCTTTCCTGTTTGTGTGTAACTGTGTAATTTCCTGAATCTACATTTTTCATATGAGAAAATAAGTCCTCAAAAACTGTTATATAGTCCGTGAAATCAGATTCGCCAAGAACAAGCTCAATATCGTGACAGATTGGGTGTGAATATGTGTTTTTTGATTCACCGTAAGCTTGCAGGGCATATTCTGTGTCGGTTCCGTTACTTGCAACCAAAAACAGGATTGTTCCCGGAGCTCGTATATCACCTTTGGTATGGTTATAAATGTATTCAAGCTCTCTCTCTTTTGAAAAAGAATCGGTTAGTTCGCTTGTAATGAAAATGTATTGAAAGCCGGTTTGTTCTTTTAATTCATCTACCATATTAAGAATAGTAATTTCTTCGTAATCAGACAGTAGATTTGCATTATCGGCAATTACCGGATTGACTCCGTCTATTGTAATGTCATATTCAGAAGCTGCCTGTATCAGAGAACATGGGGCAGTAATTGAAATTGCAGTAAAAGTTAATATCAGAATTAATTCTATCAGCGATTTATTGATATTGCTAATATATCTTTTTATCATAATGATAATCTTCCTTTCTGATGAATTTCGTACATATGGTAAATAATAACATGAATTAAGAAAAATGTTAGTAATGTATTTCATTTCATACAATAATACCCATAAGAATCAATATTGCCATTAGAACTCCGAACAGTATAAATCCAATCAGTAGTGTGGCTGCTGATAACTTAAAGATACTGACAGGGCATTTACCGTATATGGCTCCTGTTTGTCCGTTCATAAAAAAGGAATTGTTGGATGGGGTGTTGTCATTTTCAAATGACCAAACGGGAACCAGTATATAACGAATATCTGTTATTGCAGTATTAAGCTGAGTGTTTTCAGTGTAAGTTGAATCATAATTAGCAGTTAGATTGTTGAGTGATTTTAATGTATTGTTTTCAACTGCAGTTCTAACTTTTTGCGTTATTTTATCAAGAGTATCCCGGTCGTTTGTGATATCGTGGAGGTTCGATGGCATTATCACTGTAGCATCGGTTACTTGGTTTTGTGACCGGTTGTCTGTACGGTAATTAGCAATAAAAGCATTATAGTCTGTTGCATTATCTATATTTGTATCATTTAAAGGTATGGCGTTGTCAAATGTGTATGCTCCGATTTTTCCCATGATTTCGGATATCGGATAGCCGCAAAGCTCATATGAAAGTAATTCCTCATAGGAATCTTCGATTTTATGTCCGACAAGGTAGTAATCAGTAATGACATCGCGTTTTTTTGAATTAACTTTTTCGAATCTTTTTGTACAAGTTGCTTCTATCTCACCTTGGCCAAAAAGGGAATATACAATGCAAGGAATAAAATTTAGAATTAATTTATCCTTTTTGTGCGAGGCATTATATTTAGAAGGAGAGAAAAGACCACCCAGCGCCCAACGATTGTAATTAGATATGGCTATGTCTTTGGACAGAGTGCACGGCACAATGTACCGGTTTGACGGTATGTTGCTATTCTCGGAATGGTATGTGCCATTTGTTTCTGCAATATTGTTACAGGCTTTGTCAGAATCAAATACAGAATTAATTTTATTTCCCAACTGCGGATGGGAAAGGTCGGTTACTAAAATTTGTGATAAACATTCAGGACATGTAAACATTCCGTTATTCTCATCGTAATTCATTTGAGTTTTGCAATTCTCGCATTTTACTGAAATCATAAGGGCTCCTTTTTAAGTAGCAATAGAATAATAAATCTGAAGTTGTTATCCGAACAATTTTCCTTGTATTATCATATGCGTATATAGTCAGTTAGTCAAGTGTAACCAAGGGAGGAAATAGCTGTTATATTTGCAATATAGTGTTTTGAAGTGTATATTAGACACAGAGAAATAAAGTGATTTTGATTTATGGGAGATTATGGTAATATGAAGGAACAATGGATATTGCTGAATAAGCAGGTTGATTATAAGAGCCTTTCAGAAAAATATAATGTGCCGTCGGTTATTATTAAGTTAATGGTTAACAGGGGACTGTGTGAGGAAGATATGTCAGGTTATTTGCATAATGATATCAGTACATTGGCGAATCCGCTTCTAATGAAAGGTGTAAAAGAGTCGGCTGATATACTGATGAAAGTTGCAACTAACAGAGAAAGAATAGCAATTGTATCAGATTATGATTGTGACGGTATCTTTTCCGGAATGATTTTGGAAACCGGTCTTGAAAAAATAGGAGCAGTTCCGGTTATGTATACACCTGACCGTGTTACGGATGGGTATGGAATTAATAAGCGCTTGATTGATGAAATATATAATCAGGGTATAAATTATATAATAACCTGCGATAACGGGATTGCGGCTTATGATGAAGTGGTATATGCAAAAGAGCTTGGAATGACAGTTATTATTACAGATCATCATGAAATTCCTTTTGTTAACGAATCCCAAGAGAATAATGAGTTTGAAGTGAAATATATTATTCCGCCGGCAGACGCAGTGTGCAATCCGAAACAGGTGGATTGTGATTATCCGTATAAAGGTCTGTGTGGAGCAGGAGTGGCGTATAGGCTTATTGATTATATGTACAGTATTAATGATATACCTTTTGAAGAGAGAAAAATACTATTGCAGTATGCGGCAATAGCAACTATAGCTGATATTATGGAACTGACCGGAGAGAATAGGGTGATAGTTAAAACAGGACTTAACTATTTGTCGGGAAAATCCGGTATCGGACTTGAAGCAATGAAAGAGATTAACGATTTGTCAGGAAAAAGAATCTCTGTATATCACATAGGGTTTGTTCTTGGACCGTGCTTTAATGCGGCAGGGAGATTAGAAAATGTTAAGCCGGCATTTAATTTATTGAGAAGCGATAACGTAGAACAGGCAAGAGAATATGCTGCCAATTTGAAAAATCTTAATGATGAACGAAAAATTTTGACTGAAGAAGGTGTTGAAAAAGGAATAAAACTTATTGAAGGCTATAGTGATGACAAAGTAATGGTGATTATTATTGAGGATTGCCATGAAAGTGTTGCAGGTATTATTGCAGGAAGGATTAAGGAAATCATATATAAACCGGTTATTGTATTTACCAAAGTTGAGAATGGCATGTGTAAAGGCTCAGGACGTTCAATTCCGGCATACGATATGTTTACGGAATTGTCTGCATGCAAGGATCTTTTTGAAAAGTTTGGCGGACATGCAATGGCGGCAGGAATCACGATGAAGGAAGAATATGTGGATGAACTTAGAAGAAGGTTGAATGTTAATTGCCGTCTTGAACCAAAAGATATGATACCTGTTGTTAGGATTGATGCGGAAGTTTTATTTAGACATATGAATGAAAACATTATTAATTCCCTGCATGTTATGGAACCATTTGGTAACGGAAATCCAAAACCGTTGTTTTGCGGAAGGAATATCAATGTAAAAAGAGCGAGTATTATCGGCCGTAATCGTAAAATATTAAAGCTTGTTTTAATAGATCAGATTGGAGATACAATAGAAGCTGTTTACTTTGGAGAGTATGAAGAGTTTCTTTCAATGGTGGAGGATAGATATGGGCGTGGGGAAACAGATAAGATGTTATCCGGTGCTGCCAATGAAGTCAGGATGGCATTTACGTTTTACCCGGAAATAAATGAATATAACGGATTAAGACGTGTGCAACTTGTAATTCAAAATTATGATATTATATCGTGATAGCGTACCTGAGTTATTTTATTTTTTTGAATTCCCTGTAAGGGAAAAAAGAATTCCGGCAAATATGGCGAAATCTCCGATATTGAAAACTATTTTCTTAATAAACGGAAGGTTGATACTGAAATAATCTGTTACGCAACCTTTAGAATACCGGTCATACTCATTCGATAAGGCTCCGCCGAGAATGAGTGAAAGACCGGCTTTTTTTAGTGAAAGACCGGCTTTTGGAAGTGCTTTTGCCAAAAGCGCTGCGATAATTAGTATTAATATTGAAGACAATATCTTTAGTATGGTGAAATGATTTTCAAGATAGTTAAGGAATCCGCCGTAGTTGTTTAGTTTACGGATTCGTATAAGTCCGCCAAGTATATGTTTTTCTTTGCCGTTGCGATAATAGCGTTCAATGTGGTTTTTGATAAGTAAGTCTGCTGACGTAACAATGAGTATTATAAGAATAAATATCATATTTTGCCTCCGAATTGGTATTTTGAATTTATTCAAAAGTATTATTTTAAGAATGAATATTTGCAATTGTGCAAAAAGTTTAATCTTGATTTAACAATTTTAGGTCTTGTGATGATTCGGCCTCTTTAAGATATTCTTCGGCAAGTTCTTTTTCTCCGAGCCCATCATAGCATTTTGCAAGTCCCCTTAATGGGTATTCACCGGAACTTTTTATGCTTAAAATACTTTCGGTTTCTCTTAGGGCATTTTGAAACCATATGCAGGCTTCGTCCAATTCATTTGCCGAATAATAGTATTCGCCTAATTCGCAGCAGGTTTCTGCGCTTGGAGTACTTGCAACATCTTTAAGGGCAGTCTGAAACATTTTTCTTTCATTGCCGCAGATTCTGTAGGCTTTTGTAAGAATTGCCATGGCTTCTTTAATCTCGTCCATTGACCTTGTTGTATCTGAAAGAGTTGCTTCAAATACTGAAATTGCATCAAGAAAGTCTTTATCCTGCCCTGATATGAACAATTCCATTGCATACATATGATGGAGTCTTGATGAAAGACGGTTGCCGTTACTGAAGTGGCGTAAAAAGGCTTTGAAATCCCTTCCGCTGTGATTTGAAAGAGGCATATGAAGAATTTCAATATCACTGTCATATATTATCGGTTCCAGACGTACCATTTCGTGAACCGGTTCAATCCATTCAAAAGTACGGATTCTTTTGTATAATTTCGGTCTGTATTCTTTGTCGTAATTGTAGGCCGTTCCATTTTCTAACTGATTACAATAATACATCTGTACAATATCAATCTCAGGAAGCAGGGCATCTTTTAATAATTTGAATCTGTTGCGATTGGTTTCGTCTAAAACTTCATCGGCATCAGCAGTGTATATATATTCTTTGGTGGCAAATGAAAATGAATAATTACGGGCAGCTGAAAAATCATTGCACCATTCATAATCATACACTTTATCAGTGTAGGAATATGCAATTTCTTTTGTACTGTCAGTAGACCCGGTATCAATAATGATGATTTCATCCATAAGGTCTGCAATACTGTCCAGACATCTTTTTAAAACTTTTTCTTCATTTTTCACTATCATGCATAAACTAACTGTAATCATAACGTTGCGCCTCCTTAGTACATATATTTTATTGTATCATAAAATATACTGTGTAGGCTACCGGTAATATGAATGTATTAATGAACTACAATTGTGTTGATTGTGTGAAATGAGAGCAGACTTGGTTGATTTATGGGATGATTCGCATTATAATGCTAATAATATGGGTTAAGAATATTGATTATATGACAGAAAGGTTATTAATGAGACGAGTTATAAGAGAGGTAGCATATGAACAACATGAACAACGGTAACAACAATAATAGGAACAACAATAACAACAATAATAACAATGGGAAAAAGAACAACAATTTTCTGATTATATGTATTGTTGCATCTTTATTAACATTTCTATTTATATCCTTTGTAAGCAACAAAGTTCAGGATAGTATGAGAGTAGAAGTTTCCTATAATGACTTTCTTGAAATGATAGAACAGGATGCGATAAGTTCCGTAAAGCTTAACGGAGGAACGATTGAGATAATACTTAAGAAAAAAGATGGCACTCCGTTTCGTGGTAAAACATATTATACGGGACTTATAGAAAGTGATATTGAGCTTGTTGAAAGGCTTGAGAAAGCGGATGTAGATTTTTCTTCCGAAATTCAGAATACGGGAACAAGTATGATGGATTTTATTCTGTTTACTGTCGTGCCGATGGCTGGTTTGTTACTTACCTTCTGGTTATTGTTTAAGATGATGTCAAAGGGCGGCGGTATGGGTATGGGCGTTGGAAAAAGTACTGCCAAAATGTACGTTCAGAAAGAAACCGGAGTTACATTTAGAGATGTTGCAGGACAGGAAGAGGCGAAGGAATCAATGAGAGAGCTTGTTGATTTTCTTCATAACCCATCCAGATATACACAGATTGGAGCAAAACTTCCTAAGGGAGCATTGCTTGTAGGACCGCCTGGAACAGGTAAGACTCTTCTTGCCAAAGCAGTTGCAGGTGAAGCCAATGTTCCTTTCTTTTCTTTGTCAGGTTCGGATTTTGTTGAGATGTTTGTTGGTGTTGGAGCATCGCGAGTAAGAGATTTGTTCAAACAGGCACAGTCAATGGCTCCGTGTATCATATTTATTGATGAGATTGATGCTATTGGAAAGAGCAGAGATTCAAGATACGGAAGCGGTGGTAATGACGAACGTGAACAGACACTTAATCAGCTTTTATCTGAAATGGACGGATTTGATTCGTCGAAGGGTATCATAATTTTAGGTGCGACTAACAGACCGGAGGTACTTGATAAAGCATTACTAAGACCGGGACGATTTGACAGAAGAATAATAGTTGAAAAACCGGATCTTAAAGGACGAAAGGATGTATTAAGAGTTCATGCCAAGGATGTTCTTATGGATGAAACTGTGGATTTGGAGGAGATTGCACTTGCAACTTCCGGTGCAGTTGGTTCGGATTTGGCCAATATGATTAATGAGGCTGCTATTATGGCGGCAAGAAGCGGAAGAAGAGCGGTTGGTCAGAAGGACTTATTTGAAGCAGTTGAGATAGTAATTGCCGGTAAAGAGAAAAAAGACCGTATACTTAGTGACGAAGAAAAGACTATAGTTTCCTATCATGAGGTGGGTCATGCGCTTATTACGGCACTTGAAAAGAATTCGGAACCGGTTCAGAAGATAACAATAGTTCCAAGAACTATGGGGGCGTTAGGTTATGTTATGCAAGTCCCTGAAGAAGAGAAGTTTCTTATGAAGCAGGACGAGCTTATTACAAGGCTGGTAACGTTGCTGGCAGGTCGTGCCGCAGAAGAGATTGTATTTGATTCAGTAACCACCGGTGCCGCTAATGATATAGAGAAGGCAACGTCAATTGCAAGAGCAATGATAACACAGTACGGAATGTCTGAAAAATTTGGTCTTATGGGAATTGAATCCATTGAAAGTAAATATCTTGACGGTAGAGCTGTTTCCAATTGTGGTGACGCAACTCAGGCTATAGTAGATGAGGAAGTTAAGAAGCTTTTGGCTGATTGTTATGCCAAAGCTAAAAAACTGTTGACTGATAATCGCGAAATATTAGATAGAATTGCAGTTCACCTTAAAGAGAGAGAGACGATTACCGGCAAAGAGTTTATGGAGATATTCAATCAGGTTAACAATAACTCGGAAAATGTTAAATCTGAATATAACAAATGTGGAACAACAGAAGCTGCTATGGAAGGCGATACTTACGATGAATAATATAAAATATGATGTTTTGGCACTTGATATAGACGGAACTCTTACAACAAGCGAGAAGATTATTTCGCCGGCAACAAAAAAAGCTGTTATTGATTTGCAGGAAAAAGGAGTTAAGGTTGTTATAGCTTCCGGACGTTCTGAGTACGGATTTCGTCATATAGCGGATGAACTTCAATTTAAAAAATACGGCGGATACGTGATGTCGTTTAATGGCGGAAAAGTTACCAATTATGCTACCGGGGAGGTGGTATACGATACTCCGCTGTCGTTGGATATGATTAAGTCTGTTTACGATGATGCAGTAAGGCATAATCTTGGAATCCTTGGTTATGAAGGAGATTGTCTTATAAGCGGTAACGGTATTGACGAGTATCAGGAGTATGATGCGTGGGCATGTAAGATGGGATTAAAGGCTGTTGATAATTTCCCGGAATATTTTAAATCGCCATTTAACAAATGTCTGTTGACAGGCAAACCGGAAGAACTAAAGCGTGTGTTACCTGTGCTACGCGAAAAGTATAATGAAAAACTGAATATATTTTTGTCGGAGGAATACTTCATAGAAGTGTTGCCAAAGGGAATTCACAAGGCGGTTGCTCTTGAACATATGCTTAAAGTACTGGGAAGTGAGCCGGAAAGATTGGTATGTTGCGGTGACGGTCTTAATGATTTGACTATGCTTGAGTATGCAGGCGTTGGTGTTGCAATGGCAAATGCCAATCCAAAGCTGCTTGAGATTGCTGATTATGTAACAGAATCTAACGATAATGACGGAATAGTAAAAGTAATAGAGGAATTTTTTGATTATGTTTGATTTGCAGGAGGAGCTTAAGAAACTGCCGGCAAAGCCCGGAGTGTACTTAATGCATGATGAGGGAGACAATATAATATATGTTGGAAAAGCTATCAGCCTTAAAAACAGAGTGAGACAGTATTTTCAGGCGGGACGTAATGTTTCGCCTAAGATTGAAAGGATGATTAGTCAGATTGCCAGTTTTGAATATATTGTGACTGATTCTGAGGTTGAAGCCCTGGTATTGGAATGCAATCTTATCAAGGAATATTCACCTAAATATAATACCATGCTCAAAGATGACAAAAGCTATCCGTATATCAGAGCTACTGTTTTGGAGCCATTTCCACGGCTCCTTTTTGCTCATCAGAAAAAACGTGGTAAAGATAAGTATTTTGGACCATATACCAGTGTGGGAGCAATGAAAGAAACTCTGGATTTTCTCAGAAAAAATTTTTATCTTAGAACCTGTAAAAAAACAATCGAAGAAAATAACAAGGATTCGAGACCATGCCTGTATTATCATATAGGTCAGTGTAAAGCTCCGTGTTGCGGCTATATAAGCAGAGAGGAATATATTGAAAATTTTAATGACGCAGTAGATGTATTGAATGGAAATGTTACAAAAGTTATATCAGGACTTAAGAAAAAGATGGAAGAAGCGTCGGAGTCTTTGGAATTTGAACAGGCTGCTGTATATAGAGACAAAATTGAGACTATAAAAAGAATTGCTCAAAAGCAGAAAGCGTCATTTAACGAAGAAGAGGACCGGGACATTATTGCTATGGCCCAGGCTGATGATGAGGCTGTTGTTCAGGTTTTCTTTATAAGAGCCGGAAAAATGATAGGAAGAGAACACCATTATCTTACCGGTATAATGAATGATACAACTGAAGAGATTATTACTGCTTTTATTAAGCAGTTTTATGCAAATTCTCCGTATATTCCAAGAGAACTTATGCTTCAATGTGATATACAGGAGGAGGCCCTTATTTCGGAATGGCTTACAGGTCTGAGAGGACATAAGGTATATATAAAAAGTCCTAAAAAAGGAGAAAAGAGTAAGCTGGTAGAACTTGCCGAAAAAAATGCCGGTATGGTTTTGATTCAGGATTCTGAAAGGATTAAGCAGGAATATAAACGTACAATAGGAGCTGTAAATGAGATATGTAATCTTATCGGATTAGAAAGTGTCAGCAGGATAGAATCCTATGACATATCAAATATAAGCGGTTTTGAAAGTGTTGGTTCCATGGTAGTGTATGAAGATGGGAAACCAAGAAAGCATGATTACAGAAAGTTTAAGATAAGAACAGTGACGGGGCCGGATGATTACGCTTCGATGAAAGAGGTTTTGACAAGAAGATTTGAACATGGAATCAAGGAAATGACTGGTGAAGACGGACAACTTAAAGGCAATGGATTTGCCCACATGCCGGATTTGATTTTAATGGATGGTGGAAAGGGGCAGGTTAACATAGCCCTTGAAGTTTTAGATAAATTGGGACTTGATATTCCTGTGTGTGGAATGGTTAAGGATGATAATCACAGGACAAGAGGACTGTATTACAACAATGAAGAGATTGATTTTAACAGAAATAGTGAAGCATTCAGATTAGTAACAAGAATTCAGGATGAAACTCACAGATTTGCAATTGAGTACCATAAGTCATTGCGTAGCAAGGAACAGGTCAGATCGGTGCTTGACGATATTCCGGGGATTGGTCCTGTAAGGCGCAGAGCGTTAATGAAATATTTTAAATCATTAGAGGCAGTCAGAAATGCTGAGATAGAAGATCTTTCCATGGTGGATGGAATGAATGCTGCATCTGCAAAACAGGTGTATGATTTTTTCAGAAAAGGGCAGGATTAGATGATACGAGATTTTTTACCGGTAAATAAAGCCGATATGAAAAAAAGAGGATGGGAACAGTGTGACTTTGTATATGTAAGCGGAGATGCATATGTGGACCACCCTTCTTTTGGAGCGGCAATTATTACAAGACTTTTAGAGGCTCACGGATATAAGGTGGGATTTATTGCCCAACCGGATTGGAAGGATGAGAAAAGTATACAGGTTCTCGGGAAACCGCGTCTTGGTTTTCTTGTTTCTTCGGGAAATATGGATTCCATGGTCAACCATTACACCGTTGCAGGGAAGAAACGTAAAACAGATGCATATACTCCGGGAGGAGTAATCGGTAAAAGGCCTGATTATGCTGTTGTTGTGTACGGTAATCTCATTAGGAAAGTTTATAAAAATGTTCCTATACTTATCGGAGGAATAGAGGCGAGTCTTAGAAGACTCGGTCATTATGATTACTGGTCAGATAAAATAAACCGTTCGGTGTTGTTAGATTCCGGTGCAGATATTCTTATGTATGGAATGGGAGAACATTCCATGCTTGAGCTCGCAGAGGCGTTAGATAGCGGTATTTCGGTATCCGATATTACTTATGTGCGAGGAACCGTATACAGAACCAGAGAAGATAATATTCCGTCAGACGCGATAGTTTTACCTGATTATGCAGAAATATCTCAAAATAAAAAAAGATACGCAGAGAGTTTTTACACTCAGTATTTGAATACAGACCCATACACAGCACAGACTATGGTTGAAAAATATCCTAATAAGGTATGTGTCGTTCAAAATCCTCCTTCATATCCTTTGACCACGCAGGAGTTTGATGATGTGTATTCATATAATTATATGGGAACCTATCACTCTTCGTATAAAGCACTGGGCGGTGTTGCAGCAATTAATGAAATTAAATTCAGTATTACAAGTAACAGAGGGTGTTTTGGCGGATGTAATTTTTGCGCCCTAACTTTTCACCAGGGAAGGATTATTCAGACAAGGAGTCATGAGTCGATTGTAAATGAAGCGACTAATATGACTAAGGATGCTGAGTTTAAGGGATATATTCATGACGTTGGAGGCCCAACGGCAGATTTTCGTCAGCCGGCATGTAAGAAGCAACTTGATAAGGGTGTATGTACTAACCGACAGTGTCTGTTCCCTGAAATATGTAAAAATGTCAATGTTGACCACACTGATTATGTTAAGCTTTTAAGAAAAGTCAGAAGTATTCCCGGAGTGAAAAAGGTATTTGTTCGTTCGGGAATAAGATATGATTATGTGGCAGCGGACAAGAATGAAACATTTCTTAATGAATTATGCCGTCATCATATAAGCGGACAACTTCGTGTTGCCCCGGAGCATGTATCTGACAATGTCTTATACATGATGGGAAAACCATCTCACGGAATATACAAGAAATTCGTTGAAAAATATAATAAAATTAATTCAAAGAGCGGTAAGGAACAATATGTTGTGCCATATTTTATGTCATCCCATCCGGGCAGTCGGTTGGAAGACGCAGTAAAGCTTGCTGAGTATGTTAGGGATTTGGGATATATGCCGGAACAGGTACAGGATTTTTATCCGACCCCGTCTACTATTTCAACTTGTATGTACTATACCGGATTTGACCCGAGAACGATGAAAAAAGTGTATATACCTAAAAATCCTCATGAAAAAGCTATGCAAAGAGCACTTATACAATACAAACGTCCGGAAAATTACGAACTCGTAAAAGAAGCTCTTTTAAAATGCGGAAGAGGAGATTTGATAGGATTTGATAAAAAATGCCTGATTCCTCCACGTATAATTAAAGAAAAACAGAATAGCAGTAACAAGCAACGCACAAGAAAACCATCAACGAATAAATCGACAAGAAAATCTTCAACTAACAATCGCAGAAGAAAAAATCACTGAGTTACTATGCCGGCTGAATCAGGTGCCGGCACTGTTGTATCAGGAACGGTAGTGTCAGGATTAGTGACAGGGTTGGTAATTGTGCCACCATCACCCGGATTTGTGAGTGAATCCTGTGGGGTTGCCGGAGTATTCGGTATAGGAGTTGATGTATTGACACGCTTTGGTTTTTTCGTTGGTTTTGGTTTTACTACAGTGTGACAGGTACAATAATCCGAAGGAATGGTATCCTTTGCAAAATACTCGTTTTTTGCCGCGTCATATGAACTGCATATCTCACTTATTGCACGTTTGCCGCAATCAGTACAAATAGTCGCTTCCACAATGGAATCCGGCATCTTAAACTCTTTTTTCTTGAGTTTTTTCTTTTCATGAACCTTTTCCATAATTGTTTTCCATATTACTTTATGATAAGTTGTATTATCCTGGTCTTTATTAAGATCCCAACCACCCCATATACCGGCAGTGTAGTATGGTGTGAATCCCTCAAACCACAAGTCGATATCACTTGATGTAGTTCCGGTTTTGCCGGCAGCAGGCATATCAATCTGAGAGAATTTTGCCAAAGTTCCGGTTCCTTTTGTTATTACGTCTTCCATGGCATTAATAAGCAGATATGCGGTGGAATCCTTGATAACCTGTCTTGTAACAGGAGTCTTATCTATAAGAACATTTCCGTCATGGTCAAGTATTTTAGTATACAGTGACGGTTCGGTATATACACCATTGTTAGCTATGGCAGCGTAAGCGGCGGTAAGCTCAAGGTTAGTTACACCGTCTGTAAGTCCGCCTAAAGCCATAGGAAGCTGTATGTCAGAAAATACCTTTCCGTCTTCGCTTACTCTGTTGTCTACAAGAGTAGTGATGCCCAGATTGACAAGATAATCATACGCAACTTTAGGGGTTACTTTTTCAAGGGTTTTAACCGTAACAATGTTCATAGAATCACGTATCCCCTGTCTTAGCGGAACACTTCCCTTATACGAATTCCCGTTCCAGTTGTGAACCTGTACTTTGGTGCCCGGGTAATAGTATTTTTCGTCTATTTCACATGTGGCAAGTGTCATGCCTGCAGTGTCAAATGCAGGAAGGTAAGTTGATAACACCTTAAATGTTGAACCGGGCTGTCGAAGTGAATTGGTTGCACGATTCAAAGTTCTTGAGGCGGTTTTTCCCCCTCTTCCTCCTACAAGGGCAAGCACTTTTCCGTTTTTCTGATTCATAAGTACAAATGATACCTGTGGCTGAATAATGTAGTTAAGATTCTCGCCTGTAACGGTAACATTTTTCTTAACAATGTGTTTGCGATATTTTTTAACATACTTTTTGGCAAGCTTTTTGTCTGTAAAGTATATGTCAAATCCCGGTTCTTTTTTAAGGAAATAGGCCTTAAGTGTTTGTTCATTATAATTATGTTCTTCTCCGTCAGGAGTAATTACGGATAACTGATATGAAAGCTGGAATTCCGAATTGGCAGGGAAATATGCCGGATCCTGTGTTACTTCGTCACATATTTTCTGAATTGCCGGATCCTGTGTGGAGTAAATAGTAAGTCCGCCGCGATATAACGCGTTATATGCTTGGGTTTCAGTGTAACCAAGCTCCTCCTTAAGGTCGTTCATAACCTGATCAAACAGAGCATCATTAAAATATGATGAGATAGATGTTGCACTTGAAGAGGATGAGTAACTCTCATTATATTCCGCAATTCGTTCATATACATTGTCTTCAAGAGCTGCCGCATATTCTGACTCGTCAATATATTCCTGTGTTTTCATGTAATCCAGTACTATCGCCCGTTTCTCGCGATTGTTGTCAGGATGGGCAATAGGATTGTAGGTAGAAGGATTCTGCGTAATACCTGCAATTACAGCAGCTTCCGAGACATTAAGGTCAGAAACATTTTTACCGAAATATCTGAGTGATGCGGCCTGAACACCAAGAGTGTTCTGTCCCAGATTAATTGTATTAAGATAGTATTCAAGAATCATATCCTTATCTATTCTGTCTTCTAATTGAATTGCCAGATATTGTTCCTGAATTTTACGTTGAATTTTTTCGAGATTAGAGGTTTCAGCACCACCGTCAAATACAGTGTTCTTGATTAACTGCTGTGTAATTGTGCTGGCACCTTGCGAGAGATCTCTGTTTTGGAGTGCAATGGCAGCAGCACGGAATATTCCGCGAACGTCTATTCCGTTATGGGTCCAAAAACGTTCATCTTCGATTGCAACAAATGCGTCCTGAACACATTTTGGTATCTCATCTATGGTGACATAGATTCTGTTAGCATTTTGCCCGACGAGTTTTTGTGTAATTCGGCCCTTTGCATCGTATATTGTTGTTGAATATCCTTGTGGTGTAACATTGATGGTATCGATTCCGGGAGCACTGTCAATAATTCCGTTAAAGATTCCAAGCGCAGCATATGAACCGCAAGAAATCACGGCTACGAATAATACCAAAAATATTCTGAAAGACATTACCCCTAATTTGGAACGGATACGTCTGTTTGAAGATGTGAGTTGTTTATTTTTTGCTTCTATTGCTTTTTTGCCAAAATTCATAACTAATAACCTTCCCTTTGAATACAATTTGCGCATAGCAGCAATTCTCAAGATACAATCGGATTTATTATATCAAAAAATTGTGTATATGGCAAATTTGTGATAAAATGAAGCGGACAGAATGCTTTAAAATGTGTAGATTGGCAGGATGTCTGATATGGAGGGCTGGTATATGATGGAACCGTATAAGATAGTATTTAAGGGTGGCAGCGGAGAGATCGTTGAGAAAAAATCAAGATTTATTGCTAATGTTTTTTCTGTGGAAACAGAAGAAGAAGCGTTGGAAATAATTGAACAGATAAAAAAACAGTATTGGGATGCAAGACATAATTGTTATGCGTATGTTATAGGTGCAGACGGAAGAAAACAACGATGCAGTGATGACGGAGAACCGCAGGGAACTGCCGGAAGACCGATGCTTGATGTTTTACTGGGTGAAGACATTAAAAATATACTGGTGATAGTAACCAGATACTTTGGCGGTACTTTACTTGGAACAGGCGGTCTTGTAAGAGCATACTCGATGGCCGTTAAGGAAGGAATTAACGGCAGTGAGATAGTGACAAAGTGTCCCGGAACAAAATTGAAAATTACAACGGATTATAATGGAATCGGTAAACTTCAATATATAGCGGCCGGCATGGATATACCAATTCTTGATACTTTATATGAAGATAAAGTACACATGTATGTACTTGCTTCTCCTGAGAATAAAGATTCGTTGATTGCCAAAGTCAATGAAGCAACTTCGGCAACTGCTGTTATTGAAGACAATGGTGAAGTTTGGTACTCTGTTTTAGAAGATAAAAGTATACATGTGTATTGATACCGGACATTGCAGATTGTCCGCATAGGAATTAGTGAAAAGAGGAAAATCAATGGATTTATTTACGTATATGAGTGAAACCAATAAGGAAAAGGAATCGCCCCTTGCATCAAGAATGCGTCCTACAATTTTAGAAGACGTGGTGGGACAACAACATATTATTGGGAAAGACAGGCTTTTGTACAGAGCAATTAAAGCTGATAAACTTAGTTCCGTTATATTTTATGGTCCTCCGGGAACCGGTAAAACCACTCTTGCGAAAGTTATCGCCGGGGCAACAAGTGCTGAGTTTATGCAGATTAATGCTACTTCTGCCGGTAAGAAAGATATGGAGGAAGTGGTTAATAAGGCTAAAAATAATTTTGGTATGTTTGGAAAAAAGACGATTTTATTTGTGGACGAGATTCATAGATTTAATAAGAGCCAGCAGGATTATCTTCTTCCTTTTGTGGAAGACGGTACAATAGTGTTAATAGGCGCAACTACAGAAAATCCGTTTTTTGAGGTGAACGGAGCGTTGTTGTCGCGTTCACAGTTGTTTGAGTTAAAACCCCTTACAGCAGATGATATTAAGATACTCCTAAAAAGGGCTGTTTATGATAAAGAAAAGGGCATGGGTGCATATAACGCATATATTGACGAGGATGCTCTTGATTTTTTGGCTGATGTTGCAGGCGGAGATGCAAGAAATGCTCTTAATGCCATTGAACTTGGAGTTCTTACAACAGAACCGTCTTCAGATGGCAGAATACATATAACTCTTGACATTGCTTCTGAATGCATTCAAAAGAGAACTTTGAAATATGATAAAAAGGGTGACAATCATTATGACACGATATCAGCTTTTATAAAAAGCATGAGAGGTTCTGATCCGGATGCGGCGATATATTATCTCGCAAGAATGCTGAATGCAGGTGAAGAACCGGCATTTATTGCAAGAAGAATTATGATATGTGCTTCTGAGGATGTTTCCAATGCAGATCCGTATGCTCTTGTGGTTGCGACTTCTGCCTCTCTTGCAGTTGAAAGGCTGGGAATGCCGGAGGGGCAGATAGTTCTTGCTCAGGCTGCGGCATATGTGGCATGTGCTCCAAAAAGCAATTCTTCCGTTAATGCGATTGGTGAAGCGATGTCAGTTGCAGCAAATGATAGCAACGCAAGAATTCCGGCACATCTTATGGATGCTCATTACGGCGGAGCAGCAAAACTTGGACACGGTATAGGATATAAGTATGCCCATGATTACGAAGGTCATTATGTTGACCAGCAATATCTTCCGGACTGTCATATGGGAAAACATTTTTATTACCCGTCGGATAACGGATATGAGAAAATACAGAAGGAATATCTTGCAAAAACAAGCAGACATAATGAAACCAAAAAGGAAGAGTAATGATTACTCTTCCCCGTCTGTTATATTATTGTCATCAGTATTGTTTATGATATCATCAGTTTCATACGTTTCAGGTTCCTGTGCCCCCTTAGCCAGTGCTTCTTCAAATTCACGTTTGTTGTCTTCGGCACGGTTTTTTGACACTCTGTATATCAGAAGGTAACCGTAAAACATTACAGGTACAACTATAGTTGCGTACAGACATGCCTTAAACAATTCTGGTGTTGCGGCAGAAGTAAAAAAAGCGGAGATAAAAGTCGCAATGTAAAGAATGACAAGAATCGAAATTCCTGTTATGGCAATTAGACGTTTAAATTTCATAATAACTCCTTTCGTAAGGAATACGGTTGATTAGTTTTGTGTAAGTATCTACTAAGAAAATATAGCATACAGGAGCTTTTGGTTCAATAGGAAAAGTTGTAATATATTTTTTGGTGCCTTTATATTGGTGGTGCCTTGCGGCATTATTAGTCAATGATATTTACGTTTTGTAAGCTTGGAAGAATGGAGAAAAGATAATTAGAGAGTAAATAAAAAGTGAGACATAATATAACATAGGAAGGGATATTGGTATGGTTAAAAATATTTTGTTTGATTTGGACGGAACCCTTACAGATCCTAAGGAAGGTATTACAAAGTGCGTACAGTATGCTCTTGAAAAATTTGATATAAATGCTGATTGTGAAGAGCTGGTGCCGTTTATAGGCCCGCCGCTTATGACATCCTTCAGAGAATTTTACGGTCTAAGTAATCAGCAGTGTGAACTTGCGGTTAAGTACTACAGGGAAAGATTTGCCAAGGTGGGATTATTTGAGAATTATCCATATGAAGGAATTAGTGAGGTTCTTGCAAAGTTAAAAAAAGATGGGTATATCCTTGCAATTGCAACGAGTAAGCCTACTGTATTTTCCCATAGAATATGCGATAAGTTTGGTCTTACAGAGTATTTTGACCTTATAAAAGGCAGTGAGCTTGACGGAACCAATGCAGAAAAGATTGATGTTATGAAGTTTGTTATGAACGAACTCAAGACTGATCCTGAAGAGACGATAATGGTTGGGGACAGAAAGTTTGATATTCTTGGAGCAAAAGAATTGGGTATGAAAAGCGTCGGAGTAACATTTGGTTATGCAGCACCCGGAGAACTTGAAGAAGCAGGGGCAGATTATATTATTGATGACATGGCAAAATTATTTGAAATTCTTGAATGACGGATGGCATTAACAGCCCAAGTTTTAGGTGGTGACGCGGTATGCGAAATCGGTGGGCATAAGGAAAAATCACCGTGGCATTAGCAACTTAGTTGTTAGACGATGACACAGGATAGTAACGTACTGCATATAATAAAATGATGTATTTTCAGCGTGGTAATAATATGATACATGTAGTATCTGCCGGCGAATCTGTTGATTCAATTGCTAATGCATATAGTGTTCCTGTAGACAATCTTATTTTTGATAATCAGCTTGAATATCCGTATAGCCTGACAATTGGTCAGGCTTTATTAATACCTGCTGACAGAAAATATGTGTATATAAATGGTTATGCATATCCATTTATTGAGCAGGATGTTTTGGAAGAGGCTCTTGATTATCTGACGACCGTGTCCGTATTTTCTTACGGATTTACCCCGGAGGGAGAATTGATTTCTCCAACAATTTCTGATGAAAAAATCATAAATATTTCCGTTCAACACGGAGTCAAACCTATTCTCACACTTACCCCGTTGGATTCGGAAGGAAGATTTAACAACAATTTGATTCATCGGCTTCTTATAAGTGAAAATGGAGTAACTAATTTGATAAATAATACGCTTGCTACAGTTGTAGAAAAAGATTATTACGGGGTTGACGTTGATTTTGAATATATTATGAGAGAAGACAGGGATTTGTTTACGGAATTTGTTGCCGAACTTACCCGGATTATGAATGAAAACGGATATACCGTATCTGTTGCCCTTGCTCCGAAAACAAGTGCAGAACAACCGGGACTTTTATATGAGGGAAAGGATTATGGCGGTCTTGGGGCAGCAGCCAACAGTGTTCTTTTAATGACATATGAGTGGGGATACACATACAGTGAACCACGTGCAGTGGCACCTGTTAATCTGGTGAGAAAGGTTATAGAGTATGCATTGACGGAAATTGACGCGTCAAAAATTGATATGGGGATACCTAATTATGGTTATGATTGGCCGTTGCCTTATGAAAAGGGAGTGACTAAAGCAACTACAATAGGTAATATTGAAGCAATACGACTTGCAATCAGATATGGTGCAGAAGTTAAATATGATGAGACGGCGCAGACTCCGTTCTTTAATTATGAAGATGATAGTGCAGTTATGCATGAGGTTTGGTTTGAAGATGCAAGAAGTATTCAGGCAAAGCTGGAAATGATTGAGGAATTTAACTTGAGAGGTGCAGGAATCTGGCAGATTATGCGTCCTTTCAGACCCGGTTGGATGCAACTTGAAAGAATGTACGGAATAAGAAAATGAGGTTAAGAAAATAAGCTCCTTTTTATTGCAACCTATATTATCTGATGATATAATGTGTGTTGGTAAATCAGGTGGAAAATTGAGATTTATTTGCAAGAAAGAAGATAAGGAGAAAGCGTATGTCAGCCGTTAAAAAAGTATGCTATCAGATTAAGGATAGTGATTTGGTGAAATTCAACAACAGCGTAGATTATTGCGTAGGAACAGGACGAGCAGGTCTTGCATTGCAGAAAGAATATTACGAACAGTTAAAGTTTGTTCAGGAGAATATTGGATTTGACTATATTAGAGGTCATGGTTTGTTTACTGATGATATGGCAATATACCAGGAATACACCAACGATGAAGGTGAAACAATTGCTGAGTACAACTTTACATATCTTGACAGAGTGATGGATATGTATAAGTCACTTAATATTAAGCCGTTTTTGGAACTTGGTTTCATGCCGAAAAAACTTGCATCAGGCGAGCAGACTGTATTTTATTGGAAGGGGCATACAACTCCTCCTAAATCATATGAGGGTTGGTGTAATCTTGTTACGGCAACAATTGCACATCTTATGGAACGTTACGGAAGAGAAGAGGTTCTTACGTGGCCAATCGAAGTGTGGAATGAACCTAATCTTCCGGGATTTTGGAAAGATGCAGACATGGAAGAATATTTTAAATTGTTTGCTGAAACATTTAAGGCAATAAAGTCATTTGATGAGGAACTTCGTGTGGGAGGTCCTGCAATTTGTGGTGTTAATGATGAAGTATGGATAGACAAGTTTCTTGCATTTTGCAGAGATAATGATTTGAAACCGGATTTCATTACAAGACATCATTATACTACGGAAATGCCTGATAGAGACGGACATTATGTATATCAGGAACTTACTGAACCTGAATATGGTATCAACAATCTTCATACAACGAGAACAATAATTGACAGTTATGAAGAATTCAAAGGAAGTGAGATACATATTACAGAGTACAACACATCATATTGTCCAAACAACCCTATTCATGACACCAATCGAAATGCTGCATTTATAGCACATCAGTTGTCATGGCTTGGAGATGACAATGCCTCGTATTCATACTGGACTTTTGGTGATGTGTTTGAAGAGTTTGGTGTTCCGTATACGCCGTTTCATGGTGGGTTCGGTCTTGTGGCAAACGGAGTGATTCCTAAGCCTACGTTCTGGTCATTTGAATTCTTTAAGAGACTTAAAGGAGATTGTATACATCGCAGTGATGATTCCGTTATTGTGAAATGTTGTGACAATACAATAAGAGGTGTTGTGTGGAAGCACGGAATAAAGCGCACGGGCGAGGGCTTGGATTTTAGTTGTTCTATTGCAATGGAAAATGTGCCGGCCGATTGTTCTTACAGCATTGTGTATAAGACAGTCGATGAAGAAGTGTGTAATCCGCTTAAAGTATGGCATGATATGGGTGAACCGTCATCTCTTACCGAAAAACAACTTGAGTTGCTCAAAATGTCAGCTAATCCGCAAGTGTCTTCAGAGATTGTTACCCTGACAGATAATGTGCTTAACTTAAATATATCGTTGACAGAATTTGCTGTGGTATATTTTGAATGTACACCTGTTAAACAGTCGAGTGACAGAGGTTATTCTTATGAGAGAACAATGCAGCTTGATTAAAAATGTTGCCTGATTAAAAAGTTCTTGTTTTATTATACAAAAAATGCTATTCTGTATGTTGGTGTGACGGATGATAATATATCTGACATGAGATTACTTGTGTCGACATGCGGTAGCAGACACAAAGTGATAAATTAGTAATATAAGGAGTATGAAAAATGAGCGATAGTTTATTAATGCAGTGGAGAAAACTTGCATACGGTGAAGAGATGCAGGGTAAAAAAGGAGACCAGTTCTGGAGCAGATATTTTGAGCTTGAACAGGGAATATATAAACAGTTGTTGGCTGAACCGACAGCAGCTGTTAAGGGAACTGTAGCTGAACTGGCACAGAAGTATGATCTTGATTTGATGCATATGGTTGGATTCCTTGATGGTATTAACGACAGTCTTAAGGAAGCTAATCCTATAGAAGAGATGACGGAAGAAACAGAAGTAAATTTGGATTATGATCCGGAGAAGCTTTACTATAATATGGTTGATTGTAAAGCAGAATGGCTTTATACATTGCCTGAATGGGATGAACTTCTTACTGAAGAGCGTCGTAAGGAACTGTATAAGGAGCAGAAGGCTTCGGGTACGGTCGTTAAGGAGAAAAAAATAGGACGTAATGAACCATGTCCTTGCGGCAGTGGTAAGAAGTATAAGTTCTGTTGCGGAAGATAAGACTTGTTGTGTGGTAACCCGGTTGTCTTGTCAATGTACGTTGTACAATTAGGGTATGGTAAATAAAATATCGTAACGTAACATATTAAGCTCTTTGTCAAGAGCGGGTGTAAAAGTCGTTAATAGCAGGTGTGGAAAAGTCCACACCTGTTTTATTATGCTTTGTGCCCCACCACAAAGCGTGCAAAATATTAAACACCCGCTATGCGGGTGAGCATGGGAAGTTATACAAAAAATCACCTTTCCTTTATAAATAGTTGTTCAGGCTATCTTATAAGAAAGGAAAGGTGATTTATATGACTAATAAGGTCAATAATTTATCGCACATAAGGTGGGTATGTAAATACCATATTGTGTTCACTCCATAGTGCAGACGAAAAATAATATATAATCAATACAAAGAGTGCGTATAGCACTAGATTCTTTTGGAAAGGTGAATTGTGAATCCGCCGTATAACCCGTCTATATAGATAAATGTACAGATACCGTTTTCGTTGTATCGTGCAGTTGATTCAATAAATTTAATACCCTTCATGCCAAGATGATACATTGCCCTTTCGATTGAGTTAACTGCAATGGCAATATGTCCCTTTTCTCCTGTAAACGCATTGTGGTCATGGAGCAGTTCGATACCGGTTCCGGCAAAATAACCAACGTCGCCCGGAGCACTTGTAGTTTCAAAACCAAACATGTTGTTAAATTCGTCTGCAAGTGTTGTTGCTTTTTCGCGGGTGTCAATGTTTATTCCAACATGTCGAACTTCGTAATTGAGCATTGTATTAACTGCTTCTTTGGTGAGCCTTGTTATTTCGTCAAAGTTTTCGTCCTTTATAAGTTTATCGCTCACCATCCAGCTTCCGCCGCAGGCTATAACTTTAGGGTTGGCAAGGTAAGAATTAATATTGCCGGCATTGATTCCGCCTGTTGGCATGAATTTGATGGAAGTGTATGGGGCTGACATGGCTTTGATCATAGAAAGTCCTCCGGCTGCTTCGGCAGGGAAAAACTTAACAACTTCAAGACCGAGACTGAGTGCTTTTTCAATGTCGCTAGGGGTTGCGCATCCCGGTGTAATAGGAATATTTTTGCTTACACAGTATTCGACAACTTGAGGGTTGAGTCCGGGACTAACGATGAATTTTGCTCCGGCAGATATGGCTTTGTCTACCTGTTCTGTCGTGAGTACGGTACCGGCACCTATAAGCATATCAGGAAACTCGGTACTCATTAACCTGATACTTTCTTCTGCGGCAGCAGTTCTGAAAGTGATTTCCGCACAAGGAAGTCCGCCCTCACAAAGAGCTTTGGCAAGGGGAATAGAATGTTTTGCGTCATCAAGTTTCACAACCGGAACAATTCCGATTTTTGATATTTGTTCTAAAATTTTATTCATAATTTCAACGTCCTTTTTTCTTTATTTTCAACAATAATCATATATCTTATCGGTGAATCGTGTCAAGTAACAGTTGAGATACGAAGCGCTTCTTTGGATTGATTCTTTGGATTATTTTTACGGTAATCTGTAAATGTGTTATGAGGTATGCTATAATTTAAAATCGGGAAATAAAATAATAAATGAAAATTAATTTCTGAAGGAGATATTTTGTATGAATAAGAAGCATATACCTGTGCCCGGTGAACGTTACAGACATTTTAAAGGTGGGCTATATCAGATTGTAACTATAGCAAAACATTCGGAAACACTTGAACCGCTTGTTGTATATCAGGCGCTTTACGGTGATTATTGTTGTTATGCACGTCCGTTAGATATGTTTATCGGTAATAATGAATACGGAAATAAAAGATTTGAACCGGTAAGAGATGAAGATAAATCATATGACAAAGATGAATCCTGTAGCAGTGATAAATCATGCGGCGAAAATGAATCATGTAGCAAATACAAATCACGTTGCGGTGGTGCGTCATGTGACATTGAAGATTTGCAGTCTGAATTGCCGCAATCTGACTCGACCGGCAACAATATTAATAAAACGGAATTATTATTTTCAATTCTTGATTGTAAGAGTTCAAAAGAAAAACTTGAAATAATACTAAGATATCGAAGCGAACTTGACAGTAAACTTATGGGAGATCTTGCCGCGGCTTTTGATATAGCAATTGATGTTAAAAATGATGATGAAATTTTTGGGCAGATTGTACAATACCTTGAAACAAGAGCCCGTTTTGAAACGGACCGCTTAAGATAACCTGCACAAAAAAATGATTTATTTTTGTGTAATACGCACATGTACATGTGTAAAAAAATGTGATACGATATTTAATGTAAATACTTGACAAACATATGTTCGTATTGTATTATGGCTATAAACAATTGAATGGTGGCTAACACATTTTGAAGGGAGAATGTATAGATTATGGCAGATAGCAATAAGATTAAAGCATTAGAGTCTGCTCTTGCGCAGATTGAGAAGCAATACGGTAAAGGTACCGTTATGAAACTTGGAGATAAGAATGCGGCATTGAATGTGGAAGCGATTCCAACCGGTTCGCTGAGTCTTGATATTGCATTAGGTGTAGGCGGTGTGCCGAGAGGACGTGTTATTGAGATATATGGTCCTGAATCCAGTGGTAAGACTACCGTAGCATTACATATAGTTGCTGCAGTTCAGCAGCTTGGCGGAATTGCCGGGTTTATTGATGCGGAGCATGCGCTTGATCCTGTGTATGCATCTAATATCGGAGTTGATATTGACAACTTGTATATTTCTCAGCCGGATAACGGAGAGCAGGCATTAGAGATTACTGAAACTATGGTACGTTCGGGAGCGGTAGATGTTATTATTGTGGACTCGGTTGCGGCACTTGTTCCGAGAGCAGAGATAGATGGTGAGATGGGTGATTCTCATGTGGGATTACAAGCAAGACTTATGTCTCAGGCACTTCGTAAACTGACACCGGTTGTCAGCAAGTCGGGATGTATAGTTATCTTTATCAACCAGCTTCGTGAAAAGGTTGGAGTTATGTTTGGCAATCCTGAGACAACCACAGGTGGACGTGCTCTCAAGTTCTACTCGTCTATTCGTATGGATGTCAGAAGAATTGAAACTCTCAAGCAAAATGGTGAGTTTATAGGTAACCGTACGAGGGTTAAAGTTGTTAAGAATAAAGTTGCGCCGCCATTTCAGGAAGCAGAGTTTGATATTATGTTCGGCAAAGGAATATCTCAGGAAGGAGATATATTAGACCTTGCTGTTAAGAAGAATATTATTGATAAGAGTGGTGCCTGGTTTGCGTATAAGGGTGAGAAGATTGGCCAGGGACGTGAGAATGCTAAGATTTATCTTGCCAATAATCCGCAGATACGTGAAGAAGTAGAAGCCCAGGTGCGTGCGTTGTGTATAGATAAAGCTGAAGCTGAAGAAGTAACTACTGAGCAACAGTAACAGAGACGATTTGGCAGACGAATTCCGATATTAATTGACACTTGCCGAATAGGACGGGAGGCTTTATGAAATTGGATATGGAGTCAGAGTACAAACGAGCTATTGGTAAAGCGCTTGTATTGGTGGGGCATAGTGACAGGACGGCTTATGAATTGACGAACCGGCTTATTCAGAATGGATTTTCTGAGGAGATTGTGCAACAGGTTACAGAGTTTCTGATTGATGAAAGATATATTGATGATAACCGGTATGCTCAATACTACGTTGTGTGTTATCAGGGTAAGAGAAGTGTTGCCAGAATTCGGCGTGAACTTCTGACAAAAGGAATAGATAAGTCCATTGTTGACGATGTGTTATGTGAGTGTGATGATGCGGAGGCGTTTGACAAAGCACTTCAAAAACAACTTAGAAAAAGAAATGTTAGAGATATATCGCAGGCGGATTTTGCGACACGCAAAAAAATTGCGGAGGCGTTGTATCGACAAGGGTTTTCGACTACACTGTTTCAAAGCTATTTGACGGATAGGGATATTCGCTAAAACTGTTCACCTATGCTTGACATAATTAGCGAAAAAGTATAAAATTAGAACGTTGTAGTTTGTACAATGAAAATTAAATAAAGGAGGTGCTTCTGTGCCAGATGTTAAATTCATAGTTATAGCCAGTGTAGTTGTGATTATACTATTTGTCATTATAGCTTTTGCAGCATGGAAGTTGGCGATATCCTATCACATAAAAGTTAATGAAGCTCAGATAGGAAGCGCTGAAGACAGAGCAAGAGAGATTATAGATGATGCATTGAAAACGGCAGAAACTAAGAAAAGAGAAGCTTTGCTTGAAGCAAAGGAAGATGCTCTTAAGCGTAAGAATGAATTTGAAAGAGAAGCTAAGGAGCAAAGAGCAGAACTTCAGAAGTACGAGAAACGTGTTCTTTCAAAAGAAGAAGCGATTGAACGTAAAACTGAAGCTATTGAGAAGAAAGAAGCTAAGCTCGCTGCTAAGGAAGCAGAATTGGACAGACTTAAGAAAGAAACTGAAGAGATTCGTGAAGGTCATCTTCGTGAGTTGGAAAAGATTTCGGGACTTACGTCTGAACAGGCGAAGGACGTACTGTTAAAGAGTGTTGAGGAAGATGTTAAGCATGAAACTGCTGTGATGATTAAAGAGATGGATCGTCACATTAAGGAAGAATCTTCAAAACGCGCAAAGGATTATGTGGTTTCGGCAATTCAAAAATGTGCTGCAGACCATGTTGCTGAAACGGCAATTTCGGTTGTTCAATTACCAAACGATGAGATGAAAGGTCGTATTATTGGTAGAGAGGGTCGTAATATACGTGCTCTTGAAACACTTACCGGTGTTGAGTTGATAATTGATGATACTCCGGAAGCGGTTATTTTGTCAGGATTTGATCCGATTCGTAGAGAGATAGCCAGAATAGCACTTGAAAAACTTATTGTGGATGGTCGAATTCATCCTGCAAGAATTGAAGAAATGGTTGAGAAAGCAAGGAAAGATGTTGAAACACTGATAAAAGAGGAAGGTGAGAATGCTACTCTTGAAGTTGGTGTTCATGGAATACATCCTGAACTTATCAGATTGCTTGGTAGAATGAGATTTAGAACAAGTTTTGGTCAGAACGCATTAAAGCACTCAATAGAGGTGGCTCATTTATCAGGGCTGCTTGCCGGAGAGATTGGTGTAGATGTGAGAATGGCTAAGAGAGCCGGCTTGTTACATGATATAGGAAAGTCTGTAGATCATGATATGGAAGGATCTCATATTCAGCTTGGTGTAGATCTTTGTAGAAAATATAAAGAAACGCCGTTGGTTATTAATGCTGTTGAAGCTCATCACGGTGATGTTGAGCCGGAGAGCTTAATTGCTTGTATTGTACAAGCTGCGGATGCAATATCAGCAGCAAGACCTGGAGCAAGAAGAGAAACATTAGAAACATATACTACAAGATTAAAGCAGCTTGAGGACATATCTAATGGATTTAAGGGAGTTGACAAGTCATTTGCTATTCAGGCCGGTCGTGAAGTGAGAGTAATGGTTGTACCGGATCAGGTTAGTGATGATGATATGGTACTTATGGCAAGGGATATGGCGAAGCAGATAGAAAATGAACTTCAGTATCCGGGTCAGATTAAGGTTAATATCATTCGAGAATCCAGAGTGACTGATTACGCCAAATAATTTTAAGGTGTTATTGCATAATTGCAATAACACCTTTTTATTATATAGGAAAGTTCTCGAAAAGAACTCTCCTATATAATAAAAACGCTCCGCTAAGGATCGCACTGCGGCGGAGATGTAGATGTTGCTAAAGCAACCCGCCGCAGGCGGAGAATCTCGCAGGCGAGATTCTATTTTGCTTACTGGGAAATTTCCTTGAAATTGTCATGGTAAGCAAAAGCACTCTGCGGGGATAGTACTGCTAAGGAGAGGAAAAGGTTGCTAACGCAACCTGCCGCAGGCGGAGAATGTCGCAAGCGCTATTCTTTGTTTTAAGAAAGAATTCAAACTTCCTTGTATTTTATTTGTAAGAACACATATAGTAATTAATAAGTAAATAAAAACAGGTGGACTTGTGAACAATGCTAAAAGGATATTAGCGGTTGTGCTAATTGTTATTACCGGGCTTAATTGTTGTTTTATTTCCGGATTGATCAATATGAAGGTTCAAATCAAAGTATATAATAAGGATGAATTAGAAAAAAGACTTGGTAATATAGGTGCTTATACCGAAGAATATAGTGAAATGTATATTGAACACAGAGGTAATGATAGCCTATGCAGTATTGAAGGGGTTGACATAAGTGTGGTAAGCCGACTGGTTTGTGATGGCTTGTACGGAAGTGATGCTCCGTATATGTATAGGTACATTATACCTGAAAAAATATATGATTATTCAATGTCGATATATAACTCGCTGATTTCTGATGTGAGGTATTTCCCGGTGGCGAAAGATGTTGTTGGAAAAGTTAAAGTAACATATGAAAATTCCTGGGGAGATAATCGTACATTTGGTGGAAACAGAAAACATGAAGGTACGGATATTATGGCAGGTAATAATGAACGAGGGTACTTTCCGGTAATAAGTATGACGGAAGGGACAGTTGAAAATATCGGATGGCTTAAACTCGGCGGTTATAGGATTGGTATAAGAAGTCCGTCGGGTGCCTACTATTATTATGCGCATTTGTGCGAATATGCGGAAGGAATAAAAGAAGGAATGCATATCGATGCAGGTGATGTAATAGGAACGATGGGGGATACGGGGTATAGTGATGTTGAGGGTACGACAGGTAATTTCCCTGTACATCTTCATTTGGGGATATACTATGAATGTGAAGGAGAAGAAAAAGCATTTAATCCGTATTATATATTAAAGGCTGTTGAAAAATATAAAAGAGAATTTATTTGACAAGAATTGTTGCGATGTATATCATATGAATATCTAAACACGAAAAGAGGAACAAGTATGAAAAAGCCATTTGTAACAAAAGAACAGATTGAAGAGATTGTAAAAACATATCCGACGCCGTTTCATATTTACGACGAAAAAGGAATAAGAGAGAATGCAAGAAAAATGAAAGAAGCATTTTCATGGAATAAAGGCTTTAGAGAGTATTTTGCGGTAAAAGCAACTCCTAATCCGTTTATATTGAAAGTATTACAGGAAGAAGGTTGTGGTGTTGATTGTTCTTCCATGACAGAACTTATGTTGTCGGAAGCGTGTGGATTTACCGGAAGTGATATTATGTTTTCTTCAAATGTAACTCCGGCAGCTGAGTATGTAAAAGCAAAGGAATTAAATGCATATATTAATCTTGATGATTGTACCCATGTGGAGTTTTTGGAGGAAACAGCCGGCATTCCTGAGACGGTTTGCTGTCGCTACAATCCGGGTGGAGTTTTCTCTTTAGGTACTCACATTATGGATAATCCGGGTGATGCCAAGTACGGAATGACGAAAGAGCAGATGATAGAAGCATATAAGAAACTTATGGCAAAAGGAACAAAGCATTTCGGAATTCATGCATTTCTTGCAAGCAATACGGTGGATAATACGTACTACCCGACGCTTGCTAAAATATTGTTTGAGCTTGCTGTAGAAGTGAAGAAAGCAACAGGTGCACATATAGCGTTTATTAATCTTTCGGGTGGTGTTGGTATTCCTTATACACCTGACAAAGAACCGAATGATATCATGGTTATTGGTGAAGGGGTTCGTAAAGCATACGAAGAAATTCTTGTTCCGGAAGGAATGGATGATGTTGCAATATTTACCGAACTTGGAAGATTTATGCTTGCTCCGTATGGTGCTCTTGTGACAAAAGCAATCCACGAAAAACATATATACAAAGAATATATTGGCGTAGATGCATGTGCAGTAAATCTTATGCGACCGGCAATGTATGGTGCTTATCACCATATTACGGTGCTCGGTAAAGAAGATGCTCCGTGCGATCATAAATATGATGTAACCGGTTCTCTGTGTGAAAATAACGATAAGTTTGCAGTTGACAGAATGCTTCCTGAAATAGAAAAAGGAGATTATATTTATATTCACGATACAGGTGCCCATGGATATGCAATGGGATACAATTATAATGGAAAACTCAAGTCGGCAGAACTTCTTTTGCAGGAGGATGGACAGGTTAAACTTATACGAAGAGCAGAAAAACCGGAGGATTATTTTGCTACGTTTGACTATTGCGATATATTAAAAAATATGAAATATTGATGATAATTATAAAAAATAAAATATGTTATAATGTTTTGGTAAAAACGACCGATAGAATATATGAGAGTAGAAAATTGAGTGATTAATATATAGGTGGTGATATATATGAGAATAGATGCTTATATGCAGATTAGCCAGTTATATCAGGCAACTAAGCCTAAGAAGACGGGAACAACCGAAAGTGCCAAGAATCCGACTGATACAGTTGAATTTTCCGATTTTGCGCGTGAACTTCAGATTGCGAAACAGGCTGTGAATGAAGCACCGGATGTTCGTGCAGACAAGGTGAATGAATTAAAGAATGCAATTAATTCGGGAACATATGATATGTCCATGGACAGATTAGCTGACAAACTTGTCGGAAGGTATTTTGGTTAATTAACTATTCTAAGGAGTGTTTTGCTTGGCGAGTATAATTGAAGAACTTATCAGTACGCTTGAAACTGAGTGCGTACTTTATAAGGAACTTATACCGTTGGCTGAACAGAAATCGGTCGTTATTATTGAAAATAATCTTGACGGACTTGCCAAGATTACTGAAAATGAACAGGAACTTCTTGATAAACTCACATCGCTTGAAAATAAGCGTGAGCGTTGTGTTTACAGTATCAAGGATGTTCTTGGAAGATTAAACGAAACTATGAATCTTGATAGAATTATTGGATTTCTGGACAAACAACCGGTAGAACAGGGAAAACTAAAAACAGTTCATGAAGAACTTAAACTTGTTACTGGCAGATTAAAAGATATTAATATGCAGAACAAGTCACTTATAGAAGAGTCCCTTGAATTGATAGAATTCTCTATGAATTTTATTCAAAGTACACGGATGTCGCCAGGGGGCAATAACTACAATAAAAATGCATCATTTATGGATGCTTCAGTTTCGCGCACAGGGATGTTTGATGCGAAGCAGTAGTTTTTTTGACTGCACGCTGCGACGATCCCTGTGCGTTTTCTAATTGTACAATAAAATGATATGAATGAGAATTTTTCATCGGTAGTTATACCGATTTTACTGATAAACGCCAATGGTGATTAAAGACTTAGCTTGAAAGGAGACATAGTATGGGTAATCTGCTTACTAGTTTTGGAACCGGAGTTTCCGGAATTCAGGTGGCGCAGGTGGGGCTTAATACTGCGGCACATAATACTGCTAATACAGATGCTGTCGGATATGTAAGACAGCAGGTTATTGTGGCAGATCATGCATATATAACAAATTACAACGAAAATAACGGACTTAGTCAGATTGGTCTCGGAACCCATGTGTCTGTTATCCTGCAAAGGAGGAGCGATTTTCTGGATGCCCAGTACAGAGAAGAAAACGGACGCAAGAGCTTTTACGAAGTGCGTTCTGAAACTGTTATGGAGCTTCAGGATTTGTTTGGTGAATTGGACAAAGAATCATTTTCTAAAAACATTGGTGATATATGGAAAGCATTTCAGGAATTGTCAAAAACTCCTGATGATATAACTTCAAGAGAATTGTTGGTTTCTGAGGCTAATTCGTTTATTACAAAATGTCGGACTTTATATAATCAGATTAATCAGTATCAGATTAACATGAATGAAAAAATTGAAACCATAGTTGATCGTGTTAATGAAATTGCAGAGTCGATACATAAGATAAATAGCCAGGTTGTATTTTTTGAAGCAAGCGGACAACAGGCTAACGACTTGTATGATGCAAGGAATTTGTTGCTGGATGAATTGTCCGGCTATGTTCCGATTCATACAGAAAAATATTCGGATGGTGTTGTGACGGTGAATGTTGAAGGTATACCATTGGTAACCGGAGATTCATTTTATACAATGACAACAGCTCAGATAGATGAAGGAAGCTCATTGATTAAGCCGGTGTGGGCTGATAACGGCGGTGGAGACGTCTTTAGAGGGGAACTTTCATTTTCGCCTGCAGCCAATACTGATATAGGTGATTTGAAAGGTATACTTGTTACAAGAGGTTCTTTTACAGGTGATTACACTCATATACCATCGGTCCCGAACAAGGAAGATTATATTGATGAAGCCGGAGTGTTTGATGAAAAAGCATACAAAATTGCATACAATACGTATGAAAGCGAATCTAAGTGGTTTAACCAGATGGTGAATCCGGCGACTGTAACATTATTAGGAGCTCAATTGGATACTCTTGTACACGGTGTTGTGACAACAATTAATGATGCATTGTGTCCGAATAAAGAAATTGAGATTATGTCAGCGGACGGAACTATAAGTAAAATAATGGTTCTTGATGAAGAAAATGCCCCTGTAGGATGCAATGGCTCGATCGGTAACGAATTGTTCGTAAGAGCAAGCTATGACAGATACGACAAAAAAACGGTTACTCTTGCAGACGGAGAGACAAAAGAAGTCTACGTTTTTAAACAGGAGGATTTTGATGATAAGTATAGTTTGTATACTTTGTCTCAAATAGGAATTAATCCTGATGTAGTAATTGATACATCCAATTTGCCTTTGTTGGAAAATGATGCTTCGGGATTTGCCGGTGGATATGCTTCCAAGCATTTGGTTAATCTGCTTGACAAATGGGACGATGATATGCTGGTTCTTGATCCGAACTCAAAGACTTATTATAACTTCAATGATTTCTACACGGGAATGATTGGGAACCTGGGAACAACAGGTATGATTGCTGAAAACTATCTGGAATCTGCAACTACACTTGTGAACAGTATTGAGGGGCAGAGACAAAGTTATGTTGGAGTATCTACGGATGAAGAATTAGTTGATTTGATGAGATTTCAACATATGTATAATGCTTGTTCCAGATACATTACGGTTATTGATGAAATGTTAGAAAGTATCATAACTACGCTTTAAGGAGGTTTGCTATGGCATCTACATTTTTTGGACTTAATATCGGAACTACGGGAATGCAGGCATATCAGGCATCCCTTAATACAACTGCACATAACATTTCCAATATCGGAAGCGACGGATATACAAGACAGAATGTTAATCTTAGTGCCAATCCGGCGATATCGGTATCCGGTGGTTATGGTATGGTTGGTGCAGGTGTTCAGATTGATGATATTACACAGGAACGTGATTTGTATTATGATGACAAATACAGATTTAATAATTCGATATTAGGTAATTATTCTACCAAAGAACATTATCTTAGCAGTATACAGAGTTATTTGTACACTTCTGATGGGAAAACGGGTGGAATAACTACCGGTTTTGATGATTTATATAACAGTCTTACTAACCTTACGTCTGACCCGTCTGATATGACGATGAGAACTGATACAGCGATTTTGTCTGAGAGTTTTGCAGAGTACGTTTCTTCGTTTGCTGATTCGCTTCAGGTATTGCAGGATGAGGCTAATGTTCAGATTGAAACGGTAGTATCCCAGATAAATGCCCTTGGAAGTGAAGTGGCTTCGTTAACAAAAAGAATTAATACATATGAAATAAACGGAGAAAGAGCTAACGACCTTAGAGATGAACGTAACGCGTTGTTAGATGAATTGTCAGAGTATGTAGATATAACAGTAAAAGAAATGCCTTCTAAGACTCATGACAGTAATCCGGTATTTATGGTTTATGTAGATGGAGCGATACTGGTAGATTGTACGGAAAGTTATTCGTTAAGATGTGAAGCAACAGAGGGTAGTGTTAATCAGAATGATATACAGGGATTGTATACAATAAAATGGACTAATGGCCAGGATTTTAATCAGAGAAGTAAAACTCTTGGCGGTTCTTTGCAGGCTTTATTGGAAGTAAGAGACGGTAATAATGAAGATAATTTTAAAGCGGTTGCAAGTGCTGTTAATGAAGTGGATGGAAAAACAGTAATAAGTGTAACTGATGCGAGTTGTAATGATTTGAGTTTGCTTAACATACCGGCAACTAACGGAAGAATAACTATAGGTAATATTACATACACATATGAATCATTCGAAGTTGAGGTTGGTTCAGACGGTATGTACAATTATGAATTTACCCTGAAAGGAAATCATACTGAATCCCAGATTGAATCCTTGCAGTACGCATGTGATAATCAAAAACCGGTTAATATAGGTGAATCGATAGAATATAAAGGTATACCGTATTACATGGCGCAGCTCAATGAATTTGTAAGAACATTCTCAAGAGCATTCAATGAGATTCATAACGCCGGTTATGATCTTAAGAGTGAACAGGGTATTGACTGGCTGAATGCTAAAGATGATTTGACTGGCGACAATTATGAGTTTGATGAAAATCCTACTTCTTTTTCATCCGTGGTATCGGCTGATGAAGATGGAGTATATAGAACGTCGTATTACAGCATGACCGGTCTTAATTTCAGTGTTAACCGTGAAATACTCGAGGACCCGGGAAAGATTGCTTGCATGAAAATGCCTAACATCGGTGTAGGCAATAACGAGAATCTCAAAAAACTTGTGGATTTAAAAGAGGATAATTCAGTATTCATTGAAGGAACGCCGGATGCATATTTACACACTCTCATATCAGCTGTTGGTATAGATTGCAAACAGGCAGAATCACTGTCAAAAAGTCAGGATAATATCCTGATAGCTATTGACACAAGAAGAGAATCTGTATCGGGTGTGGATAAAGATGAGGAAGCTGCCAATCTTGTTAAGTTCCAGAATTTGTTGTTCTCACAGTACAAGGTTTTGTCTGTTATGAATAATGTGCTGGATAAGCTGATTAACGGAACTGCATTGTAAGCATTTTGAAAATGAAGAATTTGATTTTAAGAAACATCTATAATTAATATATAGGGGGATTGATTATGAGAGTTACCAATACAATGTTAACCAATAATTCTTTGGTTAATATGCAGAAAACAAAAAGTAATTATCTTACATATCTTGAACAGTATTCTACTCAGAAAAAGATAAGTAAGCCCTCTGACGACCCGATTATTGCGGTACGTTCTCTAAAATACAGAACCAGTATGTCAGAACTTGAACAATATACAAAGAAGAACATTCCGGATGCTATGTCTTGGATGGATACTACTGAAAAGGCGCTTACCCAAGTCAATGATATGTTGACATATATGAACGGATATTGCGTTCAGGCGGCGCAGGATTCTTATGAGCTTGAAGATAGGGACACTATTATTGACACTCTTAAACAGTATAAAGAGTTTATTTACAACCAGCAGCTTAATCAGGACTATGCCGGAAGATATGTATTTGCCGGATATCGTACGGATACGGAAATGATGTTCAAAGAAGATCAGTCACATCAGACATACAGTATAGTTGAAAATCAGGTTCCTGCTGATATATCTCAGGATAAGTACGTTTACGGTGGTGCTGTATACACTGCGGGCAAAAGTGCAGAGGATTATGCTAACATGGCTCCTGAACTTAGAGAATGTTATAAAATAACTTTGTCGTATGATGAGCTTGATACAACCAATAACCCATCTAATCCGGAAGAATATAAAGATTATGTCACTATATCTTACACTGATGCTGACGGCAATCCGGTAAAGGTGACAGCAAAAACCATGTCTGTTGCCGAAATGCCGCAAAACACTGCATATAACCTGGAAATCAATGGTGTTGGCGCCGATGGTGCCGTATTTATTCCGGAAACGGGAGAGCTTATTATAGGGGATAACCTGTATGAAGATATTAAGAAAACAGAAGGTTATTCAATTAGCTATAATAAAACTGAATTTACAACACAAAATGTAAGGCCGGAACACTATTTTGATTGTACTGTGTATGATGCTGTAACAGAAGAAACCATAAATTATTCCAATCCTGATGAACAGAATATTGATTATCAGATAAATTTTGGACAGATGCTTACGGTTAATACCCTTGGAAATGAATCCATAAGTTTAGGTATAGGAAGAACGATTGATAATATTGTTACCGCATCCAATGATCTTAGTGCAGCAAAAGACGCGTTGGCATCAGTTGAAAAGAGAATAGCAGAAACGTCTCTTGATGCAGTGGACGCCAATGGAAACAATATAGTGGAAAGTCTCACCAGATTGAAAGAAGAACTTGAAACAGAAATCACTTTGAAGACTACGATTTTGCATGAAGCTTTCGGAGCAGGTCTTACAGATGTGAAAAAGTATCAAAATGAAGTTAATACATCCCTTTCGGATTTGGGTGCAAGGTATAAGAGATTACAGCTTACGGAAAGCAAACTTGAAAAATTACAGGTTTCTTATGAAGAACTGTTATCTACCAATGAGGATGTGGATATAGGAGAGGCTTATATCAAATATACAGAAGCAGACCTTTTGTATCAGGCTTCTTTGTCAGCAACTTCAAAACTTTTAGGAAACTCACTTCTTGATTTCATTTGATAAAACTTGATTTTATGTGCTTAAAATGAGATTTGTTTTTACGAGTGTGATGTTAACCGGTGCTTGAATTTATTGTTATATGTTATTATAATGTACGTATATATTTTTACAAAGCTTTGAAGGGAGAAGAGTGATGAAAGCAAACACTAATTTATTTGGGGAGATTGATATTCCGGATGAGAAGATAATTACATTTGAACAGGGAATTATGGGATTTGAAGATTGTAAAAAATTTACTATAATATATGATTCCGGAAAAGAAGAGAGATCATCAATATCGTGGCTTCAGTGCATGGATAATCCGGAACTCGCATTCTCCATGATTAGTCCGTTTTATGTGATGGAAGATTATAATCCTATTGTTGAATCGGAATGGCTGAAACCATTAGGAGAAGTGAATGATGACAATGTAGTTATATTTGTTCTTATGAATATTAAATCGGATATAACTAAACTCACCGCTAATATGAAGGCTCCGATAATAATTAATTCTGATACCTGCAAAGGTGCGCAGCTTATTGTAGAGAATCAGGATTATGAGATTAAATATAATATATATGACGTTGTTCATAATCTTAAAAAGGCAAAGGGGGATTGCTGATGTTAGCCCTGGCGAGAAAAATCAATGAATCTATAGTAATTAATAACAATATTGAAGTTACGATATTAGAGATTAAAGGTGATCAGGTCAAACTTGGAATAAATGCTCCAAAGTCAGTCCCGATATATCGAAAAGAAATATTCCTTCAGATACAGGAAGCCAATAAGGAAGCTGCACAAAATGCAGCATCGATGGATGTTATTAACCAATTATTCAAATAAAGACTAAACTATCTTTAATTGCCTGCCGATATTCATATCAAAGGATTATTAAAGTTGTTTAGTTTTTGGATGCATACACATGGAGGTGGTTGTTAATGGCAATTAATTCGATTGGAAATGTAAGTAGTCCGGCAGTGACAGGTAACTCATATGTAGAACAGCCTGCAAAACAGCCGGCAGTGTTCAGTGATGAACCGATTAAGGTTAAAGACGGTGTTGATGAAGCGACGGACGTGCAACATGAACGCCAACAGGCATCTAACAAAACTGTTGAAGATGCCGTTAAGAGAGCCAACAATAAGATGAATAAAACCCGTTGTGAATTTTCGTACAACAATGAAGTTAACAGGGTATCTATTACTGTTTATGATGATGAAACAGGAGAAGTTATAAGGGAGATACCGCCGGAAGAATCTCTTAAGATGTTAGAAAAGCTTTGGGAACTTACAGGGCTTATGGTTGATGAAAAGAGATAGGGGGAGATTGATATGGCTATAAGATTATCAGGTCTTGCTTCCGGAATGGATACTGAGGCGATTGTAAAACAGCTTATGGAAGCTCATTCCATGAAGAAGACTAAAGTAGTTAATAATAAAACTAAACTTGAGTGGAAACAGGAAAAATGGAAGGACCTCAACACAAAACTGTATGCATTGTATACAGATAAAGTTTCGAATCTGAGATTCTCAAGTAGTTACAATGTTAAGAAGACTTCTGTAAGCGATTCTTCGATTGCAGGTATTAAGGCAAAAAGTTCTTCTGCTAACGGTAACTACACAATGAAAGTAAATCATATCGCTACAGCTAATTATGTTACGAGCGGAAAGCTTAAATTGGCTGCAGGAACAGATGGCGAGAAGGTGTCCGGTACAACTAAAATTTCTGATTTGGCAGGAGGACAGTCTCTTGTGGGTCAGGAAGTAGAAGTAAGTTATGGCGGAAAGACACACGTGCTTGCTATAGATGAGGATACGACTGTTGCTGACTATGTTGGTGCATTTAAGGCTGTGGGATTGTCTGCTTCTTTCGATGAGGGACAACAGAGAATTTTTACAAGTTCTTCGAAAACGGGTGCGCAGAGCAATTTCTCTGTGACTGTATCTTCAAGTAATCAGCTTGCTGCAAGAGATGCCTTGCGTGATGTGGTGGCTGCTGACTATGATTCTCTTTCGGATGAGGATAAAGAAAAGATAGATGCTCTTATTCAGGATGTTAAGAGCAATCAGGTTGGAAGTGACAAGTATAACAATGCGTTAGCTGAATTGCAGACCTTTGCATCCGCAGTTGGAAGTGCTAATAATGAACAGGTAGAAGCTGCAGTCGCAGCATACAAGAATGAATCAGCAGGAAATGGTCTCGTGGCTCTTGGAATGGCTAATATTGTTAATGGTAAAGCAGTAGGAACTGCACCTAGTGATTTGGCCGTGATTGAGGGAACGGACAGTGAGATTATACTTAACGGAGCTACTCTTACAAGTTCAGATACTGTTGTTAATGCTAACGGACTTGAGATAGAATTGAAAGGTGTTACCGGAACTAATCCTATTACATTTTCAGTATCAAGTGATGTTGATGCAGTATATGACAAAATTAAAGAGTTTATTTCAGAGTATAACTCAATACTTGGTGAGATGAATACCTTGTATCGTGCCGCATCTTCGAGAGGATATGAACCCCTTACTGACGAAGAGAAGGAGGCAATGAGCGAAGATCAGATTGAACTGTGGGAAAATAAGATTAAAGACTCGCTTTTGCGTAATGATGGTACACTTAATGGTGTAATTACTTCAATCAAAGGTGCTATGATGTCATCTGTAGAAGTTGATGGAAAAAGTTATTCTCTGTCTTCTCTCGGTATTATGACATCCACTGATTATAAAGAAAATGGTTTGCTCCATATATTTGGTGATGCAGATGATGCTACTTATTCGGATAAGCCTGACAAACTTCGTGCCATGCTTGAGTCTGATCCGGAGTTAGTAACCAACATTATGACAGGAATTGCCGGTAAACTGTATGAGGAGATGGGCAAGAAGATGGGTTCTTCATCACTTAGTAGTGCCCTTACTTTCTACAATGACAAGCAGATTACTAAGCAGTTGAAAAGTTATGAATCTGACATTTCTGATTGGGAAAGCCGTTTGGAGAAGATTGAAAACAGATATTATGACCAGTTCGCTGCTATGGAAAAAGCCATGACTAAGTTGAACTCTTCCCAGACATACTTGTCACAGTTGATGGGTTAGGTGTAAACTCGTGTTATAATAATAAACAACGAAAGGTTGGATGCGATATATGATGAATAATGCTGCAAATGCGTATAAAAACAACAAAATATTAACTGCCTCGCCGGCAGAACTTACTTTAATGTTATATGACGGAGCTGTTAAATTTTGCAATATCGCATTGATGGCTTTAGAAAAAGACGATTATAACAAAGCGAACGATAATATTATTAAAGCTGAAAGAATTATTACAGAGTTTCGCGCCACTCTTGATTTCAAATATCCGGTAGCGAAAGACTTTGATGTTGTGTATGATTACATATACAGAAGATTGGTAGATGCCAATTTGAAAAAGGACAGTGAGATATTGGAAGATGCCCTTAAATATATTAAAGAGATGCGTGAAACATGGCGTGAAGTGATGAAACTTAACAAAGCATAGCCCGATTGATATGATATCGATAACAGGATTATGATGCTGTATAAAGTGTATTCATATTAATAATGAAAATGCAGTCCGATGTTAGGACTGCATTATTCATAGTAATTGACGAGGAGGAAAACTAATGGAACAGGGAAAGACATATGTTGTGATTCTTAGGGATTCTGTGGTCAATAAGATACACATATTAGAAAATTTGATTCGTCTTACGGAAAAACAGGGCGAGATCATAAAAAACAATAATCCTGATATTGAAGAATTTGATGAGGTTTTGGAGGAAAAAGGACATCAGATAGATATGCTTAATATGCTGGATGACGGTTTTATTAATGTATATGAAAAAGTCCGCGAGGAATTACAGCGTTCTCCGGGAACTTATCGTGAACAATTGGTTGAGATTCAGGATTTGATAAGTAACGCGGTAGAACTTGGTGCGAAACTGGAAGCTCTTGAACATTCTAACAAAAGTGGAATAGAGGCATTTATAAGCAAAAAAAAGGCTGAAGTAAGAAGTTTCAAATCTCGCAGGGATACAACGGCGAGTTATTCAAAAAATATGGCGAACTCGCATTTGGCGGGGACCTCGTATTTTATGGACAGTAAAAAGTAAATAATGTTATATGAGTTAAAATCAAATACTTAATTAAGGTGAAAATATATAGTAAAAGCGCCGATAAATCTGCGAAAAAAATTTTTTAAAATTTTTTTCAAAAAGGGGTTAAGTAATCTAAAATTGCTCCGATATATATATCAGCTGGAAGAGATCCAGTAAAAAACATAAAGCGCCGGTGGAAAGGAATCCGCCGTAACAGTTCAAGGAGGACGATATTATGATAGTACAACACAACATGGCCGCAATTAACACTAACAGGCAGCTTGGAATGACAACAAGCTCACTTGCAAAAGCAACAGAGAAGTTGTCATCAGGTTACAGAATTAACAGAGCAGCAGATGATGCAGCAGGACTTTCAATCTCAGAGAAGATGAGAGGACAGATCAGAGGTCTTGAGCAGGCTTCAACCAATGCATCAGACGGTATATCTCTTATACAGACAGCTGAGGGTGCTCTTAATGAGATTCACAGCATTGTACAGAGAATGAGAGAACTTACAGTTCAGGCTGCTAACGACACTAATGTAACTTCTGACCGTGTAGCAATTGCAGCAGAGCTTTATGCACTTACTTCGGAAATTACACGTATTGCCGATACTACAGAATTCAATACAATGAAGGTTCTTAACGGATCATTCACAGACAAGAAACTTCAGGTTGGAGCTAACTCTGGTCAGCAGATTAGTATATCAATTGTTTCTATGTCAGCAACAGGAATTGGTCTTGATGGTGTTGGCTCAGTTGTTGAAGCCAATAACGCAGATGATATATCTGACCTTTTGGATACGCTTGATGCAGCACTTAGTCAGGTGTCAACCCAGAGATCCTCACTTGGTGCAATCCAGAACAGATTGGAGCATACAATTGCTAACGCTGATAACGTGGCAGAGAACCTTACAGATTCAGAATCACGTATCCGTGATGTAGATATGGCAGATGAGATGGTAACATTCTCGAAGTACAACATTCTACAGCAGGCTGGGCAGTCAATGCTTGCTCAGGCTAATCAATCAACCCAGGGAGTAATGTCCTTATTGGGATAATTTAATCCGTATTATTCGGCTCCGTTTCCGGAGCGGAGCCGATAATTTATATTAGGATTCGCTGGGTTGAGAATGGCTGTAGTTCATATATCTACACAGAGTCTATTA
>SVEK01000019.1 GCA_015057405.1 Lachnospiraceae bacterium
CAGAGATAATTATAATTTTTGGATGCGTCTAACACAGGATCCTACGTTTATGGGATTGACATATTCAGCAGAAGATATTCGTAATCGCTTGCATAGTGCCGGTATACAAAAAGGATTTTTCCAAGTGACGGTTGGAGAACATACAGCAACTCAATTTTTATCAGAAGGTAAAAATACGGCTGCGGTTTATAGCAAAGCATATTATGATGACCAATACTATAATTATGTTAAAAGTGGAGGCATTTGCAGAGATTATGAGTCGGGGGATGTCTTTAAAATTGACGGAGAAGAATATACGGTTAATGCGGATAGGAAATTAGATGTTCCTTATGGGGTAGATATATGGAACATAGAATGGCCCCAGAAATAATATACAAAATGAAGTTGGAATTGAGCCATAGTGGTTATTATGCACTTGAAAATTTCAGGCTTACGGAGAGATTGAAAGCTTACGAAGATTAGAATTGTGCGCCCAGGCAAGGGCAATTAACCTAACAGGTGGAAATCTTGTCTGATTAAGGTTTAGCCAACCAACAGTAGCGAGTCTTGAACTGTCGTCAGTAATGGTGGGAGTTAAGCGTAGACAGCGAGCAAGTAGGGTTGCAATGCGATTGAGCCTCGAAAGGTTTGTGTTTCAGAGGGCTGACATGGTAATTCACATGGAAAGCAATATCATGCAGAGCGTAAATGGCGAGCGCTACATGGCACTGCGGGGCAAAGAGCCAATCATGCTTGACATTGTGGTTAATTAGTCAACTGGGGAGAGTCTATCGCTTCTTGGAAACAAGTACGTTACACCAACTAGAAGATGGAGACGGACGGATGAGTGGTAGGCAGTCGGATAGCTTCATAGTACCGAGGAAACTGAGTAATGCCAGTGGAGGGAAGGGGGCTACATAATAACGGTCTTTCTGAGGACACATTATCCGTACTCAGGGACGGAGGAAATAATGGGAACGAAATTGGAAAGAATAATGGAAATCTCGGCAACTACGCCGAAGCCGGAGTTCACATCAAGGTACACATAATGAATTGGTAAAAGAAGATGGAATTACTACATTTGTATCAGGTGGTGTAAAACCAAACAAAAATATAGTGAAGCTGCCACGTGTATTTAAGCAAATGATAGATTACGAATATAATGTAAAGATATCAACAGAAAAGTATGAGGAATGCAAGAGGCGTCTTCACGAAGAAATGGCGATGGAAACCGATACAATTCAACAGACCGGAGAGAGCCTGTTTCGTATGAAGCAACTGATTAGTGATACAGCATATGCAAGATTCCGTTACGCTATTTTTCCGCAAGTAATTGAAAATAAAGGCTTAAACAGAATACTTGCCAAAGCAGATGAAAGTTTGAATTCTTATGATTTGCTGGAGGGGCTTTCCTATGTAACAACCGATGTAAACAGAAGTATGAAAGAACTGATTACATACATCAGAGAAAATAAAGAAACGGAAAAGGCTGTTACTAATTTGACTTACGAGGAAATCATAAAGGCGTATCCGAAGCTGGCGGAGAAGTTTGCAGAATTCATGCAAAAATACGGAAATCGCTCTGATTTTAATTGTTATTGTTTCGTCTCCAAATCATGGAAGGATGACCCTGAACGATTTTTGGGAACTTTACGTACTGTGCTTCGCAGTACGGATGTCGGGATACTGACAAAGGAAGAGAGCGAACAGAAATTTGTTGGATTGATGGAACGAATAAAATCAACGATGAAGGATAAAAGCTATTCCAAATTTGAAAAAAGGGTACATGCGGTGAGATATTACCATCTTGGCAGATTTTATAATTCTGTCAAGGACGTTTTTTAATGCTTTTTTGACAGGAAAGATACGATATAATAATTGCTTCGACAAAATGTACTTGAAGTACAGTGAATTGTTCGGTCGCTGAAAGTGCCGCGAACTACCGTAAAATGTCGAAAAATGCTTGAAAATCGTAAATAGAATATGGTATCATAATGATAAATATTTTTTGTAAGAATATCATTCGGATTGACATGCGTAGAAGGATGTTGTTCTAAGTTAAAAGGAGTTAACTGAGTATTGCTATAATAATTATACTGGAGGGATATTTATGAAGGAATTTTTACAAAAAAAACAAGACTATACAATAATGAACTGGTGGGCAATGACTGCGTGGACCATCATGGGAGGCTTTTTGTCGATTGCTTACATTGTTCAGGCTATTAGGGGAGTAAACAGAACAACAGACATAATCGGAATTGTTATTTTCCTGCTTGTTCCTAATATTGTTTGCTGGTTTAGGTATAAACGTAATCCGGAAGACAAGGCAATTAAGGCTATAATACCAATGTCATATGGTGTCGCTTTGTTCTTAATATTGTATATTGGAAAAACACCGCTTGTCAGTATGTATGCATTACCGATGCTTGTTGCGATTATGGTATATACAAGAACCCGTTTGTCATTGTTGGTAAGTGTAGTGCTTACAGCAGAAAATATGGTAGCGCTTGTAATGAATCAGTATATACGTAAGACTTGGAGCATGGATGGTTCTGAGATTTTAATATATATTATTGCTTTTGTCATATTGTCTGTAATGTATACCATTTCTACATATCTTGCGCAGACCTTGCAGAATCGTAGACTAGAACAGACAAAGGCAGAACGTGATAAGGTTGCCGAAACTGTGGAAAAAGTTAAAGTGGCAAGTAGTGCTGTAGTAGATGGTGTTACTGTTGTAAAAGAATTGGCGGATGAAAACAGACAGAGTGCATCAACCATAGTGTTTGATATGGAATCTATAACGGATAGCAATACAACATTAAAAGAAAGAACTGATTCTTCTCTTCAAATGACACAGACAATATCCGGACAGGTGTCACATGTATCCTCATTGGTTGAGGAAATGGTTACGTTAGTTTCAGAATCAGCGACTCATGCCGGACAGAGTAATGAGCAGTTGAAGGATGTTATTACTTCTACCAGTGAGATTAGAAGCCTGACAACAGAAGTTGAAGCTATATTACGTGAGTTTAAGGAAGAGTTTTTACGAGTGCAGTCAGAAACCGGAACAATCAATAGTATTTCGGATCAGACAAATCTGCTTGCACTTAATGCTTCTATTGAAGCAGCCAGAGCAGGAGAAGCAGGACGTGGTTTTTCTGTAGTTGCTGATGAAATTAGAGATTTGTCAGAAGGAACAAAAGCATCGTCAGCCAGCATTATGGATGCGTTGGACGTATTAGCAGATACTTCTGATAAGATGACAAACTCTGTAGAGCGTATTATTGTATTGATTGCAAAGGCTGTAGAAGAAATTGAAACAGTAGGAAATAGTGTTGCATCCATTAATGAAGACAGTATTCACTTAGGTGAAAATATTAATATTATCAATCAGGCAATGGAAGAAGTAGAAGCTTCTAATATGCAAATGGTTGATAATATGAATGAAATAAGCAACATAATGAATGCTGTTACTGATAAGATTGAAGAAACTTCCTGCAGTTCTGAAGAGATGAAGGTTAAAAATGAGGAAACTTCTGCTAATGTTATTAACATAGAGCAAATTGTTGGTCGTCTTGTAGAGGAATTGGGAACCGGTGGATTCATGACAGTGGCTGATATTAAGCCTAATATGAAGTTGACTATAACACAGGATAAGCTCGAAGAAGCGATTTACGGAGAAATTGCAGAGGTTGACGGGAATATTTTAACCGTACAGTGTGAAAACTTTGATAACAAAACATTTAAGGATATTATAGAAACAGTTGTTATAAGTATTACAGTTAATAATACTGTATATCATTGGAAGAATGCTATGTTTGAGCCTATAAACGGCAAAATGGTTCGTATCATCGTGCATGGAGAACCAACGGTTGCAAATCGTAGAAAGTATCCAAGAGCACCGCTTGCGAATGCATGTGAATTTAGTATAAAAAATGGCATGTCTATGTTAGGCAATATGGTTAATATCAGTGCCGGCGGATTTGCATTTTCTTCACATGAAAAATTAGAAGCAGGACAGTTAATTAGACTTAGCATTTCAAATTTCGTAGTAAAGGAACCTTTAGCGGGTGTAATTATTCGTGTTACAGATATGAAGGATGGTTCTACACAGTATGGTTGTCGTATGCTGGATGACAACCGGACAATTGAGGAGTATGTTGAGAAAAACCTTTAAGATAATGTATAATTAATCTAAAATAATATGTGGTTTATGGGAAACGAGGTGAGATAATTGCCTCGTTTCTTTCTTACTTACTAGGAAATTTCTTTGAAATTGTCCTAGTAAGCAAAAGCGCTCCGCTACACTGTTAAATTATTTTTCTATTAAAATGCACCAACTTGATAATAATGAAAGTTTGTACTATCATCGTTATATAATGTGTCGCTGATGATGGACATACATAAAATGTTAAAGGTCACTTGGTGTATGAATTTGAAGTTATGGTAAATTGCAGGATAATAACCTGCTATAATTAAGGAGGTCGCTTATGCCCTTTGAAATAGTACGAAATGATATTGTTAATATGCACGTGGATGCAGTGGTGAATTCTGCAAATCCGAATCCCGTTATTGGAACCGGGGTGGATAGCGGAATACATAAGAAAGCCGGACAAGGATTGTTTGATGCCCGGAAGGAAATTGGTTGTATAGAGTTTGGTGATGCTGTTATTACCCCGGGATTCGAATTGAATGCAAAATATGTTATTCATACGGTAGGACCTATATGGAAGGATGGAAAACATCGGGAAGAACAGATATTGTCTTCGTGTTACCGGAAGTCGTTGGCATTAGCAAAAGAGAATCAGTGTGATTCCATTGCGTTTCCGTTGATTGCTACCGGTAATTATGGATTTCCTAAGCCCTTGGCATTACAGATTGCCATACATGAAATCAGTACATTTCTTTTGGAAAATGAAATGCTGATTTATCTGGTTGTGTTTGAAAAGGAATCATTTGTGTTATCGGAAAAACTGTTCAAGTCGGTAAACAGTTATATTGATGAAAAATATATTAGCAAAAAGATGTTTGATGAATATAAGATATGCCGGGAAGGTTTTTCTGCCGGTAGACGGAGTAAGACTAGATCTGGATTTGGCAGAAATAAACATATTCCAAGGGCGTGCTTTTCACCGAAAGACCGGGAAGAACATTTTGATATGGCTGTAAATTCTTGTATGCCAATGGATTCTGATAATTTAGGGAATATGTTGAAGAATTTGGATGCAGGCTTTTCAGAGACTCTTTTGAGTTTGATTGATCGTTCAGGAAAGAAGGATTCAGAAATCTACAAGAAGGCAAATGTAGATAGAAAATTATTCTCCAAAATACGGAATAACATGGAATATAAACCATCTAAGACAACCGCATTGGCTTTTGCATTTGCTTTGGAATTGGATATTGACGAAACGAAGGATTTTATTGGTCGTGCAGGATATGCCCTCTCCCATAGTAGCAAATTTGACGTAATAATTGAGTATTTCCTAATTCATAAAAACTATGATGTGTTCGAATTAAATCAGGTATTATTTGCATTTGATCAACCACTTATATTTTAGTTGAGTCAAAACAGGTGAAAAATTTGTCTCAGACATTTCTAACTCAAGCGTAACTTGAATTATTTTTTCTGATTTCTGTGCACACTTGCTGAACATTTTTTCCGCTCTTATGTATTATGGATTATGTAAGGAGGGGGCGTAATATGAAAGAAAAAAATGTGATTTATTATTTGCTTAGAGAACGAACCGTTGCGAAACGGGAAAAAAGCGGAGAATATTATAATGATTTTCTTTTCAAAGGCGGAAAATGGGTTGAAGATGAAGCGGGTGTCATTATGGACTATCTGGTTGGCTTTGATTCTACGGAACCAATTGGTTCGCCCTATCGGTTTGGTTGCACAAGTATGTTGATGGAGATTGAAGAAATATCAGAAAAAAAGGCTGTTTCCATTATGAATCAACAGATATTAGGAGGGATAATATGAGTATAGGAACTAACATAAGAAATCTAAGAGAAGAAAAGGGTTTTACTCAGGAAAAATTAGCTGAGCTGGTAGATGTTTCTTTTCAGGCAGTATCGTCGTGGGAGAGAGATGAATATAAGCCTGATATTGATAAACTTCTGCGGCTTGCTGATATATTTGATGTGTCACTTTCGGCAATTGCAGAAGAGAAGCGTAAAATATTTAAAACAAAAGAAACAATTTATAATTGGGAACACATGAAGACTTATGTAAAGACTACGGCGCGTAATCTTCAAATGTCTGATACGCTAAGTGCGGTAGATTTTGCCCTTGAAGCACATGAGGGTCAAAAAAGGAAGAAGTCTGACATTCCGTACATTTATCATCCGCTTAATATGGCATGTCATGCTTTTTCGATGGGAATAAAAGAAGATTCTGTTATTTCGGCAATTCTGCTTCATGATGTAGTTGAGGATTGTAATAAAACTGTTGAAGAACTTCCGGTTTGTGAGGATGCTAAACAAATAGTCCGTTTAGTAAGCCACGAAAAGACAAATGGCTCTGACAGGAAAAAGGTTATGGATGCTTACTATGATGCTATCGCTAAAAATCCTAAGGCAGCTCTTGTTAAGTGTATTGACCGTTGTAATAATTTGACCACGATGTCCTGGGGACTTAGCAGGGAAAGAATTTATCGAATGATTAACGAAACGGAAATGTATTATCCAAAGCTCCTAAAGGCAATTAAGGCTACATTAGAGTATAATGATGCGGCATGGCTCCTTCAGTATCAGATTGAAAGTATGCTTGATATATATAAAAGACTTATGTGAAGTTGTATGAATTAATATAAAATTTACTTACGAGAAATAGAGATTTGTGCTAAGATATTATATATAATTTCATATAGTAATAGTTGATGTAAGTCCGGCAACTGACTAATTTTGCGTGTAATCTAACTTGATTTTCATTTTAGATTGCACGTTTATTGTTATATTGGCATGTATTTCAAATTGCCCGCTATAACAACTTACTGCAGAGGAATGAACTGCCGCGGGATACAGATACTGTTAAAGTAACTCACTACAAAGGAACGAACTGCGGTGATTGTTATTATAAAAAGGAGTTGATTGGGTATGTTTGAGATTAATGATGCAGTGATTTACGGAAATCAGGGATTGTGTAAGATTGAGGAAATAGGGGAGAGAGATTTTACGGGTGTTAAGAGAGTTTATTATGTTATGAGACCGGTATATCAAAGTTCTTCAACAATCTATGTGCCTATAGATAATGAAATGTCTGTGTCAAGAATGAAAAAAATATTATCAGTGGAAGAAATCAAAGAGTTGATATGTAATATGCCACAGGAGAATACAAAATGGATTGAAAATGATTCTGTACGTAAAGAAAAATTCAGACAGATTTTAAAAGAAGGCAGTAGAAGTGACTTGATTGGACTTATCAGAGCTGTTTATTTCCACAAGAGAGATATTGAAGAAAAAGGGAAAAAACTTCATATCGCAGATGAGAATGCCATGAAAGAAGCAGAAAAACTTCTATACGATGAATTTGCCTATGTACTACAAATTGAAAGAACAGAAGTATTAAATTACATAATTAGTTCATTTGAAAAAAACTAACAGGGAAAATAAATGTGAAATATATGTGAAATGCAGGTTGTCTTCTTGACATGTTTGTAAGATGTAAGTAAACTGTAATTAGTTTCTTGGTGAACTAACGAGGAGGAATTATGGAGACAAATGAAGTGGTAATGTCAGGTCTGCAATTAAAAAAGCTGCTTTCAAGAAAAGTAGAACCGATTATGCTGGATTGTGATTTGCGACCGGTTGAATTGGACATTCTTGTTTTTTTGTACAGCGAAAAGAATATTGATACTGCAAAAGGCATTAGCCGGAAGAAGCATTTGTCTAAAGCCCATGTTTCTAAATCTATAGATAATTTACATTCCGGAGGCTTTGTTGAGCTTACGGAAGATAAGGATGACCATAGAATTGTTCATATTTCGTTGACGGAAAAGTCCGGAAAAGTAATCGATAAAGTTGCAAAAGTATATGAGGAATGCCGAGAAACTATGCTAAAAGGTATTAGTGAAGAGGAACTTGATATTCTGAAAAAAGTAATAACTAAAATGAATGAGAATATCAATCACGAGCTTGGAGAGTAATAGTTGCATGTGATACAGATAAGTGTTAAGTAAATGTAAGAGGTATAATTAGTAAGGAAGGTATTATCTGTGAAATCATTTAACAATATAATGAGAACAAAAAAACTTAATTTTTATCTGTTGAAGTTTATGTTTCGTATTTTTTTGTTTACTGTAGTGTTTGTGGTTTATTTACATGACTGTGATAACTTAGAAATGTTGATGCATCAGTCTATTGGATATGGAATTAATGTAGTGCATGTGATTTGGTTTGTTTTTATGAGTATTATGATATGGCATCTGTTACCGAATAAACATCTATCGATGGCATGGAGAAAGTCCAAAGAAGAGGTTTATGTGCCTGTTGACAATTATGATGAATTGGAATTGCTGCGATATGTACAAAAACAAAATCTGGCGGCATGGAAAGTAATGTTGGTATGGCTTTCATTTAATGCGGTTTTTGGGCTATTGTATCTGCTTGGGATATTATGTGCCGGAGACCTTTTGATGCTGACAGTATTTTATTTTTTGTGTGATTATATATGTATTCTTTTGTTTTGTCCGTTTCAGAAAGGGATTATGAAAAATAAATGTTGTATCAATTGTCGCATATATGATTGGGGACATTTTATGATGTTTACACCAATGCTTTTTATTAAGAACTTTTTTAGCTGGAGTTTGTTTTTTACATCACTGGTAGTGCTGATTCATTGGGAAATTGTATATGCGAAACATCCGGAACGTTTCTGGGAAGGGTCAAATAAAACTTTGCAATGTGTAAATTGCAGAGAAAAAACATGTCAGATAAAAAAAAGACTTGCAACCGCCAAAAAGAATGGTTAGTCTGAACTGAAATGTTAGCATGACATGAGATTTTGGTTTTTATAATTCAGAGTTGGATTTGTAGATATTTTATTTAAGAAAAAGGAGATTGATATATGAGAAAAATTGGAATTATTGCAGACAGTACATGTGATTTATCAGAAGAATTGCTGAAAAGATACCAGATATCAATATTTCCGCTACACATTCATTTGGGCGAAGAAGAATATGAGGACGGCGTTAATATTACACCTGAACAGATTTATGAATGGTCTGATGCACACAAAACGACACCGAAAACATCAGCTTTGTCACCACAGAAAGCAACTGATTTTTTGGAAAAACAACTTGAAGAATATGAACAAATCATCTGTTTTTGTATATCGGAAGAAATGTCTTCTTGTGCAAATGTGATGAGAATGGCAACCGATGAATTAGATGCTAAAGAACGTGTAAAGGTGATAGATTCCCGTAACTTATCAACAGGGATTGGTCTGCAGATAATAGAAGCGGCAAAGATGGCAAATGAAGGTGAGACGGTAGAGGCAATAGTTAATCGTATCCTTGAGCTTCAACCCTTTGTCAGAGCAAGTTTTGTTGTGGATACACTTACATATCTGCATCGCGGAGGCCGTTGCAGCGGACTTACTGCATTAGCCGGCAGTACCCTTAGAATACATCCTTGTATATCGGTTGCAGAAGGTAAGATGCAACCCGGAAAAAAATATCGCGGGAAAATGGCTAAGATTATTAATGAATATGTTAATGACCTGATGCCGGCACTGAAAAAATCTTATAGTGAAAGAGTGTTTATTACTCATTCAGGATGTGAACAAAACATCATTGATTCAGTAAAAAAACAACTTGAAGAGATGAATTACTTTGATGAAATCCTGATAACAAGAGCCGGAGGCGTTGTTACAAGTCACTGTGGACCGGGCACTTTGGGAGTATTGTTTATCGAACGTGACCGATAATGTCTGGTGAATTATTTTCGGTGGATACATTTTTTTCTGTATTCGCCGGGTGATATCCCGGCATTTTTCTTAAACTGTCTGCTAAAATGTTCGACATTGTTGTATCCACAGTTTAGTGCTATTGCATATATTGTAAGTGTGCTGTGTTCAAGATAATCTTTTGCAAGTTCAATTCGCATATTAATAAGATCTTCGGTGCATGAAACTCCAAAATTTTTACGATATAAGGTGTGAAAATATCCGACACTTATATGTAATTTGTCAGCCAGCTGGGCAATTTTCCATGGGTAGCCGGGATTGTTCTTCAGCTCTAATCGTATTGCCATCAAATCTCTGTCCTGAGTATATATTGAACTATAGAAAAGGGATTCTTCAAGTTTATGGAGCATAAGACGGAACAAAAGCCTGATACTGCTTTGTTTATACGTATTATCCATAAAGTTCTCAGAAGCAATCTGTTTAAACAGATAATGTGTAAAATTATAATCGCTTAATTCAAAAGGAATCCCAATGGGAATTTTACAGTCAGTGATAAAACTCTCGTCAGTATAAAATCTTATCCAGTCATTATTGAATGCTTCTCCATCATATGCACCATAATGAAGCGGAATATGAGGCGGGTATAATATTGCGGTTTCGGCAGGCATGATGTACTTTTGACCGTTAATAATAAAATATGCCTTGCTATGTGTCTGCATGATTAGCCACCAGTCTCTTGCAGGGTTTTCATCGTGGTAGATAAAGTTAGCGTCATGTCCTATATCGTAAGTTGCATATATGATATCTATCATAGCAGACAGCCTCATTTCTTATATTTTTTAATGGGATGATGTAATAATTCCGATGAGTTGTTATGTAACACATGTCACTGTGTAACAACATAATTTTATCATAGAATAAGTATTATCTCTACAATAAAATGAACTATAGTTGCCAAATAAAATGTTGCCGTATGTATTTTTGCAGATTAATGCAGAGCACCGGCAAGTTTTCTTCAAAATCTAAAAAAATACTTAAAAAAATTAAGAAAAGTGTTGAAAGCAAAAAAAAATATGATAAAATAAAAAGGGGTTTATGAAATGTAGGGAAGGAGAATTATATGGAAAAGCAAAAGAAAACTAAGAAGCCGATATCTCGTGAATCAATATTTAAATTGATGTTGTATGTTACATACATTGTGTCGACTGTTTATTTGATCAAGAATATTGTTGGGAAGAATCTTCAGGGGTCGTTGGCGATAGTTGGAGTAATGATAGTTCTTGGAATTACTCTTTTTACACTTAAGAAGCGTAAGGCCACACAAACGACGATGGAGCTTGTGCTATGCGTCGGGCTTGTGTTGGTTGTTTTTTTTGTATCTTTGTACAGTGGACAGTATTACAGTGACGATTTCCCGATGATGCTTACTATTATTGGTATGGCAGGACTCTATATGGAGCCGATGTATACGAAGATACAGCTTATTTTCATTGATATTGCTTTTGTGCTTATGTATATTATTCATCCGGGCAATGCAGAAAGTCTTTCACAGTATATTATGTGTGTAGCTATTTTTAATCTTGCTGCGTCACTTATATATCAGACTATTAAAAGAGGTCGTGCATTTATGGATGCCAGCACAGAAAAGGCGGAAGCTGCAAGAGAACTGCTTGTTTCCATGGATGTTATGGGTGAGGAACTTCAGAACGATTTTGCAGACTCGGCAAAAAGTATAGACGAAAGTACTACAGAGTTACAGAGAGGTTCGGATGTTATCTTGCGGGATGCAAAAGAAATGACTGAGTGTTGTGAAAATGTTCAGAACAAGATAATGGAAAGCGGACGTCAGATAGATGCATTGGATGAGGGCGTTAAGAACGTTGAGCAGGTTCTTACAGAAAACCGTGACAACATGGATGATATGTCAAAACAGATGGAGATTGTTAATGAAGCAATGCAGGAGACGAGAACCGTATTTGAACTCATGAAGGAAAAAATGCAGGAGATTTCTGCAGTTTCAAGGCAGCTTAGTGATATATCATTTAATACGACGATTCTTGCACTTAATGCTTCCGTTGAAGCAGCAAGAGCAGGAGATGCAGGTGCAGGATTTAAGGTAGTAGCAACAGAGGTGCGAAAACTTTCTGATAACAGCAATGAGTGTTCTGAGCAGGTTACCGAGATAGTAAGAGAGCTTGATAAGCAGGTTAATGCTACGGCAACCCGTATCACTGATTCATTTAGTGCCCTCAGAGGGTCCGTTGCAGTAATGAAAGAGTTACAAAGCAGTTTTGAAAAACTTACGGTGCAATTTGATAATCTGCATAACAATATTGAAGCACAGAATAACAGTGTGGGACAGGTTGACGACATTTTTGCAGTGCTTAAGAGAAGTGTTTCAGAGCTGAGTGTCAGTTCTGAAACTAACAGGAATGCAGTTAACTCCATTATTGATGCAATGGATGTATACAAAAATAATATTAATAAAGTCATCGATGAAACCAGACAGGTACAACAGAAGGTGCTATAAGATAAAGAACAGTACTGAGTATAGAGTTGCTATCTTAAAGTGGGGGATGGATAATATGGTTGGAAAGGGAAGAAATTCTATTTACAAACAGATAATGAATAATAAACTGGATTTTTCACCGGAAGAACGTATTATTATGGCAAGAGGGCATCGCTTTTTGGCTCAGTTTCAGGAAGAAATGAAGTATGCGGAGGATTTGAGTGATGCCTTGTCAAAAAGTCTGGAACATTTGGCAGAGTATTTCCGTTTGGACAGAATTATAATATTGGAAACAGATTTTACTAATGCCACCAATACATTAAGCTATCAATGGAATTCCAAAGAAGAGAATACGTTGTCGGATTATTTTCAGACCATGTCCGAGGAAGAAGCTGACGGTATTGTAGCACTTTACAATGAATATGGATATATTGAAGTGAATCCGACTCATATTGCAGTAAAGTATGATGATTCCGTAGGGCGTATCATGAAAGAAAATGTACTTGATATTTTACTTGGTACACAACTTTGGATTCCGACTATGAAAAACGGTAAGTACAGCGGAGCGGTTTTTTTTGATAAATATGATACTACTCCGTATACGATTACCGATAAGTTTTTATTGTCAGAAGCCGTAAATGCAATGGCGGTTTATATTGACCGACTTAATGCTGAGAATGCAAGTCGTGCAAAAAGTGATTATTTGTCTGCGGTTTCCCACGAGATTCGTACGCCGATGAATGCCATTGTCGGATTAACCGAAGTAGCATTGCGTGAAGAGATGTCTCCTGCAATGAGAAAATCTTTGAAAACCGTACAATCATCTGCACTCGGATTATTGACTTTGATTAATGATATTTTAGACTATTCTAAAATTGAGGCTAAGAGGTTAGAAATTATATCTGAAAAGTTCAATACGCTATCGTTGATAAATGACATGTATGAGATCACCAAAGCAAGAAATAACGGTAAACTTAAGATTAATTTGCATATGCCTGAGAATCTACCGTCGTCATTTTACGGAGATATGGTTAGAATCAAACAGGTTATGATTAATCTGTGTTCGAATGCCGTTAAGTATACAGATAAAGGCTCTGTTGATATTTATATTGATATACAAAAAATTGATGATGATAATTGTAAATTCTTGTTTTCTGTAAAAGATACGGGAATCGGAATAAAAAAGGAAGATTTGAAAAAGCTGTTTAAGCAGTACGGTCAGGTAGACACCACCATAAATCATCATAAGGAGGGGACAGGCCTTGGATTGATGATTAGTAAACAGCTGATAGAAAAAATGGATGGGAAAATATCCATAGACAGTGTTTATGGAGTTGGCAGTACATTTTCATTCCATATTCCCCTTAGGGTAATTAATTGGGAGCCTGCCGAAAAACTGGAAGACTATCAGTACGAAGAACCTGAAGAAAAGAAAGTTGATTTTACGGCCCCAAAAGCAAGAATACTTGCGGTTGATGATTCGGATATCAATTTAATGGTAGTGTCAGCTCTGTTTAATCCTATAGGTATGACAATCGACACTGTTAAAAGCGGATATGAAGCTCTTTCAATGTTAGAAAAAAACTCTTATGATTTGATTTTAATGGATCATTTTATGCCGGGTTTGGATGGTGTTGAAACAACTGAGCGAATTCGCAGGCTGGATAATAACCCAAACCGGGACATTCCTATTATTGCCCTAACTGCAGATTCGGCTGAAATTGTTAAGCAGGAGTTGTTATCTAACGGGATGAATGATTTTATGGCAAAGCCAATCATAATAAAGGAGGCGTATCAGATATTATATCGCTGGCTTCCGAATGAAAAAATTCAGAATATCTGATGTGATTATTCTAAGTTGATAATAAAATGATAGTGTTAAGAGTGTGCGATTAATGAAGGAGAACTTATATGAAGGCTGTTGTAACTAATAATTTATCGAAAATATATGATGGTGGTAACAGAGCATTGAACGATATAAGTTTCAGCCTTGATACCGGTGAGATTTTTGGTTTTTTGGGACCGAACGGTGCCGGAAAAACAACTACGGTTAAACTGTTGTGCGGTATGCTGGCTCCGACAGGAGGAGAATGTCGTGTGTTTGATTATGATCCTTTGAAGAATCCTGAAGAGATACATCAGATATCGGGAGTTCTGACAGAACATGCTCAAATGTATGATTATATGTCGGGAATAGATAATCTGATTTTTTACGGTAAATTGTTTGGTATGGATGAAGCTGATTGTAAAAAGAAAGCCGGTGAACTCTTGGAACGGTTGGATTTGCTGGATGCAGAAAAAAGAAAATTGTCTGCATATTCCACAGGAATGCGACAGCGTCTTTCTCTTGCAAGAGCAATGATGCATAGTCCAAAAATATTGTTTTTGGATGAACCTACGTCGGGTCTGGACCCGGAGAGCGCACAAAATGTTAATTCACTCATACAAGAACTTGCAGATGCCGGGACTACTGTTTTTTTATGTACACATCAGTTGCGTTATGCACAGGAGATATGCACGACGTACGGATTGATGAATAAAGGTGATTTGCTGGCTGTAGGTGACATTGAACAATTACGTGGTATGGTATCTTCCGGAGTAAGATTATGTATAAAAGCAAGCAGTTTGCCGGATGGAATGAACTACCGGATGGTTGATAAGAATAGTTATGAGATTATTATAGAATCTGAAAATGCAATTCCGCGTATAGTAAAGGATATTGTAATGGCCGGAGGAGATATTTATCAGGTTGTGGTCAATAATATGTCTTTAGAAGAAGTATATTTTTCGCTTATCAACAACTGTAGTGGTGGGGAAGGATGTGACAAAGCATGAATGCGAAACAGATGGAATTAATGAAAAAAGATATTCTTAGTGTTGTCACTAACAGACAATTGTTTGTTGTTATGCTCATTGTTCCGTTAATATTTACTGTTGTTCTCCCTACTATTTTTATTTTGGTTACTCTGTTTGCACCGGATGTTAATTCGGAATTTCAACGAATGATAGAGCTGTTGCCTGTTTCTGCCAGGACTGGTAACGAAAAAATAGTGATGTTAAGTATGTTTATAGATAATATTATGCCGCTCTTTTTTATGCTTATTCCTATAATGGCGTCGTCTGTTATGGCTGCGGGGTCGTTTGTCGGAGAAAAAGAAAAGAGCACGTTAGAGACATTACTTTACAGTCCGCTTTCCTTAACACAATTATTTAGGGCTAAGATTTTTGCCTGTTTTTTTGTAGGTATGTTGGTTTCTGGTATTTCTTTTTTGGTAATGATGGTTGTTATTGAAACTGAGCTGTTCTTTTTGATAGGAACTGTATTGATACCGGATATCAGCTGGCTTATTGTAATGTTGATTGTGGCACCGGCCATTTCGTTTATTGCGATTAGTGTTACTGTGCGAGGTTCTGCCAAAGCGCGTACAATGGAAGAGTCACAGCAACGTGCAGTATTTGTTGTATTTCCGTTTATTTTTCTTATTGTCGGGCAGTTCTCAGGTATTATTTTGATTAATAAATGGATTTTTCTTGGATTGGGACTTGTTTTAGCATTAATTGCAGTATTACTTATGAAAGGTTCGGTAAAAAATCTGACATACGAGAAAATGCTAAAGTAGCAATTGAGTTATAAGTAATTTTTACTTGTTTTTGTTATAAATCGTTTTGAGTCAATCTGTTGGTTTCTTATTGTCTGTTAATACAGCTTATATTTTAATTAATAAGTTACAATAGTATTCCGGTCAAAAGATATGTCTTGTTCTTCGTTTCAACCTTCACTCTACTGCTGTTTGTAGATTTTTTTCGGCGGTTTTCAGGAGTGTTTTCATGTTGTGTTCTCTATAGTTGCTAAATTTGTGACATGTTGTTAAATTCGTGACAATAGTAGAAGTGTATTGAAAAATGTGCTACAATACATGCATGATAGGTTATTTTTTGAAGATTCCGACAATTGGAGGTAAATGATGTTTTCTGTATTTGTTATTTTGCAATTAATAGCAATTTTACTTTTGATAAGCACATTGGTCCATATTTTTCGAGGCAGCTCTACATATATACAGAAGTTGATGATGGCTTTTATTATTGGAGAGCTTGTTCATAATGCCGGATTTTTGCTGGAATTGTTTGCACGGACCAAAGAAGAAGCCATGGTGGCGGTAAAGGTGGAATATTTGGGCAGTAGTTTAGTTGCCACTTTGTTCATGATGTTCATTACGGCGTATTGTGGCAGGAAGTCAATAATATGGCTGGAACGAACTTTGCTTTTAGGCGGGAGTGCGGTCATTGTTATGGTGTGGAGCGGATCGTATCACAATCTGTATTATACCAATGTGGAATTTATTAATACAGGTATTTACCCGCACATTAAGCTTACGTATGGCCCGGGCTTTTATTTTTATTTTCTGATATGTACAGTAATTCCTTGGGCGATTGCGGTACATACATTGATAACATCCATGCGACGAGAGAAAAGCAGTAAACGAATTCGTAAACTGAGTATCGTTATGGGCGGAACCTGTTTTTCTTTGAGTGTGCTGGTGTTGTACTTGTTTGGGATATTTTGGGAGGGATACGATCCGACCCCTCTTGCAATGGCTATCATGATTTCCGTGTTAGCATTTGGAGTGTGGAATCGAAAGGATTTTGACTTGACCAGAACTGCAACGAATACCGTGTTAGATTCCTTGGGTGACGGAATGATTACCTTAGGCGAAAACAGAGAAGTGCTTATGTATAATGCAGTGGCTCGTCAAATGTTTCCCATGTTGGACTATGCTCAAAAGATAGATGATTTAGAACGTTTTCCAAAACATATTTTGGAAGAAGGCGGAGAAGAGAGCTTTGAACTGGCAGGCAAGTATTATGAAGGTCATTTGCGTGTGGTAAAGGATTACGAGATGATAACCCGCGGCTATACGATTCTTTTGGTTGATGTGACAAAGACTAGGGAATATATTCGGGAATTAAATGAAATGCGTGAAAAAGCGGAGGAAGCAAATCAATCTAAATCAAATTTCCTTGCAAATATGTCTCATGAAATTCGTACCCCAATGAATGCTGTTGTAGGTATGAGTGAGCTGATTATTGAAGAATGTCGCGGACAGAAGATTTATGATTATGCGTGCGATATTAAGACGGCTGCGTTGAATTTGTTATCCATTATTAATGATATTTTGGATTTGTCCAAGGTGGAAGCCGGCAAGATGGAGTTGGTTGAGGATGAATATTTCGTACAGGAGTTGGTACAGGATACAGTTAATCTGGTTCGTGTAGTGGCGGAGCAAAAAGATTTGGAATTCAAGGTGGAGCTGGCAGAGGAAATTCCCAGCAAATTACGCGGTGATGAGGGAAGAATCCGTCAGATTTTGATTAACATATTGAATAATTCTATTAAGTTTACCAAAGAAGGTTATGTGTATCTGGGGGTTTCCGGGAAGTATACGGATGATGAATGGTTGGATTTGGTATTTACCGTGAAGGATACCGGTATTGGTATCAAAAAGGAAGATTTAAGCCGTATTTTTGAATCTTTTCGTCAGTTGGACATGAACCGCAACCGTAAGACGGAAGGTACCGGATTGGGGCTGGCGATTACCAAACAACTGGTATCTCTGATGGAAGGCGATATTCAAGTGCAGAGTGAGTATGGCGAGGGAACTACCTTTGTGATACATATTCAACAGAAAGTTGTGGATAAGAGAACCATCCGGGAAAATCCTTTGAAACGTGCCGGTGTGGAAGAGAAGAAGACGCAAGTATTCAGTGGTGCTGAATATCAGGTATTGGTAGTAGATGATAATGTAATTAACCGAAAACTGGCAGTCGCAATGCTTCGAGCTTACGGTTTTCATATTAGTCAGGCCGAGAGTGGAAAAGATGCAATTGAGATGGTAAAGAAACAGCGGTACGATATCATATTTATGGACCACATGATGCCGGAGATGGACGGTATGGAAGCCACAAAGATTATACGTGAGGAGTGTCAAGAGACCGCTGAAGGGACTATTATCGTGGCACTTACTGCAAATGCCATCCAGGGAGCCAGGGAAATGTATCTGGAAAATGGTTTCGATGATTTCCTTTCTAAACCTTTTGACAGAGCTCAGCTGAATGAAATGTTGAAACGATGTTTGAATGGAACGGAGCATGGACCGGTACAGTAAGTGGAAGGAAAGGTAAAATAAGAGTTTGTTATATGACGGGGGTGTCGATAATGAATTATAAAGGTATTCGAAGGTATTTTTTTATTGTTATTATTATGATAATAGTTGTAGAGTTTGTTATATTCTGCATAGACTACAATTATAAAAAAGCGGATACATTCAAACATACGGAGATTGCAGGTAAAAAGATTGCCTCTGTAATACAGACAGAATTGGCAAAGTGTGCCAATACAGCAGATTTGTTGGAAGATTTATATAATGTTTACGGAGATGCTTTTCTTAATAATTATGAGATTACTGCAGCGGAGCTTGTTAAAAATGAGATTGCTATCGGAAGTTTGTATTTTGCACCTGCAGGTATCGTTGAGTATGCTTATCCTAAAAAAGTTTTAGATACGACATTACATTTTGAACCGGCAAAAGATAAAGAACAGGGTCCAAAAGCAAGACTTGCAAAAGATACAAGGATGACAACTATTGCAGGACCTCATACGCTTGTTCAGGGTGGAGAAGGATTTATTATCAGAAATCCAATCTATAATGGAGATGAGTTTGTTGCATTTACTATAGTTGTTTTTGACAAAACTGTTTTTTTTAACAGAGTAACGGAAAAGTTAACTGAAGAGGTAAAAAAGTATAATTTTGCTATTTGGAAAGATTATGACCCGACTGCTTTGGTTGATGATGACGGGTACATTATTCGAAGTACGCAAGAAGAGATAGAAAAGAAAGTTGTATATGATTTTGAGACTGTAAATGATGTATGGCATGTGGTTGTTGAACCTGTTACAGGTTTTTCACCGTTGGCAGATATGAAGTCTAATTTTGCGTCTTATATGACAAGTGCAGTGGTACTTTTTCTAATAACAATTTTGTGCTTTAGAAAAGTTGCACAGGCAAGATTTGAGAAAAGCCAGATAGTTGCTAAAGAAGAGAAGGCATTTAATGCGGTACATGAAGCTATACGTTCCGGTCAGTGGGGAGTTTATTTTAATGAAAAAGATGAGATAATCGATTGTCACTGGTCTGATACATTCCGCCACATGTTAGGTTACAATGATGAAAATGATTTCCCTAATGTGTTGGAATCCTGGTCAGATTGTTTGTATCCGGAAGATAAGTTAAGAAGTCTTAACGAGTTCTGGGAAACTGTACGTGATCATACAGGTAAGAAGATATATGATAATCAAAAAAGAATGGTATTAAAAAACGGTGAATGCAGATGGTTCAGGTCGGCAGGTAGGATTGTAAGAAGAGCAGATGGTTCAGCTGAGGCGTTTTACGGAGTATTTATTGATATTCATGAACTAGTAACTTCAAGGGAACGTTTGCAGGAGTCTTATGAAGAACAGTTAAGGCAGGATGAAGAACTTAAGAAAGCCTTAGAGAAAGCGGATAATGCTAATATGGCAAAATCTACGTTTTTATTTAACATGTCTCACGATATAAGAACCCCGATGAATGCCATACTTGGTTATGTGGAGTTGTTAAAGAATAAGGGTGACAATAAAGAAGTAAGAGATGACTATATAGAAAAGATTAATATGTCAGGACATTTTATGCTTGATTTGATTAACAATGTACTTGATATGTCCCGAATCGAAAGCGGTGAAGCAACACTACAGGAAGAGTTATTTGACACCGGTGAGGTTGTGGAGTCCTTGTACACCGTATTTGACAAAAAAATCAAGGATAAGAATATTAAATATACAGTGCATGACAGTATTGTTCATAGGTATATATATTTTGATAAAGTAAAAATCGAACAAATATTTATGAATATACTTGGTAACGCCATAAAATATACTCCTGACGGAGGCAGTATTGATTTGTTGGTGTCAGACGAAGTTACTGATGAAGATGGAGTTGTATTGATTAAGTCTGTAGTAAAAGATACCGGAGTTGGTATGTCTGAGGAATTCTTACCTCATATTTTTGAACAGTTTACAAGAGAAAAAACTGTTACGGAGAGTCGGATTGCAGGTACGGGCCTTGGACTTGGTATAGTTAAGAAGCTGGTTGAACTTATGAACGGAACGATAAATGTTGAAAGTGCTGTAGGTGTTGGAACTACTGTTACAGTAATAATTCCACATCGCATAGGGGAAGAAATCCGGCCAAGTGAATCCGTTGAGGTTAAGGCAAAAAACGGTTCTATCAGTGGTAAAAGAATTCTTTTGGCAGAAGACAATGAGATTAACGTTGAAATCGCAAAAGATATTCTGAATGAGTTCGGTGTAACTGTTGAGGTGGCTTCGGACGGTATGATTTGTATAGAAATGTTAAGTAATCACGAAGCAGGGTATTACGACCTGATTCTGATGGATGTTCAGATGCCTAATATGGATGGAGTTAATGCTACACAGGAGATTCGAAAGCTGTCGGACGAAGGCCATTCTTCAATAACTATTGTTGCAATGACGGCAAATGCATTTGAAGAAGACCAAAAAAGATGTTTGGATGCCGGAATGAATGATTTCCTTGCTAAACCTATTGAAATTCCAAAGTTGGTTGAAACATTGACAAAATATTTGGGCTAAAATAATATGAACGGCTAGTTTAGTTTTGAGGAGGAGTAATTTTATTATGAAAAGGGAACGTTTTGGTTCACGATTAGGATTTTTGCTTGTAAGTGCAGGCTGCGCGATTGGTATCGGAAATGTATGGAGATTTCCGTATGTGACAGGAGAAAATGGTGGTGGTGTTTTTGTATTGTTCTATCTGCTGTTTCTTCTGATTATGGGGGCACCGGTTCTTACAATGGAGCTTGCTGTGGGGCGTGCGGGAAGAAGCAGTGCGATAAAAGCGTATAAAAAACTGGAACCAAAAGGGAGTAAATGGCATCTTCATGGTATATTTTGTATGTTGGGATGCTATTTGTTGATGATGTATTACACTACCGTCTCAGGTTGGATGGTTAGCTATTTTTATAAATTCCTTACAGGTACTTTTGAAGGAATGAAAGAAGAAGAGGTTGGTAATGTGTTCGGTTCATTACTGGCAAATCCGGGAGAGATGACATTTTGGATGGCAGTCACCGTAATTGTTGGTTTTTTAGTTGTAAGTTTTGGCCTGAAAAATGGTCTTGAGCGCATTACTAAAGTGATGATGTCGGCTTTGCTCGTGCTGATTGTAGTACTTGCAATTCATTCATTTACATTACCGGGAGCAGGAAAAGGACTTACATTTTATCTCGTTCCTGATTTTGACAGGGCAGTCGAACAGGGATTAGGAAATGTAATTATGGCTGCCATGAATCAGTCATTTTTTACACTTAGTCTCGGAATAGCTGCGATGGAAATATTCGGAAGTTATATGTCTAAGGAGAATACCCTTGGGGGCGAGGCTTTACGTATATGTGGTCTTGATACATTAGTTGCGATTGCAAGCGGACTTATTATTTTCCCGGCGTGTTTTTCATTTGGGATAGAGCCGAACGATGGCCCGGCGCTTATATTTAACACCTTGCCAAATGTATTTGTTAATATGGCAGGTGGTCGTATATGGGGAACTTTGTTCTTTCTGTTTATGACATTTGCCAGCTTTTCAACAGTTATTGCAGTATTTGAAAATCTTTTGGCAAACTGTATTGATAATTTTAACTGGAGCAGAAAAAAGGCAGTTGTAATCAATGCTGTAATAGTTTTGGTTGCAAGCATACCATGTGTCTTAGGATACAATATATGGAGTGATTTGAAACTTATCGGAGGAAGGGATGTTCTTGACAGTGAGGATTTTATTGTAAGCAACCTGTTACTTCCTCTTGGTTCATTGATTTATCTTTTATTCTGTGTTTCAAAATGGGGATGGGGATTTTCTAATTATATAGAAGAGGCGAATACCGGAAAAGGTCTTAAAATACCAAATAGTAACATATTAAAATGTTATTTTAAGTATGTGTTGCCGGTGCTCATTCTTATTATATTAATTCAAGGTTTAATTTAATTATTTTATTTGGATAAAGTGTTCGGGAGAGGAGTTTATTATTCTGATGAAACAGGTAAAACAGGCGAAGTTTTCGAGCAGATGGGGATTTTTGTTATCTGCGGTGGGTTCTGCCGTAGGTATGGCTAACGTGTGGGGATTTCCTGCAAAAATGGGCTCAAACGGAGGCGGTGCTTTTTTAGTTGCATATTTTGTATTTGTGACATTGTTTAGTATTGTTGGGCTGTCTGCGGAATATGCTATTGGAAGACGTGCGAAAACCGGAACGCTGGGTTCATATTTTTTTGCATGGAATACTCGTAGTAAAAAGATTGGAACGGCAGGCGGTATTGTAGGATGGATTCCTTTGGCTGGTTCTTTGTGTATAGCGATAGGATATGCAGTAATAATTGCTTATGTTCTTAAGGCATTTACCAATTCTGTTACCGGAGAACTTATGAATGTAGAAACCGATGTTTGGTTTGAAGGATTCTCAGGTTCGGATTATTCGGTAGTTCCTTTTCATATAATTATTGTAGTGCTTACTTTGTTTACATTGTTTTTGGGGGCTAAAAGTATTGAAAAAAGCAATAAAGTAATGATGCCTTTATTTTTCCTTATCTTTGTTGTTCTTGCAATTCGTGTGGCTATGCTTCCGGGTGCGAGAGCCGGATATGAATTTATGTTCACTCCAAGATGGGAAGAACTTAAAAATCCAATGGTATGGTTATGGGCAATGGGACAAGCTTTTTTCTCGCTTTCTGTTACCGGAAGCGGAATGATTGTATATGGTGCTTATCTTGGCGATGGCGAAGGAATAGTTCGTATTGCAGCCAGAACTGCTATATTTGATACAATAGCAGCTCTTGTGGCATCTTTAGTTATTATTCCGGCATGTTTTGCATATGGATTAGATGTAGGTGCCGGTCCGGCTTTGTTATTTGTAACTCTTCCGAGAATATTGCAGGACATTCCGTTTGGACAGGTGTTCGCAATTATATTGTATGTTGCCATGATATTTGCAGGAATCAGTTCGTTACAAAATATGTTTGAAGCAGTTGTCGAATCGCTTCAGCACAGATTCCGTAAACTTGGTAGAATAGCGACTCTTTCTATTTTGTGTGTTGTGTGTCTTGGGATAGGAATTCACATGGAACCAATTGCAAAATGGGGTCCATGGATGGATATAGTTTCAATATATATTATACCGATAGGAGCTACGCTGGGCGCAGTTTCCTGGTTCTGGGTAATGAGAAGAAGCGAACTTTTAGATGAGATTAATAAAAATGTCAGTAAAAATCATGGCGCTTTATGGCATGGTATAGGAAGGTATGTTTATGTTCCCTGCGCAATTATTTTATGTGCTGTAGCGTTGATTCTAAAGGTGGCATTTTAACCAAACATACAAGTGCGTAATATGGTATTTTAACAAGTTATAATGTGTATTGACATTTTGAGGCAAGGTATGTATAATGCTTTTAACGACCGTTAAACAATTGTGTGACCTATGTTGTTATGTTATGAATGGAGTGATACTATGTTTACCTTGCGCAATTTGTTGTTAGTAGTTCAAGTTATCAGTGTTGTATTTCTGTTTATCGAGTCTGTGTATGTTTTTTCTAAACTAAAGACTGATATACATAAGTACTTGTTTTTAAACTGTATAGCAACGCTTATTAATAATACGGGTTATTTTTTGATGATGATTTCCGTGAATGAAGAGCAGTGTTTTGCAGGATTGCTGATGTCTTATTTCGGAAGGGTTTGGATCCCGTTTTCATTATTTATTTTTGCACTTAAGATATGTAAAATTGAGATTAAGAAGTACCTTATAATATTGCTGGCCTTCTTACATACGTTTATATATTGTCTGGTATTCACCAGCAGATGGCATGGACTTTATTACGCAAAAAGTGAATATATATATAAGGATGGTTGGAGTTTCTTTGAAAACGAAAACGGAATTATACACAATATATATTCTGTTGTTTTGATATTATATATTGTTGTTGGTATGTTTTTGTTAATAAGAAATACAATTAAAGAAAAAATGCCGATTGCAAAGATTCGTATGACGTTTGTTACAGTGGCAATTTTGATTCAGTGTATGGGATTTATAGTTAACCTTACCGGAGTTACGCATGGATATGATTGTACGGTTATGGGTTATGCAGTTGGTACGTTGTTTATGATTATTGCAATTTTCAGGTTCAAGTTGCTTGATACACTGGAAATTGCGAGAGATTATGTTATTGATGAGTTGTCAGAAGCGATAATGGTAATCAATAATGATGGTAAACTTGAGTATTATAATAAGCCCGCCACTGAAATTTTATTTCGTAATGATTCAGAAAATGAGTATGAAGATTGGATTGCGAGAATGGAAGATGCAATTGAAAGTGATAAACCGATTGAACTTGCAGGAAGGCTGTATTCTCCTAATATAAAAACTCTGTTTCATAATGATGAGTCTTGTGGAAAAATATATGTGCTGGTAGATGACACGGATCATTATAATTATATGCAAAAGATTAAGGAACAAAGAGATATCGCAGAAGAGGCAAATGCAAGTAAGTCTGCATTTTTGTCCATTGTTTCCCATGAGATTCGTACGCCGATGAATGCTGTCATCGGGATGACGGATTTGCTGTTGCGGGATTCTGAAAGTCTTAGTGATAAACAGGAAAAGTATCTTAAAAACATTAGTACATCAGGACAATCACTTGTTATGATTGTAAACGATATTCTCGATCAGTCTAAGATTGAAGCCGGCAAGATGGAAATAATAGAGCAACCGTACGAAATTCGTCCTATGGCAGATGATGTTAAACTTATCATAGAAAATCGTATAGGAAGTAAGCCTATTCATTTGATTTATGAGATTGAAGATGATGTGCCGCAGTATCTTATAGGTGACAGTTTGCGAATAAGACAGATTCTTATTAATCTTATGAATAACGCGGTTAAATTTACTGAAACCGGGTATATCAGACTCAAGGTAGAAGTTACTGATGAAAAGTCGGGAAGCAGACTTCTTAGATTCAGTGTAAAAGATTCGGGGCAGGGAATTCGTCCTGAGGATTTGTCAAAACTTGGTCAGGCGTTTACTCAGGTAGATACTAAGAAAAATCATAGCAAAGAAGGTACGGGACTCGGGCTGTCTATTTCAAGGGACTTCATATCCATGATGGGAGGACTGCTTGAAGTTACAAGTGAATATGGCAAAGGGTCTGAGTTTTATTTTGAAATATGGCAGGGAATAGCAAATGGATTAAACAGTAACGATAGTGTTGTTATGAAACAGCCATGGCAGACGGATACTGAGTTTAGAGCACCGGAAGCCAGAGTTCTTATAGTTGATGACGCAGAACTTAACCTTATGATTACAGAGGAATTATTGAAACCTGTAGGAATGACCGTTGATGTTGCACAATCCGGGGAAACTGCTCTTGAAATGATTGAGAAAAACCATTACCATGCTATATTTATGGATTATATGATGCCGTATCTGGATGGTGTGGAAACTACTAAGTTAATACGTAAACTTGCGTTAGAAAAAAAAGATGATTATTATAAATATGTGCCGATTATAGCTTTGTCCGGCGATACATCCGATTCTACGCGGGAAAGTTTTATGTGTGCCGGAATAGATGATTTTACCGAAAAACCTGTGGAAGTGAAAAAACTTAAAAAGCTGCTTCTTAAGTGGCTGCCAAAGGAACTGATAAAAAGTGTTGCTAATAAGTAATGAGAGGTTGTATGTATGAACGAAAAAATGATATTGGGCGAAAACATGACAACGAAAGAAAAAATACTTCATGCTGCCCTTACTTTATTTTCTGAAAGAGGTTATGATGGTGTGGGTGTGGATGAACTTGCTATGCATGCAGGTGTAAAAGGTCCGGCAATTTATTACCATTTTAAAGGTAAAGATGCAATTCTTGAAGGAATAGTGACCATAATTGAAGATTATTACGACGATAATTTTGGTAATCCGCAAAATATCACACATTTTCCAAAATCAGCTGAGGAATTGATTGAAACTTCATTTTCAAGGATTATGTTTACTATACATGACCCGATGATAAAAAAGGCCAGAAAGCTGATTGTAACAGAACAATATCGTAATGAAAGGCTTAGCAGACTTGCAACAAAGCATTTTATTACCGGGTTGGAAGGTCTGTACAAAGTAATCTTTGAGCATATGATAGAAGCAAAAATAATAGCTCCGTATGATTCTGGTATGCTTGCAATTGAATTTACGGCTCCGATAACCCATATGATACATCGTATTGACAGAGAACCGCATAATGAGAATGAACAGCTCGAAATAATAAGAAAATTTATGGAACACTTCGTTAAGGTTTACGGAATATCTTGACAAGTGATTTAGGTAAAATTATTATAGCATATGAAGGCTGAACAAAATTATCATGTCGGGATTTGCCGGCGATATTGAAATATGAAAGAAGGATAGATATGGATATTTTGTCAAGGTGTAAAAAATATAATCATATGTTTGCTTTGGCAGTGTTTGGAATATTTTATTTGGTTTCGTTTATTTTATTAGAGAAGAGAGATGTGCCGATACATGTTGTACATTGTGGTCTTGATGATATGATACCGTTTTGTGAGTATTTCATTATTCCGTATTTTTTATGGTTTTTATTCGTAGGTGCTACAGTATATTATTTTGGAATTATTGTAAAAGATAAGGAAGAGTGTATGAGACTTTTTGCTTCTTTGGGTTTAGGTATGACTCTCTTTCTTGTTATATCTTTGGTGTATCCGAACGGACATCTTTTAAGACCTTCCCTTGAAGGTGAGGGGATATTCATTAAACTGGTGCAGTTTATATATACTGCAGATACTTCAACCAACATTTTACCAAGTTTGCATGTGTTTGAGACAGTTGTATGTTTTATTGCTATTGTCAAAAATGACAGTTGCAGAAAGAAGAAAGGTCTGTGCACCGGTTTAGGTATTTTATCATTATTGATTATTTTATCAACGGTGTTTCTTAAGCAACACAGCGTGATAGATGTATTGCTTGCTATTAATCTGAATGTAGTTTGTTACATATTAGTATATGTAAAATCAGTAAAGCCGGAATTAAAATCATCCGGTAAAACAACAAGAAAAGTTAAAGAATCATATTGAAAAGTTTATAATAATTAAAAAAATATGTCATTTTATGTATTTTCACAATTGATATAGTGCCAATATATTGATATAATTAGTTTGGTTGGGAGTTGTTTTATGTCAGGTGGTGAAAGTATGAGAAAAGGTAGTAATTCTGAAAAAATGAATACGTCTTTTTCTATGATGGGGATGCCGGATGTTATTACATTTGCTAATGCTATTCCCGGTGGTTTTTTTGTTTACTCTGCTGATGAAACAGAAGAGATACTTTACGCTAATGCGGAATGTGTTCGCATGTTTGGTTGCAATAGTGATGCAGAGTTTTTAGCATTAACCGGTGGTACATTTAAGGGGATACCGGTTCCTGAAGAATTAGAACAGGTCGAACAACAGATTAAGGAACAGATAGATAACGGGCGTAACAGCTTTGATTATGTGGAGTATCACATTATAACAAAAGACGGTAAAAGAAAGCATATTAAAGATTACGGAAGATATATTAAAACAGAAGGAAATGGAGATTATTTCTGTGTGTTTATTAAAGATAATACAAAAGAAAATGACAAAAACCAACGAAAAAAAAATGAATTGGTTAATTCTATAGAAAGAGCAAAAAAAAATAAAAAGATATCTATTGGTTTTGCCCTTAGACTGTTTGTTATTTTGGCAATGCTTATTTGGATTGCTTTGGTAGGTTTTTCATTTTATAGAGAGCTTGATGCGTGGATGTTTACGGAGCGCCGCAAAAACCTTATTGAAGTTAATTCAAAATCTTCGAGGATTGTTGAGAAGGCTATTGAAGATGCCTGGAATGGGATTGAAGTCTATGAGTATATTCTTAGTTCAAATGAGTTTAACAGTGAGGATGACTTGAAAGAACTGTTTAATCCATTACATAATTATGAAGATGCGACTAATTCTGAAATATTTGTATTAAATAAAAAAGGGCAGTGTTATTCGTCTATTAACGGGAAGTCGACATTTTCAAATCTGTCGGTATTAGATGATTCTGCTCCTGATTCCCAGATTACTATTGTATCTGATATGATAGGCAAAGATGAGATTACTCCTTACTTGTTTTTACTTCACAGGCTGGATGAGCCGGTAAGTGTAGGTTCTGATGAGTTTAGTTTTATTGCTATAGCTATCGATATTGTTGAAGTTAGAGAGGCTTTTGATATAGATGGTTTTGGCAAAAAAGGTCATGTTATGGTAGCCGATGTTAAGGATGGTTCTAAGCTTTACAGTAAATGTGTAGAAGAAGGTCATACAGAACTTTTGCCGGGCAACAATATAGTTAAAGGCATTAAAGATAATTGTACATTTGTTGAGGGTGGAAGTTTTGCTGACTTTGCAGAGGCATTTGCCGAGAAAAAAGCATCTGCATTTGAAGTTTTGATTAAAGACGAATCATATTTTGTATCTGTTGTGCCTGCTCATTCTGTTGACTGGGATGTTATTATGGTTGTTCCTACTAATATGATTGGAACTGACACTAACAGTATGATGAACGGAGTTGCGAAGTTCTTTTGTATGGCTTCGTTTGGATTGATTATTATATGTGCATTGGTGATTTATAGTGTAATACGGTCCCGTGAAGACAGAAAAGAAGCACTTAAGGAACATGAAGCCAGGGAAGTACTTGAGCAGATGAATGACAGGCTTGAGGTTGCTTCGCAGACAGCAATGTCTGCAAGTCAGGCTAAAACCATATTTTTATCTAATATGAGTCACGACATACGAACTCCTATCAATGGAATTATGGGCATGACCAATATTGCATTAAAAAATAAAAATAATCCGGAAAAAATGGTAGAGTGTCTTGGCAAAATTGAGGGAGCTTCACAACATCTGTTTTCACTTATCAATGACGTTCTTGACTTTAGTCGTATTGAACTTGGTGCCACCGTCGTGGTAAAAGAGTCAATGGATATCAGAAAATTATGTGACAGTTGTGCCTGTATTGTCAGTGGGTTGTTAGAAACACGACAGATAGAGCTTGTGTGTAATTTTGGACCATTTGAATATCCTATAGTATTAGGAGATGAATTACATCTTAGACAGGTGTTTGTAAACATACTTGGTAATAGTATTAAATTTACGCCGGATGGTGGAACTATTACTTTCACTGCTGTGGAAAGTAAGTATGATGATACCCATGTTAAACATGTATACACTATTGAGGATACGGGAATTGGAATGAAACAGGAGTTTTTACCTCATGTTTTCGAAGCATTCACCATGGAGGATGACGGGGCAAGAACTACTTATAAAGGTTCAGGTCTCGGTATGGCTATTTCAAAACAGTTCGTTGATTTGATGGGCGGAAAAATTGGTGTAGAAAGTAAGTTGAATGTAGGAAGTAAATTTACTATCGAGCTTATTTATGAGATTGACGAAACAATGATGGACGAGAGTTTAAGTGAGGATGAAGATCAGGAGATAAGTCTGGAGGGAATGAGAATACTTCTTGTTGAGGATAATGAGTTGAATGCAGAGATTGCCCAGATGATTCTTGAAGAAGTAGGTGCTGAAGTCACTTTGGCTGTTAACGGCAAGATTGCAGTTGATGAAATAATTAACAATCCACCCGGAACTTACGAGATAGTGCTTATGGATGTTATGATGCCTGTTATGGATGGTATAACGGCAACGAAGGTTATCAGGGCGATGGATAGAGAAGATGCAAAAACGATTCCGATAATTGCAGTGACTGCTAATGCGTATGATGAAGATATAATAAAAGTTAAGGAAGCGGGTATGAATGCGCATCTTGCAAAACCGATAGAACCGGAATTTATTATAAAAACACTCGAGTCTTTCAGAGGATAATTTATCAAGTATTAGTTTATGAATGATCGCCAGCAAATATAGTCAGGAGGAGATGTCAGAATGGAACTTAGACAGGTATATGAGCAGCTTCAGGGAGATTATGACAGTGCAATAAAAAGACTTATGTCTGAAAAATTTATGAAAAAATATCTCAAAAAATTCATTGATAATAAAATGGATGAGGCAATAATGAGGGCGCTTGATGCTAAGGATTATGAAACTGCATTTCGTGAGGCTCATAATTTAAAGGGAGTATGTGCCAATCTGAATCTTGACAGACTTAAGGTGTCTGCAAGTGAATTGACAGAGGCCCTTCGTAGCGGACAACCCCAGGGGGATATTACAGAACTTATTAATTCCTTAAATGCTGATTACAATATGACAGTGGAAGCACTTAGCAACATAGAGTTTAGTTAAGTGTACGAAAAGGAGAGATTGCATGGATAAAAATACGCTTTTAATTGTAGATGATGTAGATATTAACAGAGAAATATTGAAAGATATATTTGAAGAACAGTTTACGATATATGAAGCGGAGGACGGAGAAGCAGCAATATCTCTTATTGATAAATATAAAGAGGATATTGCTATAATGTTTCTTGATTTGCAGATGCCAAGAAAGAATGGTCTGGAAGTTCTTACTTATATGAATGAACAACATCTTGAGAATCAGATACCTGTTATTATGATAACAGGAGAGTCGACGGTTGACAGTGATGTAAAGGCATATGAGCTTGGGGTGGCAGATATCATATATAAACCATTTTCTCCGGCAGTCGTAATACGTAGAACGTTGAATATTATAGAATTGTATGAAAACAGAATTAATCTTGAGAACAAACTTGAGGAAAGAACTGCCCAACTTCGTGTCAGTCAGAAAAAACTTGAAATGAACAATGAGTTTCTTATGAATGCGTTAAGTTCGGTTGTAGAGTTTAGAAGTCTTGAATCAGGTGAACATATTAAAAGAGTGAAGACATTTACAGGTGTTCTTCTTTCGCATTTGAAAAAATTGTATCCGGAGTACAATATAACCAATGAGCAGGTACATCTTATTGTTAATGCTTCGGCTCTTCATGACATTGGAAAGATAGCAATCCCTGATGAGATATTGTTGAAACCGGGCAAACTTACAGATGAAGAATTTGAGTTTATGAAAACTCATAGTGCAAAAGGCTGTGAGATATTAGAGATGTTTAAGCAGGAAGAAAATGAATTTTATCAGTACTGTTATGATATATGCAGACACCATCATGAGCGATATGATGGCAGAGGATATCCGGACAAACTGGTAGGGGAAAATATTCCGATTTGGGCACAGATAGTGTCAATAGTTGATGTATATGATGCTCTTGTAAGCAAAAGAGTATATAAACCATCATTTTCGATTGAAGAGGCAGAACGTATGATTCTTGCAGGCGAATGCGGTACATTTTCTCCAAAGATTATTGACTGTTTTGAAAGTGCCAAGGAAGAATTATTTGAATTAACCCAAAGTGAATTAAGTTTTAATGATGTAGTATAATATGCAGAATACTCATTTAGACAGTGAATAATATAATTATGAATTTAAGAACATCAGTGACCGGTTGATAAGTCACTGATGTTTTTGTTTGGTTAGCTGTTTTTTAGTTCAAAATACAAATTTATGATTTTAATCAAGTCAGCTTTTTGTTTTTCATCATCAGAGTTAAATACCTCCCAAAAAGCAAGGGGTACATTATGCATAGCATGTGGACGTTTATCAATTCCTCTTACAAGATAGTCAAGATTGGTGGACAGAATTGGACATATATTTATCAGCTTTTCCAATGAAAGACTTGATAAACCTCTTTCAACTTCGCTACAATGTTTGACTGAAATATCAAGCGCTTCTGCAAGCTCTGCCTGTGTTATTTTTTTTTCATAACGAAGCATAGTTATTCGATGCCCGATTTCTTTATTGAGATTATTCATTAATATTCACCTCATACCCATAGTATATGAATAAGTATAAAAAAATAATTTTGAAATTTGAAAAACATACGACGTTACATGCAATACAACCTATCGGGTTTTGCTTGGGGGTATTGCTTTTTTACTAGGAAATTTCTTTGAAATTGTCCTAGTAAGCAAAAGCGCTCCGCGGGAACGCACTGCGGCGGAGAGGAAAATGTTGCTAACGCAACCAGGCGCAGGCGGAGAATGTCGCAAGCGACATTCTTTGTTAGATTAGTTTTATAAAAAAATATTGACAAAGGAAAGGCATATGCATATAATATACACAATATATTTAACTAAATATATTTAACTAAAATAATTTATTTAATTTAATGGAGGTAATTGAAATGACATTTGAAAAGGTAAAGGAAATTATTGTTGAAACTATTAGTTGTGATGAGGATAAGATTACATTGGATGCAAGTTTGAAGGATGATCTTGGAATTGATTCACTTGATGCAATGGAGCTTAGCATGGCTTTGGAAGAGAATTTTTCATTGACAATTGATGAGGAAGAACTTCAGAAATTTGTAACAGTTCGTAACATCGTAGAGTTCTTGGATAAGCAGAACGGTTAATATAAAGATAGCCAATTAAGGGATCGGTTTGACAGTTCTGAGGAAGTTGTTAAAGTGCCGTTGGCAGGAACATTTTTCAGAACTGCATTACCCGGGAACCTCATTTTATTGAAGTTGGTTCTAAGGTTAAAAGGTTATATGATTGGTTTTGTTGAAACTATGAAGCTTACGAATGAAGTTTTCTGCCACAAAGGATAGTGTTATTCCAGAGATTCTTGTGGAAGATGATGTATGGTTGAGTATGATCAGCCTATGGTTGTTATTAATTTATGTCCGGGAGAAAAGTATGTTTAAAAGAGTGCTAATTGCCAATCGTGGTGAAATTGCAGTTCGAATTATCAGAGCTTGCAGGGAGATGGATATAGAGACGGTTGTTGTGCATTCAGATGCTGATGCTAATTCTCTTGCAGTTATGATCGCTACCGATTCAGTTTGTATAGATTCGGATAAGGAACCGGACAGTTACCTTAATCAGGATGCTATTATTGAAACAGCACTTCTTATGAAGTGTGATGCAATTCATCCGGGTTATGGTTTCTTGTCCGAGAATGCCGGTTTTGCCCGAAAATGTGAGGAAAATAATATTGTTTTCATAGGTCCTTCTGCTGATATTATAAGTAAAATTGGCAATAAGCGGGCTGCAAGAGAACTTATGATTCAGTCAGGAGTGCCGGTTGTTCCGGGGTCTAAGGGATTGATTGAAAGTGTATCTGAGGCAGAACAAATTGCTGACACGATAGGATATCCGGTTTTGATAAAAGCCGCTAACGGTGGTGGTAAAGGTGTGCGTAAGGTATTTTTCAGGGAAGAAATAAAAAGCGCATATGAAACGGCAAAGGCAGAGGCAAAGGCTGCTTTTGGAAATGATGATATGTATATGGAGAAATTAATAATTGATCCGCATCATATCGAGATTCAGATAGCTGCAGATAAAATTGGAAATGTAGTGTATCTGGGTGAAAGAGATTGTTCAATTCAAAGGAATAATCAAAAACTCATCGGAGAAGCTCCTTCAAAAATTGTTACGCAAGACATGAGAAGGCAGATGGGAGAAATTGCAGCAAAGGTTGCAAAAACTGCAAATTATTACAGTGTCGGAACTGTGAAATTTGTTGTTGATGATGAAGGTAATTTTTATTTTGTTGAAATGAATACAAGAATTCCGGTGGAGCATCCGGTAACTGAAATGATAACGGGTATTGACCTTATCAAAGAGCAAATCAGAATTGCTTACGGTTTGAAACTTGGATTCTCTCAGGAAGATATATGTATTGATAATCATGCTATAGAATGCAGAATTTATGCCATGACACCGGGAATTGTTAATTTTATTCATATTCCGGGAGGATTTGGTGTCAGAGTCGATAGTCATTTGTTTTCGGGTTATGAAGTGAGTCCTTATTATGATTCTATGGTGGCTAAGATTATAGTGACGGGAAAAACACGAATTGAGGCTATAAGAAGACTTAGAAGGGCATTGGAAGAATTAATTATTGATGGTATTAGTACCAATCGAGAGTTTATGCATTTGCTTACATATCACCCGGATTTTATAAGAGGTAATTATAATATCGCATTCTGGGAAAAGAATAATGAAACAATTGATAAGTGGATGCAAGGAGGGCGAAAGAATAATGGAGATTAAGGATATTTTTCGTCAACGAAAGAAAAGATGGAATAGAATTATCACGGTTCGCAGGAATATTAATGAAGAGGTAGAGTGTCCAAAATGTCACGGACTTCAAAACTTGGGTGCTTTGAAAAATAATTACTATGTATGTTCAAGTTGCGGACACTATTTTCCATTAAAAGCACATAGAAGAATCAGTATGATATGTGATAAAGGTTCATTTAAGGAACTGTATGGAAAACTTAAGGCAGGTAATCCTCTTGATTTTCCGGATTATGAAGATAAGATTGAAGCATGTTGTGAAAAATCAGGAATTAATGAAGCGGTGGTAACAGGTACGTGCAAAATTGAAGGAAAGCGTACAGCAATAGCCGTACTGGACAGTAGCTTTCTTATGGGAAGTATGGGAACTGTTGTGGGCGAAAAAATAGCAAAAATTACAGAGTATGCAGGTAAAAAAAAGCTGCCATTAATTATTTTTAGTGCAAGTGGTGGTGCCAGAATGCAGGAGGGGTTATTCTCCCTTATGCAGATGGCCAAAACAAGTGCAGCAATAGAGCAGTTTAAGTCCAATGGAGGGTTATATATATCCTGTATGACTCATCCGACAACCGGTGGCGTTAGTGCCAGCTTTGCCAGTCTTGGTGATATCATTATTGCGGAACCCGGTGCTTTGCTAGGTTTTGCAGGACCGAGAGTAATTAAGCAGACGATAGGTGAAGAACTTCCGGAAGGATTTCAGCGTTCAGAGTTTTTGTTAGAGCACGGAATGCTTGATATGATAGTTGAAAGAAGTAATTTAAGAAATATGTTATCCACGTTGCTGACCATGAATGTAGGGAGAAAGTAGTAGATATGGATTCTGTAATTAATAATAAAAAAGTGACAACACCTTATGAAAAAGTTATGCTCGCACGCAGTTCTGACAGACGAAATATATCAGACTATATTGAGGAATTGTTTGATGATTTTGTGGAGTTGCATGGTGACAGATTGTATAGGGATGATCCGGCTATTGTAGGCGGAATTGCAATGCTTAACGGAGAACCAGTTACAGTTATAGGTCATAAAAAAGGGCATAATTTCGAAGATAATATTAAATGTAACTTTGGGATGGCATCCCCGGAAGGTTACAGAAAGGCCGTAAGGCTGATGAAACAGGCAGAGAAGTTTAACAGGCCTGTAATAACATTATTAGATACTCCGGGAGCTTATCCGGGACTTGAAGCAGAAACTAACGGACAGAGTAATGCGATTGCTGAAAGCATGGCTCTCATGAGCAGATTAAAAGTACCGGTTATAGCAATTGTAACCGGAGAGGGAAGTAGCGGAGGTGCACTTGCACTTGCAGTTGCTGACTCGGTATGGATGTTAGAAAATTCAGTATATTCAATTCTTTCGCCGGAAGGTTTTGCATCAATAATGTGGAAAGATGCAAAAAAAGCCGACATGGCTGCTCAGGTTATGAAGCTAACAGCGCACGAGCTTAAAGCACTGGGACTGATTGATGGTATTATTCCGGAAGGGGATAAATGCATCAAAGCATTATCGAAAATGATAAGCACAGAAATCAAGAGATTGCGTCAGTTCAGTTCTTCAGCGCTTATATCGGGCCGGTATGCAAAGTTTAGAAGATATGGGAATGAATAAAATAGCAGCAAACAGGGAGGAACATAAGTGAAAGGATTGCGAATAGTATCTACCGGACGGGCATTGCCTAAGACTGCAGTGTCTAATGAAGACATGAGTAAACTGGTTGATACTAATGATGAATGGATAACAGCAAGAACCGGGATTAAAAATCGGTATAAATGTCAGGATGAAAGCTGTGTTTCACTGGCAATTAAGGCGGCGGGAATAGCTCTTGAAAGAGCAGGTATTGATAAAAATGAAATAGGAGCAGTTATTACGGCAACTTCAACGCCTGATTATATATTTCCGTCAGTATCCTGTATGATTCAAAAGGAACTTGGTCTTAGTGAAGAGATTGCCGCATTTGATGTAAGTGCCGCATGTACCGGATTTTTATACGGTCTTAGAATTGCCCATGGTTTTGTTAATTCAGGTATGTCAAAGTATATTCTTCTGGTAGGAAGTGAACAGCTTTCAAGAATTATAGATTACAGCGACCGCTCAACCTGTATTTTATTTGGAGATGGTGCGGCTGCAGTAATAGTGAAAGCTTCAGATGGTATATTTGCACAAAAAACATGGACCAGAGGTGACCTTGATGCGTTATCCTGTGATGGAGTTAACGGTAAAGAATGCTTTGTTCATATGAACGGTCATAAAGTGTTTAGATTTGCCGTTACAGCGATGGAACAGGGGATAAAGGAAGTTTTAGAAAAAGCCGGACTTACGCTTAGTGATATAGACTATGTTGTATGTCATCAGGCAAATAAAAGAATTATTGAGCATGTGAAGAAAAAATATCAGGAGCATGCACATAAGTTTCATGTTAATATTGACGAGTATGGAAATACATCCGCAGCGAGTATTCCAATAGTTTTAGATGAAATATTGAATGAGAAAAGTGATACTGCGTCGGCTGGAAAGCAAGGTGAAGTATCAATTGCCCAACCTCGTAAGATTTTGTGTGTCGGTTTTGGCGCGGGACTTACATGGAGTGGCGCAGTTCTTGAAGGATGAATGTATTAATAAATAATTGTAATATAGCGTTTCTGTAGTTGATGATTCAGATAGGAGATAAAAGTGAAAAAGATAAGATTAAATGAAATGTTAGGAATAAAATACCCATTTATTCAGGGCGGAATGGCTAATATTGCTACAGGAGAGTTTGCTGCTGCAGTAAGTAATGCCGGTGGTCTCGGACTGATAGGTGCCGGAGGAATGAGGAAGGAAGAACTTCGTGAAAATATAAAGATATGTCGTAGTAAAACCGACAAGCCTTTTGGCGTTAATCTTATGCTTATGAACCCTGAGGCTGCGGATATGGCTAAGATTATAATTGAAGAGGATGTAAAGATTGTAACTACAGGTGCAGGAAATCCGGCTAAATATATTGAGGCATGGAAGGAAAACGGAATTAAAATATTTCCTGTAGTTTCCGGTTCAACATTTGCAAAAAAAATGGAACAGTATGGTGTAGACGGCGTAATTGCTGAGGGAACTGAAAGCGGAGGACATGTAGGCGAGATGACAACAATGTCACTTGTTCCGCAGATTGTTGACGCAGTATCTATTCCGGTAATTGCAGCCGGTGGAATTGCAGACGGACGACAGCTTGCGGCAGCGTTTGCTCTTGGTGCAGTAGGTGTACAGTTGGGAACCTGTCTTCTTGTATCAGAGGAATGTCCTATTCATGAAGCTTATAAAGCATCGGTAATTAAAGCAAAAGATAACGATACAATTGTAACCGGAAGAATAGCCGGAACTCCTGTAAGAATAATTAAGAATCAGATGGCAAGAGAATATGTTAAGCAGGAAAAAGCCGGTGCGGATAAGATGGAACTTGAAAAGTTTACATTAGGTTCATTAAGAAGAGCAGTTTTTGATGGTGATATTAAGACCGGTTCTCTAATGGCAGGTCAGGTGGCAGGTCAGTTAAAAGAGATAAAGAGTCTTGAAAAAATATTTGAAGATATGTATAGCGAATACAAGAAAGTTGTAGAAGGATTGTATTGATATGAAAATAGGAAAAAAGATTCTTAAAGTGCCGATTATACAGGGAGGAATGGGAATTGGAGTATCCCTTTCCGGGCTTGCCGGAGCTGTTGCAGCATGCGGGGCAATGGGAGTCATAAGTTCAGTTAACATTGGATATAGAAAAAGCAATTTTTATTCGAATCCGCGTGAGGCTAATCTCACATCACTTAAGGAAGAAATCATAAAGGCAAAAGAAAAATCCGGTGATAATGGTATGGTGGCGGTTAATATTATGACAGCTGTTTCAAACTATGGTGAAACATGTAAAGCTGCTGTGTCTGCCGGAGCTGATGCAATTATTTCGGGAGCCGGTCTTCCTATAAAACTGCCTGAATACACTAAAGGGACAGATACATTATGTATACCTATTGTATCAGGGGGAAGGGCTGCAAAGCTTCTTGCTACAAGTTATATGAAAAAGTACGGTGTTTTGCCGGATATGTTTATCATCGAAGGAAATAAAGCCGGAGGACATCTTGGTTTTTCAAAAGAAGACTTATTGTCAGGAACAGCAAAAAGCAATGATGAGATTTTAAAAGAAGTTCTTAGTGTAACAGAGGAGCTGGAGAAACAATACGGCAAAAAAATACCTGTTGCAGTTGCAGGAGGAGTTTTTGACGGAGCAGATATGGCACATTTCTTAAAGGAAGGTGCGATGGCTGTGCAGATTGGAACAAGGTTCATAGCAACTGATGAATGCGATGCTAATGAACGCTTTAAGCAGGCAATAGTTAATGCAAAAGAAGAGGATGTTAAGATTGTTGAAAGTCCGGTGGGAATGCCTGCAAGGGCGATTATAAGTCCACTTATTAAAAGACTTGAAAACGGAGATGTGTTTCGGGCAATCAAATGTAACGGATGTCTTACGGCATGCAAAAAGGATGAGTCTATTCCATATTGCATAAGCAGAGCTCTTATTGAAGCTGTTAAAGGTAACTGGGAAGAAGGTTTGTTTTTTGCAGGCAGTAATGCGTTTCGCATTAGTAAGATTGTGTCGGTTAAAGAACTCATTAATGAGATATTAAGTGAGTGCGAAACAAGGTTAAAGGAGAGATTGGTGTGAGAACAGTATTTTTATATGCAGGACAGGGAAGTCAGACTGTAGGAATGGGAAAAGATTTTTACGAAGAATTTGAAGAATATAGGGAGTTTATAGACAGTATAGATGCAGATGACAGATTTAAGCATCTTATGCATGAAGGTCCCCTTGAAGAGCTTAGCAAAACAGAAAATACACAGGGATGTATGGCAATGTTTGCTGCGGGTGTTACTAAACTTTTGCTCAACAGAGGAATCAAACCTGATATGGCAGGAGGTTTAAGTCTCGGTGAATACGGAGCATTATATGCTGCAGGAGTATTTGATGAAAAAGAATATGTCAATATTACCGCATTTAGAGGAAAAGAGATGGCAAAGGCTGCACATGGACTCAACTGTTCAATGAGTGCAATACTGGGTACTGATGGTGAAACAGTTAGGAAGTCAGTGGATGAATATTATAAAGCAGAACAGGAAAATGGTGATAATGCCAATATCGCCTATGTAACAGTGGCAAATTATAATTGTCCGGGACAATACGTAATATGTGGTGATAATGAGGCAGTTGAAAAGGTTGAAGAGATTGTAAAGACAAACGGAGCAAAAAGATGTGTACGTTTAAATGTAAGCGGACCATTTCATACAAAATATATGTCACCTGCCGGTGATGCTCTTAATGAGTATTTTTCGAAAATGACGTTTAATGAGCCAAAGATACCGGTTGTTCTTAATTATACCGGTGATTTTTATAAGCCGGGAGATGATTTAAAAGAACTTCTCGTTTGTCAGGTGCAAAATAGTGTACACATGGAAGAAGATTTCAGAGCACTCATTAATGCGGGAGCAGATAATTTTATAGAAATCGGTCCGGGAAATGTTCTTACCGGTTTCCTTAAGAAAACAGCAAAGAGTATGGGTGTTTCGGTTAATGTTACAAGTATAAGCAGCGTTGATGATTTTAATAATTTTATTAATCAGACGGCTGAGTGATTGTTCAAATGTAAGGCAGATAATAATGTAAAAATGTAACGGATTTAATTAAGAAAGAAAAAGAGGGACGAGTAATGGAAAGAAAAACAGCACTTGTAACCGGAGGTAGCAGGGGAATAGGCAGAGCAATATGTATAAGGCTTGCAAAGGAAGGATTTGATATCGCATTTAATTATCAATCCGGAAAAGAAGCTGCTCTGGAAACACAAAGATTATGTGAAGAAGAAGGTGCACGGTGTTTGATGGTTCAGGCTGATATCACTAACTCAAAAGAGTGTGATGAGCTTATTAGCAGCACTGTGGAATGGAGTCAGGGAAAACTGGATGTTCTTGTTAACAATGCAGGAATCACCAAAGATAATCTTCTTATGAAAATAAGTGATGAAGATTTGGATGCAGTTTTAAATGTTAATCTTAAAGGTTCATTTTATATGATGCGAGGTGTTTCAAGAATAATGCTTCGTAACAGAACAGGAAGAATTATCAATATGAGTTCTGTTGTCGGTTTACTTGGTAATGCAGGGCAGGTAAACTATTCTGCAAGTAAGGCTGCTGTTATAGGAATGACCAAATCCCTTGCCAGAGAACTTGCTTCAAGAAAGATTACGGTTAATGCTGTTGCACCGGGAATGATTGAAACTGATATGACCAATAAGATTTCGGAGTCGGCCAAAGCAAAGATACTTGAAAGTATTCCTTTTTCAGCGATGGGCTCTGCTGATGATGTGGCAGGAGTGGTAGCATTTTTGGCCGGAGATGATGCAAAATATATAACCGGACAGGTTATTTGTGTAGATGGAGGAATGGCAATATGAGAAGAGTAGTTATTACAGGACTTGGTGCTGTTACACCTATAGGAAATAATGTCAAGGATATGTGGGAGTCTGTCTGTGAGGGCAGATGCGGAATTGATAAAATAACTCATTTTGATACGACCGACAGAAAAGTTACGGTTGCCGGTGAGGTTAAAAATTTTGATCCGGAGAGTATTATTCCGAAAAGTGAATTAAGAAAACTTGATGTTTTTTGTGTTTATGCAATAGCTGCAGCCAAAGAAGCCGTTGATGATTCCGGATTATCTTTTGACGGTGAAGATATGGAAAGATATGGAGTAATGGTGTCAAGCGGTATTGGTGGACTTGGTACTATTCAAAAAGAGTGTGAAAGAGGAAATGAAAAAGGTTTTGACCGTGTTTCACCGCATTTTATTCCTATGTCAATATCTAATATGGCAGCAGGACATATTGCAATAAAGTATGGTTTTCACGGAATGTGCAGTTGTGTTGTAACTGCGTGTGCAGGAGCAACTAATGCAATAGGTGATGCTTTCAGACAGATTAGAGACGGATACCAGGATGTTGTCCTCACAGGCGGAAGTGAGGCAAGTATTACTCCTTTTGGTATCGGCGGTTTCACTTCGTTAAAAGCCCTTAGTACTTCAGAAGATCCTAACAGAGCATCTATTCCGTTTGATGCAGAAAGAAGCGGTTTTGTAATGGGAGAAGGCTCCGGAATTCTTGTTCTGGAAGAGTATGAACATGCGATAAAAAGAGGGGCTAAAATATATTGTGAAGTAGTCGGATACGGTGCAACATGTGATGCTTATCACGTTACCGCACCTCTTGAAGATGGTAAAATGGCAGCAGCATGTATGAAACAGGCTGTGAAAGATGCAAAGATTGAGCCGGAGTGTATTGATTATATCAATGCTCACGGAACATCAACTATGCTTAATGATAAGGGAGAAACAAGTGCCGTTAAGATTGCTTTTGGTGACCATGCAAGAAAACTTATGATAAGTTCAACCAAGTCAATGACCGGTCATCTGCTTGGTGCAAGCGGAGCTGTAGAAGCAATTATTACTGCACTCAGTGTAAAAAATGATGTTGTACCGGCAACAATAAATTATAAAGTGCCGGATGAGAACTGTGATCTTGATATAGTACCTAATGAAGCAAGACACACTACAGTTAACTACGCAATGTCCAATTCTTTAGGATTTGGCGGTCACAATGCGTCACTGATACTAAAGAAGTACATGTAAAAACATAGTGAATGCAATTGAATTGTATAAATATACAGGAGGTTGTTATGGAATTAAATTCAAATGAGATTCAGCAGATTATTCCCCACAGATATCCTTTTTTACTTGTGGATAAAATAATTGAGTGTACTCCGGGTGTGAGTGCAAAAGCTATTAAATGTGTTTCTGTGGGTGAAATGCATTTTATGGGGCATTTTCCTGAAAAACACGTTATGCCCGGTGTATTAATTATCGAAGCATTGGCTCAGACAGGTGCTGTTGCTATTCTTTCGGAAGAAAAGAACAAAGGAAAGATTGCTTTGTTTGCAGGAATCAAAAATGCACGATTCAAGCAGCAAGTTGTGCCGGGAGATGTTTTGGAACTGAATTGTGAGATAATTAAATGTAAAGGCAGAATTGGTGTGGGAAAGGCTGAAGCATATGTTAACGGTAAACCTGCGGTAATTGCTGAACTTACATTTGCAATAGACGGTGAATAAGTGATATACTGTTACGTAAGTAAAGCATAATGATGTAATGTTATTGCAAAAGGTTTAGGAGGATAGTTATGCTACAAGAAGCTTTTTCAAATGTGTACAGAAAGTTTAAGTTGCATTTTTATACGAAGGTGTTTGAGAGATTTCAGGACAGGGAAGCAAGCTTGACGACAGTTGAGACATTCTGCATGGAGATAATATATTCGCTGAATAATCCGACAATTAACCAGTTTGCACAAGTTGTTAATATATCATCGCCTAATGCAGCTTATAAGGTTAATAGCTTGATTAAGAAAGGGTATATCAATAAAGTTCAGTCAAAAACCGATAAAAGAGAGTATCATCTCGAAGTTACTCAAAAATATATGGATTATTATAATATAAGTTATAATTATATGTCGGTTGTTATGAAACGTATTGAGGAACGTCTTGACCCCGAAGAGATTAAGACAATGGTTAAGATACTTGAAGTAATGGACAGTGAACTTATGCCGGAGATAGATTTTTAATTTTCTAAGGAAACGCGTTTAATCGTGTTTCCTTAGTGTTGTTTTATGATGTCGTAAAATGTGACTTTGTTTTTGAGATTGCTAAATCATACCGCTTTTGATATACTAGGTATGCTATAACAAGGTTTTAAGGAGATTAGGGAATGCATATAACAGTTAATGAATACAATATTAACTATAAGTTTACCGGTACGGCAGATGAAACGGTAGTTATATTACAAGGTTGGGGAACTAACTGTGAGCTGTATGATATCATTGCTAATACACTTTGTTCAAAGTACAGGGTTTTGCAGTTTGATTTGCCGGGATTTGGTAATAGTGATGAACCCCGAGAACCATGGAGTGTCGATGACTATGCAGACTTTTTTTTAAAGCTGATGGAGGCTCTTGATATAAAGAAGGCAACACTTATCGGACATTCATATGGCGGGAGAGTTATTATTAAGCTTACCGGAAGAGATAATATACCATTTCAGATAGATAAAATTGTACTCATTGACAGTGCCGGTGTATTGCCGCCAAGAACACTGAAAAAAAGATTCAGGGTTGCAAAGTATAAGTTGATTAAAAAGATTGTTAATATTAATCTTGTATATAAAATGTGTCCTGATCTTATTGATGCGTGGAGAAACAGACAGGGTTCGGAAGATTATAAGAATGCATCACCGATTATGCGACAGTGTCTTGTTAAAGCTGTTAACGAGGACTTGACACATTTGTTTGCCGGCAATACCCATGATACGCTTCTTATATGGGGAGATTTGGACACGGCAACACCGTTATCCGATGCAAAGAAAATGGAAGAGTTAATGCCAAACGCCGGACTCGCCGTTATTAACAATGCCGGACATTTCTGTTTTGTCGAGAAACAGGGAATATTTACAAGTATAATTAAATCATATTTTGAGATATAGAATTAACATAAGAACGATATTAGAAAATGTATTAGAGGTGTTATCATGGTAGGAGCACTAGTAGCTTTATACATAGTAGGAGCATTGTCTTTATTTTTTGTGATGAGATATAATCTTCATATGTTCCAGCTTAACGGATATAAAAATGATGAACAGTTTCATTGGCTGATTATCAACAAAGGTAAACAGGCATTACTGATACTTGTGGCGGTAATGGCTGCCATATTATTTTTTGTATGTAATGTTGTTACGGTTATAATAAGTATAATAATTATGCTTATTGTCTTAAAGTATTACACGTTTCTTCGTTCAGTTAATACTAAAAAGAAACTTGTATATACAATGCGTGTAAGAAGGCTTATAGTAAGTGATGTTATATTGTCTGCAATAATAATCGCATTGTCTTATTTTGCTAAAGGTCTTGAAGGTGTAGCTGTTTCAGAATATTTTGTTATTGCGTTGCAGCCTTTTGTTGTAATATTTGCTAATATTGTTAATATACCTGTTGAAAAAGCGGTTAACAGACATTTTATTAATGATGCAAAAAGAATTCTTAAGCAAAACAGTCATATAAAAGTTATCGGAGTTACCGGAAGCTACGGAAAGACAAGTGTGAAATTTTATCTTAATACGCTTTTGCAGGAAAAGTTTAACGTGCTTGTTACTCCGGAAAGTTACAATACTCCTATGGGTGTAGTTAAGACTATTCGCGGAATGATGAAAAGTACGCATGAATTATTTATATGTGAAATGGGTGCAAGACATGTTGGAGACATTAAGGAAATCTGTGATATTGTAAGTCCTGATTGCGGAATGATTACATCTGTCGGACCACAGCATTTAGAAACTTTCTTATCTATGGAAAACATAGTAAGTACTAAGTTTGAACTGGCTGATGCATTGCCGGAGGGGGGAATGTTGTTTCTGAATGGTGACAATGAGTACATCAGGAATAAAGCCGGTGAATATAATAATACATTTTTTTACAGTACAGGGTGTGAGGTTAATGGTTACATCGCAAAAGATATAAAGTTATCCCAGATGGGAACTACTTTTACAGTGGTTGCGCCTGACAAAGAAGAATGTGTATTTCAGACCAGATTGGTAGGCGAGCATAATGTTATCAATATTGTCGGTGCTATTTCGGTTGCTGCAGTACTGGGAATTAAGCTTAAGGATTTGCGCGTTCCGGTTCGACGTATACAGTCAGTTCCACACAGAATGCAGTTGATAGAAAAAGGCAATGTTACTATAATTGATGATGCATTTAACTCAAATCCGGTAGGGTCAAAAGCTGCTGTTGAAACGTTAAAACTATTTGACGGAATCAGGATACTTATTACTCCGGGAATGGTTGAACTCGGAGATAAGGAAGAAGAATATAATTACAAATTCGGAACTTATGCAGCAAAATGTTGTGACTATATTTACTTAATCGGAAAGAAAAGAACAGAACCGATTATGAATGGTGTAATGTCTATGGATTTCCCGAAGGATAAATGTATTGCCTGTGACAATCTTGAAGAGGCTATGAACTATGCCAATGCAATTAAGGGTGATAAACATAAATATATTTTGTTGGAAAATGATTTGCCTGACAATTATTAAAGGAGATATGAATAATGAAAACAAGAGTTGCCGTTTTATTTGGTGGAAGAAGTGTTGAACATGAAGTGTCTGTTATATCAGGTATTCAGGCGCTTATGAGCCTTGATGCTGAAAAATATGATATAACACCTGTGTATGTGACGAAGAATAATGAAATGTATATAGGCAGTGATATTGGTAATATAGAAGCTTACAAGGACATAACTGCATTACTTAAACAATCGAAAAGAGTGATTATGGTTAATGAAGAGAATGAGGTCAGACTTGTTCCGTATCCTTTGAAAGCATTTGGGAAAAAAGATAAAATAACCATTGATATTGCATTCCCGGTTGTTCATGGTACCAATGTCGAGGATGGTGCATTGCAAGGATATTTGAAAACTATAGGAATACCTTTTGTTGGTTGCGACGTTACCGCATCAGCAGTAGGTATGGATAAATATATTATGAAAACCGTACTTAAGGACAACGATATTCCGGTACTTGACTGTCTTTGTTTTACAACAGCCGATTATGCGGAAGTAGATGTTCTTATTGAGAAGGTTGAAGCTAAACTTGGTTATCCTGTAATTGTAAAACCTGTCAATCTTGGTTCAAGTGTAGGTATTTCTGTTGCTAAAGACAGAGTGGAACTTGAAAAATCTATAGATGATGCATTTTTATTTGCAAGAAAAGTTCTTGTTGAGCATGCGATTACCAATCTTAGAGAGATTAACTGTTCTGTTCTTGGTGATGAAAATGAAGCAATTGCATCAGAGTGTGAAGAACCTCTTCATACAAAAGACATATTAAGTTATGAAGACAAATATATGTCAGGTTCTTCTAAAAATGGTGCGTCAAAAGGTATGGCAAGTGTTTCCAGAAAGATACCTGCAGACTTAACACCTGAAAAAAGAGAAGAGATAAGAAATATGGCAGTCAAAGCATTTAAGAAACTTGGTTGTCATGGTGTTTCAAGAATAGATTTTATGATTGATGAAGACAATGGACAGCTTTATTTTAATGAGATTAATACAATTCCGGGTTCACTGGCGTTTTATCTTTGGGAACCGATAGGTGTACCGTATTGTGAATTGTTAGACAGACTTATAAGCCTGTCACTAAAGAGAGTAAGAGAAGAAGGTAGTATTGTATATTCATTTGATACTAACATTCTGGACCAGCAGCTCCTGGGTGGTTCCAAGGGAAGTAAGGTTTGATTATTTTTGTATTCCCAGGAATCACAATAGCTTAAATGGATTGCATAACTGCTTGCATTGTTTTTAGCAGCCGTACATATTTTGAATAATGTGTACGGCTTTTTTTTACTAGGAAATTTCTTTGAAATTGTCCTAGTAAGCAAAAGCGCTCCGCGGGAACGCACTGCGGCGGAGAGGAAAATGTTGCTAACGCAACCCAACCCAGGCGGAGAATGTCGCAAGCGACATTCTTTGTTCTTAATTGTTGCCGGTTGTGTAAGTATCATATCATTTTACTATAGACGAAACCGGATTTTGAGTGGTGTTTGAATTGTTTGTTAACGAGCTTGAAAGAAGAGGACAAATTATGAGCAAAGATGAGACGTTAGCTATATTCGAAGATGTTGTAAAGCGGTATGAAAAAAAGTGTTGACAATTGTTGTCTAATGCAGTAGACTGAAAAAGTAGTCTACTACATTAGACAGGAGGTTTTATTATGGATATACCGAAAATTCATGAAAGTGAGTATCGATTTTGCTTAATTATGTGGGAGCATGAACCTGTCACGGCAGTTGAACTTGTAAAGTTGTGTCAGGAACAGCTTGGATGGAAACGAACAACCACATATACGGTAATCAAACGTTTGGGAGAACGTGGAATTTTGAACAATAACAATGGAACTGTTACTTCTTTGATTTCTAAAGAAGTTGCACAAGCGTCTGAAATAAATGAGTTAGTGGAGAAGAAGTTTGAAGGCTCATTGCCGACATTTATTGCAGCATTTGCAAAAAATCAGGTTCTTTCTGAAAAAGAACTTGATGAAGTTCAAAATATGATTGACCGGATTAGGAAAGGAGATACTATATGATTGAATTATTTTTGAAAATCACCAATATGAGTATTTCTGCAAGCTGGTTAGTCGTAGCTGTATTGGTACTTAGACTTTTGATGAAGAAGGCTCCTAAGTGGGTTAGTGTTTTACTATGGGGAATTGTGGCTATCCGATTGGTTTGTCCTATTTCTATTGAAAGTGCAATAAGCCTCATTCCGAGTGCTGAAACTATCCCGATGGATATTGAAATGGATGAAACACCGGCTATATATAGCGAAGTAAATGCAGTTAATAATGTGAATAATCCTGTTATTCATTCGTTTGCACAGAATCCGGTAGATAGTGCAAATACCTTACAAATGTGGATTCAGTTGGTTTCTATTCTTTGGATTGCAGGTATGGCAATACTGCTCATCTATACTATAATCAGTTATTTGCGTTTGTATCGTAAAGTGGATACTGCAGTAATTTACAAAAATAATATTTTTCAGAGTGAAAATGTTGTTTCGCCTTTTGTACTTGGAATTATCAAACCAAGAATCTATTTACCGTTTCATATAAATGAGCAGAGTCTGGAAAATATTATTGTGCATGAACAAACTCATATTCGTCGTAAGGATCACTGGTGGAAACCGTTAGGTTTTCTTATTCTTACAATTCATTGGTTTAATCCGCTTATGTGGATTGCTTATGTGTTGTTATGTAGGGATATTGAACTGGCATGTGACGAAAAAGTAATAAAGGAACTTGGATGTGAACAAAGAGCTGATTATACTCAGGCACTTGTTGACTATAGCGTGAATCGTCGCATGATAGCAGCTTGTCCTATTGCGTTTGGTGAGGTCGGTGTAAAAGAACGTGTCAAATCAGTAATGAATTATAAGAAACCGGCTTTTTGGATTATTGTTGTAGCTGTTATTTCTTGTGCAGTTGTTGCAGTATGCTTTTTAACTAATCCCAAAACATCAATTGATGAAAAGCCGGAAACGATTAATGATAAAGATAGTCAGTCTACAACTGTAGAAAATGATGAAAAAGAAAATATTGAAAAAGAAGCAGTTCCTACCAATCCGCCTCAGGATAGTGATAAAGAAGTGAAAGGGAAAACTTATTTATACGAAAAAGAAGGGTTTATGGGTGATTTTCAAATAACTCTTTATGATGACGGAACTTTCACATATTATGAAGGGGCGGCAAGTAGTTATTTGGGTGTTGGAAAATGGAGTCAAAAAGATAACGTTATTACTTTGAATGATGACGAAACAAACGGATATGATTTTGTTAATCATTTTAAGGTTGATGGAGATAATCTTATTTTTACTAAAAAAGATTCTTCAAACTTTATGTATGTTAAAGTTGCCGACGGAGAGTGTTTTAAGCTGACAGAAGAAAAGTTAAAGTCTGATAATGCCGATGAAATCACCCTTGATAATGCTATCAGTACAGCAATCCTTAGTCATTATGCATATCAAAAATACAACGGGCTTGTCCATGTTGAAAGTCACGTGATACTTGCAAATGAGTGTAAAAGCGGCACTCCGTTAAAAGATGAAGATAATCATGCAGAAGAAATAACGGTTTATCTGCTGGTTTTGCAGGAAACATATAATACCTATGGCGGGGAATTAGAATCTGTAGGGGGAAGTTATATTCCTACTGCCATTACATTTTCAATCAGTGAGTCCGGAGAGTACATTATGAAAGAGTACTGGGAGCCTAGAGACGGTAGTTTTTATGTTAATGATATCCGCGTTAAATTCCCGGGTGATTCTGCTGATGATGCAATTAATTCCCAGAAATACGTTGATGAATTGGATAAGCAAAATATTGAAAAGGTAAAAGAATACATGAAGAGCAATGGCACCGTTGATTCAAGAATTGAAGAATTGATTGATATTATCCAATCATCGCCTGCAACGTCTTCAAATCCCGGAGATTATATTGCTGCTCACGAAAACGAATATCAGGAACTGCTTAGTTATGGTGAATATACCCTTCGGTACTGTTTTTCTAAATTTCTTTCGGGGGGAGAGACAGGTTTGAACGGTCATATTATGAGGATTGCGATTGACGATATTGCACCTAATGCGAAACTTGAGATTAATGCAGAAAACGGACAGAAGTATTTTGATGAGTGGAAAGCTGCAGCCATCAGAGTAGGCAGTCAGCATGAAATGGAATGGATACAAAAGAATGAACCTGCTATTTATCTGCTTTTGCAAATGATAGATGAATAATCAGTGCAAATGTCAAACGGGTAATAATTAATAAAATTATCAGACGGATAATGGTTCATGAATGCGTTTGGCAAATAAGAGTTGCTGATGAAGGATAATACTGATACAAGCGGAATTTACAATAATAATGCTCAAAACTGACTAATGGATTTACGTAAACGATATACTGCTAATACTTGACAATAACATATAAAAACGATAGACTTTAGTTGTGTATTTTGGTGTATTAAAAGCACCGTAAATATAAATATGAGGAGGTATTTTATATGAAAAAGGCTAAGCAGTTTATCGGACTTTTGGTGGCTGCCGCAATGTTGTTTCAGACAGCTATACCGGGAGCAGTGGTAGACGCTAAGAAAGCAGCTAAACCTAAACTTTCAGCTAAAACAGTTAAAGTTAAGGAAGGTGCTAAGAAAAAAGTCAGTGTTAAAAATGCAAAAGGCTATAAGATGACAGTTGTATCCAAGAATAAAAAGATTGCAACTGTGTCAAAAAAAGGAAAAACGGCTTTTGTAGTAAAGGGAGTTAAGAAGGGGAATACAAAAGTGACTTGTACATTGAAAAAGGGTAAGAAAAAGATTACTTTAAAATGTACTGTTAAGGTTTCAAAGAAGAATAGTGTTGTACAGCCTACGGCAACAGCAACAACAAATACTTCTGTAGAAGCTACGGTTTCACCGATAATTACAGTAACTCAGGCGCCTACAGCAACACCTGTACCTACTGTCGGTCCATTTCCTGAGTCGGATGTATATTCTGACGTTCCTTTTGGATATGCAGATGACAATAAAAACGTTAAAAAAGGAGAAAATGAAGAGATAGCATATACATCAAAAGCTACCAATAAAGAACATAGCGTTCTTGTACATTTACCGGCGAATTATTCAAAGGATAAGGTATATCCTGTGTTGTATCTTTTCCATGGAGAAAATGATACTGAAAGCATATGGAAGGATATGTCTATAGAGAATATTATCGACAATGCAATTGCATTTAAAGCTGCTAAAGAGATGGTAGTAGTTATGCCAAATGTTAGCGGAGATAAAGATGAAGACGTTATTAAAGATTTTGAAAGTGATTTGAAACCTGCAATCGAAGCTAAATATTCTGTATCAAAAGAACGTCATGATATTGCAGTTGCAGGATACGGCCTTGGCGGACGTATTGCTCTTAATATCGGATTATCACTTCCTGATGAAGTCGCTTATATGGGTGGTATTGCACCTGTTGAAGGATTGTTACAATATGACGGCGGAAATGGTTACTTTGATGACGCAAGTCTTAGTGTAAAACCGGAATATAAAGAAAAAACACTCGTTATGATTCTTAAAGGAAAGAATGACGAAGTGGCCGGTGAAGCACCTGCTAAATATGATGGCACACTTTTAGAAAATGGAACAAAAAGTGTATTTCTTGAGGTAGAAGGAACTCATGATGCTGAGTTATTTAAGGCAGGCGTATATAATTTTGCAAGACGTTTATTCAAACGCGGAACAAAATCTGATAGTATTTCTAACGGATTTGTCACAAAAGTGCCTGAAAAAATTGATAATACACCGGCTACAAAGAAAGGTACCCTTGAGATAGTCGAGTATGAGACAGAGACATATGATCCGGGTAGATCAGAGAAGATAACCAAGTGGGCTAATGTATATTTACCATATGATTATGATCCTGACAAACAGTATAATATCTTATACCTGATGCATGGTGGCGGAGAGAATGCTGATACATGGATTGTGGGAGATAATATATATGGTGACTATACTCATAATCAGAATATGGTTAACCTTTTGATGGAGCAGGAGTATTGTGAACCATGTATCATTGTTAATCCTACCTTCTATCGTCCTGAAGGTGCACCGGAACCGGATAGTGCAATGGATTTAACAATATTGTTCCAGTACGAGCTTCGTAACGACTTGATTCCGGCAATTGAGTCAAGATATTCTACATATGCCAATGGAGATGTTTCAATCGAAAGCCTCAAGGCAAGCCGTATGCATCGTGGATTTGCCGGACTTTCAATGGGTTCTAATACAACATACCAGTCAGCATTCTACGGAAACTATGATCTCTTTGCATGGTTTGCTCCGTATTCAGGATACTTCGCTACTGAAGATGGATTTGATGTAGAGGCAGAGAAATTTATCGAAGTAATTGAAGAAGGTGAGAAAAACGGAATGCCGCTCGGATACATTTATTGCGGAAACGGTTCAGCCGACTTTGCGTTAGAGGGACAGAAAGAGGTTATGGAAAGAGCGCTGATGAATTCTGACCTTTTAGTTCCGGGTCGTAACTTTGACTTTATCAATGTACCTGAGGGAGAACATAACATGTGGCAGTGGCACATACATCTCTACAATACCTTGAAAATATTCTTTACAAAAGAATAGTGATATTTGATTAATTTAATAGAATCATTTTATGTAAGTTTTTCAGAAATACTTTGGGTACCTGCAATTTATTTGTGGGTACCTTTTTTTGTGTGGCCTTTTTAGGAAAATATTCGGTGCAAAACATTTGTTCTGGGAAGATTTTTGGACAGTAGTTATGAGATAATTCAATCAGATGAAACAAGTGAACAATTTATTTGGCCTCAAAAGAGGTGGAAAGGTGGTAGATTAACATGGCTTTTCATGATTGGAATCAGGACGGAAAAAAAGATTGGCAGGACAACTATATTGAGTACAACATTTACAAAAGTTCTACCGGAAAGAGTAATTCCTCATCAGGCTATTCTTCATCCGGAGGCGGTTGTTCGACATTAGGTGCAATTATTGGAGTAATAGTAGTTTTTCTGGTTTTGGGTGGAATAATTAGTATTTTTACACCAAAATGCAGCATGAGTGGTTGTGACAATGATGCAGTGGAGGGAGAAAGATATTGTTATTTGCATGATTTTAGTTATAGTGTCTATGGAAATCCTGATTATAATGCAGTGTACCGGGAAAGTCAGAAGCGCAGAGAAAAATATTCCGGCGAGAATAATATAAAAACTGCAACTCCGGAGCAATCAGAAGCATCGGATTATTCAAATATAACATCTTCTAATAATAGCACAACAAATAATGATTCAAGCAGTTTGGCAGGTAATTCATCAAGCAAGTCGTATAGTTATGAATCATATGATGAAGGGTATGAAGATGTTATGGACAATGAAGATTATGATGATGAAAGATATGAGACTGATTCCGAGTATGCTAATGGCGTGGATGATGCAATGGAAGAGTATTATGAAGAGTATGGGGAAGAGTGGTAAGTTAGTATCCGGTATAGTTCTTATTATTTGTAGAGAGTACACATTTGAGTTGGATTTAGGGGGCGATATTATGAGCGAATATAATAATCACGGACATTGTCCGGATTGTGGCGGCAGTGATGGTCATCATTATAATGATTGCATTTATGATGGGACTGATGGAGGGTATTCATCGTATTCAAGAGGAAGAGGAACAGGTGATTCGTCGGGCAAATGGTGGATTGCTTATATAATTGCACTTATTATAGGCTATGGTATCAACGAATTGTTGGGTGCAATTATAATGATTGGTTTGATATTTTGGTTAGCGGTAAAATGAACGAATACAGAAACATCTGTGGGTACGTAATATTATTGTACTCACAGATGTTGTATTAAGCATATATTCTGTAGAATATGGTATTTTAAGCTTTATTACTTAAAAATATTTTTTGCAAAGTTATATAAACCGTTTTTCCATGTCACGAAATCATGAGCGCCGACAGGTGTATACCACCAGTGGTTTATGCCGTTTACGTCAAAGGCATTGTGACATTTGCCGCCAACAGAATCAATACCGCCTTCATTTGTTCCGGCGATAATCATGAGAAATGTGTTGTTGCGATATTCTTCAGGTACAGTAAATGTTTCTTCTGTGAAAAGACCGTCTTCAGATACGCCGTTTGCAGTGTATTCGAATACACCATATCCCGGACTGAAACCGGCAATATAACCAAATGTATCGAGCATGTTCAGACCGATATAAAGTGATTCGCGTCCGCCCATTGAAAGTCCTGCGATTGCAGTGTTTTCACGTCCTTTTGCAATTGCAAAATTATTTTCCATATAAGGCATCAGACAGTCGCGAAGGTCGTTAATGAAATTGTCAAACTTGGCATAGTGTTCAAGTGAAAATGCATTATCGGAAGGATATGAATCGTCTGCGCCGGCACGCACGTTAGGGCTTACAAGAATCATTTCCTTTGCTTCGCCATTTGCAACAAGATTTCCTATGATTGCATCAGGATTTCCCTGAAGCCATTCATCTTCGTTGCCGCCAATTCCGTGAAGAATGTAGACCACAGGATATTCTTTGCTTTCATCGTAATCGGCAGGAAGAATCACATTTGCCTTTCTGTTTTTCCCGGTAACATTTGAGAAATATGTAATTTTTATTACTTCTCCGTATGTAACATCAGATGATTTTGTGTCAAATCCTTCAGGTGTGTCAAATGATTCCGGATAAACAATAGGCGTCGCTGTCGGTGCTACAGTAGGTGATGGTGTAACTGTGGCAGTCGGTGACGGAATTGTTGTAGGAGCAGTTGTAGGTGCTTCGGTAGGAATAATAGTAGGATTTATTTTATTATCTGTAACAGTCACTCTGACTTTGCCAATTTTTCTTGTTTTCTTTTTAAACGTTTCTTTTACTGTAATAGTTGCTTTACCGATTTTGTTTGCTTTAATAATTCCTTTTTTGGTTACAGAAACAGTTTTAGGTGCATTTGATTTAAATGTATATTTTGCTCCCTTTTTCTTATTTTTAATTTTGATTGTTGTTTTCTTGTTAATTTTTAAATTGACTGATTTTGTTTTAAGTGTTGCTTTTTTTGCTGCGGAAACGGTATTAATGCCAAAGGCACCAAATACAAGTGCAGATGTCAAAACCAAACAAAAAGTTTTTGTAGCAAATGTTTTTTTCATGTTAATCCTCCGTGTTTGTTAAAATATAAGATTATTTTATAATATTTATTTGAGATATACCATTAAAAATATATGAAATTGCAGTTGTGACAGCGTTGTTGGAAAAAGGTATTTAATAAAACTATGATTATTGTTCCATAGTGTAATTTGTAGTAGTATATATATGAATTAATATATTTAAAGTCGGAATGGGGTTATCAATAATGTATAAAAAAGGGATATTAACATTTATATTGTTAATATGTATGTTATGTACAATGATGTGTGAACATCATGTGCAAAATGTACAGGCTCAGGATGCAGAAGATTTTATATATGAGATTGTTGATGAAGAAGTAAAAATTACAGGTTATACAGGGGATATTTCCGGTGATTTGATAATACTTGACTCAGTTACCGATATTATGTATTATGAGATAATAGAGTAAGCTGGTATTTATATTAGGAGGAGAATTTGACAATGAAAAAATATATTTTAAAATTTACATCAGTAATAGCAATCTTATTATGTGCTATTCTTATTACAAACTCATGTGCAGCAGCTAAGAGTATTTACTTTGCAGGAGAATATAGAGCTAATAAAAAAAGATTCCCATATAAACTTGAAATGAATGTGTATTCATCCCCTGAGGGGAAAATGGTTGGTAATTACAGATTTATTCCTATCGATGATGATTATGCAGGGTGGAATGGACAACTTAAGAAGATTGGAAAAAATAAATACAGAGAAAAAATACCTGGAGCAGCAGGATATACAATAACATTTAGCGTTAAAAAGAAAAGTGTTGTTGTAAAACAAAAGAAAACTATTCTTAGAGGCGTGAATTTTTCGGGAAAATATAAATTGAAAAAGAGATATCCGAGGCCTTAAGTGTTTGCGGTAATTATTTCAATACATACTCATTATAATGAATATTACAATGAGTATGTAATTGATTTGTTGAAAACTATTTGCCTTCATGCTAAACTTTAGGAGTTACGAAGAAATATTTATCATCCAATGATAAGTACTATTTAAGTGATCATATTTTCCGAGTTGATTAACTCTGCCAATTCAATGGGAGAATAGATGAATAACTATATATCTAACGGAGCCTCAGTCTTGTTGGAAAGAATGGTTTTCTGAGGAAGCAAGTGTGTTGGAAAAAGCATTTTTTTCAAATGTAAAAATAAGTCATATTGGAAGTACTGCAATTCCTTCTATCCGGGCAAAGCCAATTATAGATATTCTGGTGGAAATTCCAAAGGAAAATAATCTGCTTGAATATAAAGATTTGATTATTAACAACGGCTACATTTGTATGTCGTTTTTTTTTCAAATTATGTTACGATAGAAATGGAAATATGAATTTGACGAAGGGAAGAATCGCAGTGATTACAAAGTTGAAATATGGCAACACGAATACATTTTTTGTTCGCGGAACAGTTGGTAATTTACTGATTGATACCGATTATGCAGGAACATTACCAGCATTTTATAGAGCAATTAAAGAACATGGCATTAAGATTCGTGACATAGACTATGTTTTAGCAACACATTATCATCCTGACCATATTGGTTTAGTAAGTGACCTTATAAAGCAAGATGTAAAATTGCTTATTATGGATACGCAAGATTCATATATCCACTTTTCAGATGATATTTTCAGCAGAGATAAGCATTTGAATTATGAACCTATCACTACTGAAAAAGCAACCGTTATCAGTAGTGAAGAAAGTAGAAGCTTTCTCAAAAACCTAGGTATCAATGGCGAGATTGTAGTCACAACAAGCCATAGCAATGACAGTATATCTTTGATTTTGGACGGTGGCGAGTGCTTTGTTGGTGATTTGGAGCCTATCGAATATCTTGGTGGTTATGAGCAAAATGAAGAATTAAAAAATGATTGGGAGATTATTATGCGATATGTACCTAAAGTCATTTACTATGCTCATGCAAACGAAAAAGTATTGTGAAAGATAAATTCCAATAGATAGAATCGTTAGAAAAAGCTGAATTTGTTGAGGTGAAAGAAATGTTAGAAATTAGATATGTTCAATTAGAAGATAAAGAATTTTGGTATAGTCTTGATAAACATTTGCCGGAACGCGAATTTGAGAATAAAGTTAGTGATAAAAGAGGATATATTTTATTAGATGACAATAAACCAATTGGATTGTTGAGATACAATCTTTTTTGGGATAATACACCATTTTGTACAATGTTATTTGTTGATTGGAATTATCACGGAAAAGGTTATGGAAAGAAACTTATGGAACATTGGGAAAATGACATGAGAATACAAGGGTATGGTATGCTTTTGACTTCTACACAAGTTGATGAAGAAGCACAGCATTTTTATAGAAAATTAGGATATAAAGATTGTGGTGGTTTTGTTATAGATGTCCCGGGATATGAGCAACCAATGGAGATGTTTTTGGTTAAAGGAATTTAGCAAATTCAGTTTGTAGAGGTAGGTAAACTTGAAGTTGGGGGTGTTATGCAATGAAAAAATATGAATACGTTTCTGTACATATAGGGAAATTAGTTGGAGCTAAATCGGAAGAACACAGGCAGATTATTGATGAATATGCAAAGAAAGGGTATCGTTATGTAGGGTATATTCCAACTGTTATATCTGATAATGGAAAAATCAAAGACATGGATTTGATTTTTGAAATGGACGTATAAATCTTTCAGGTTTCACCGTTAATTTAATAATGAACACCAAAAAGGTGGCATGGAGACACAGTAATTGATGATTATATATTTTTTCGATTATGAGTTGTTTGATTTATATTCGCTTGGTGTAAGCCCGGTATATTTCTTAAATGTATGGCTAAAATGAGCTGCATCTGAATAGTTGTAACGATAGGCAGTTTCTGAAAGACTCATTCCGTTTAATATATCCTTTTTTGCAGCTTCTATTCGGCAACCGTGTATATATGAATTAACTGTTGAACCGGTTGTTTTCTTAAAAAGTCGCATGAAATAAGCCTTTGATACCCCTGTGGCATCAGCGATATTATCCAGAGTAATCTTATTTGTGAGGTTGTCATTTATATACGCAATACCGGATTTTATGTATGTAATCTGGGAAGATTTTTTCCCTTTATCAAATGTAAGAAGATTGTCCTCCAAAAGATAGGAGATAAGCTTAAAAAGAAGTGATATTACTATATACTCGGTATCAGGTT
>SVEK01000059.1 GCA_015057405.1 Lachnospiraceae bacterium
AGAACGCCATCTACATAATCACCATTATATAGATCTAAAGCAAATCCTTAACTCAATTCGTGTTAAATTTTCAAGGTACAAACAAAAATCAGATATTTATAAATGTGTCTTTTGACACCCTAACCTTAGTAATCAAAAAACGGAACCGCCCTTTAACAAGAGTGATTCCGCTAAATTCAATCAACTACATACCATATCAATAATCAATCAGGTATTAGCCATGTGTTATTATCCTACAAACTCCAACCTACTTACAGTTATTAAAATCAATTGAAGGGTTGAATGCATATACATTCTTAAAGTCAAGCTCATCCTGTATTATTCTGATACTCTCACCAAAACGTTGGAAATGAGTTATCTCTCGCTGTCTGAGAAATCTTATCGGGTCACACACTTCAGGATCTTTTACAAGACGCAGTATGTTATCGTAAGTACTCCTTGCTTTCTGTTCTGCTGCCAAGTCCTCATAGAGATCTGTTAATGGATCTCCTTTACACTGAAACTCACATGCATTAAACGGTACACCGCCTGCCGCCTGAGGCCATATTCCTAGGGTGTGGTCCACATAGTATTTATCAAATCCGGACGCTGCTATTTCATCCGGGGTAAGGTCTTTTGTTAATTGGTGAACAATAGATGCTATTATTTCCATGTGTGCCAGTTCATTTGCACATCAATGATGTCTGTAATTTTTCTTCCTATTTAATATACTTACTTCTTACATACCCAACTTTACCCTTATATTTAATCTTAGCATACCACAATTTTTTATACAGTACTAACACCTTTTCTCCGTTCGGTATCTTTTCAACCACTTTACTCCGAGACACATTACTCCACATCCTGATTCTCGTTTTGTAATTAACCCTGCCGGACCATGTTTTTCTGAAACGTTCGAACGAACCATACTGCAGCTTAAGTTCTACAGTGTCACTTCCCCATTTCTTCAAATAAAAGTGTGGCTTGTCCACTATACCCGTCCAGTCACCACCCCAGCCAAGACCTAACTTTTTAGCAATTCTGGCAACTTTGCATATAATCGCAGTGTCGTATAACTTATCCTTATCGTTAATTGCAATGTCAAATGCAATTCCCCACTGATGCTGGCTTGAATAGGATGAACCTCTTGCATTGGTAACCACATTGCCCGGTGCTGTTCTTCCCTTTGCATACAATTTATCCTGATACTCCGCACTTCTAAATCCTTCTGTTATAATAAGATAAATCCCCTTTTTTTTACACTTCTTAAGAAGCCTTTCCATACGATAATCCAACAACGGATGCAACTTACTTCTGTCAATTCTTATATCATGTTTTTTCATATTGCCTACTCTCCTTGAGAATCCCATTTATTTAATATTTTCAAATATTTATCTGCTTCAATCGCATTTTTGCTGAATGAGTTGTTTTTCCAGTAACTCAACACCAACACTGCTGCCGATACTCCAAGCTCTATTATTGCTTCAACACTGCCTTCATCCGCGTCTATAATTGGCTTCCCTATTGCTTTCAAGAACATATTAATCACTACTATCACTGCTAACACTAATCTAATTAATGTGCCTTTGCTAATATTCCTCTTCATTAAATCTCTCCTTTACTTATATCATTGATATTATGCAACCAATTACTCCGCCTACTGTTGCCGTGATTATTCCGCCTATAAGTTGTTCCCAATTTTTTGCCGGCTTTGATTCTAATATATTAATCCTTTCAGATTGTCTTTCCTGCTCCTTACACATATTTTCCATATTTACAGCAAGTGTCTTGACAGATATTGCGAGTTCTCGAATAATCTGATTCTCAATCTCAAGGTCTTTCACGCGATATATGATTGAGCCTATCTCCTTCTGATGCTCTGCAAGTTTAATTGCAATTTCTTCATCTGTCATACTGTCTCCCCCTCACTTATCCATTCAACCAAAACTCTTATACTCTTGTATTTCCCCACGAGAGGATCACTTACTTTTATGTCATGTTTGTTTTTCATAGTATCATATTTTACGTATATACTATCTGTTACATTAACATTATTATTTGGAAGAAAATCACCATCACCTATCTCCGCATATGCAACCAAATTAATCAGCTTATCACCACTGTCTATAGTCTTAAAAATAGTTCCATCCACAAGGTTAGTTTTTTTTATAAGTTCCCTGTACACCGGATGATTCTCACATACCCCAATCCTGTGCCTGGAATCCGTAGTATATTCGAACATACTATTAGTCTGATTATTTATATTTGTGTAGTCAATTATTTTAACTTCATTTTCCAAATCAACAATGTTTTTTGTGGCTTCTTCCATCTCTTTCTTCATGCTTTCAATATCTATAGCATTTTTTTCTATCTGGTCATCCATATGCTGGAGATTAGCTGTATTAACCGGTGTTTTCTTTGATGGCCAATCCTTCCACCCTACTTTTATATACATTCCTTTACCTCCTGTATTACTTCGTTTTTGTATATTCAATAATAAAACATAATTTACCCGAAGCAGATTTGTACTTGCTTGGTAGGTCACTACTGCATATAAAGACACTGTAAGAATGATACACGTATTTTGTTATATCCTCTACCAATGGCGGAGCAGAGGAACCATTGTCTATATATATACATGCCGAGGTACGAACAAGCATATCTATGTACCCAGGTACTGCCATTATAGGTTGACTACTAATATTTCTTGTATCATTCACAATTATCGTATCTCTATATAGTGGCTTTCCATCAAACTTTCCAATCACTATTGTTTCACCACTGGTAAACTCTACCGCAGGTTTTATTTTGGCATACAACATTTCAGCTAATTTCGATAATGCCTGTAAAAAATTAATATTTGCCATAAAGTACCTCCATTAGCTCTCTACTCTACTCCTAAACCAGTATTAATAGCATTAATCACTGCTGTTTCATCGACAAGCATGTTTGCTAATGAAGTCAACGATATCATACCCGGATAATCCGGTTTGGTTGGCGATACAAGCGGAACTGGAATATATTGCTTGTTTCCAGAAACATCCAAGATATAATTACCTTTATAGTCTTTGAGATATATCTTACAGTGTGTTTCATCAAATTCAAAACTGCCCATTAGATTTGTTGGAATATTCTTTAACTGCGAAAATTTTGTTTCATGCGGATTTGACGATACATCGTTAGTATGTTCATATGCTGACTTACCTTTATCACCAGGAAAAGCTGTTGATGATGTTTCACCAAGGGTAAGACTGGAACTTATCTCCACATATGTTGTCCCACTCCATCTATATGTTTTATTCGTGCTCTTATCAACATAAATTTTTCCCGATTCTCCGTTTGTCGGGAATTTTGATTTGCTTTCAAACTCCAAAACGTCATCTACATAGGAAGGTAAATTTGCTGCCGGCACCTTATTGTTATCATCCAATGGTGCCACTCCTCCTGCTGCCCCTATTGCATTCCGGGGCACAGCATTACTTGCCAATGCACTTATCTGTATTAAGGCGGCGGTTACAGCTGCATTTGCTACCGCAGAATTTGAATTTTCGTTAAGTATTGTGTCAACTATAGTTTTGTTAGCCCCTTCTTCAATACCATCTAATTTATCCTCCATTGTGACGCATTTATCTCTTAGTGCCGATACAATTCCAATCTCATTACTATATTGATTATCCAGAAAATTTGTTAGCCTTTCATCTACCGCTGATATTTCCTCTGACGTTTTTCCATACACCAGTTCAGCCACTTTTGCCAAAATCTGCAAAAAATCAATTTCTGCCATAAAGCACCTCCATTAGTTTATTACTTTGTTTATTGTTTCAATTAGCTCGTCCTCGGAAATTTTAATGTTATTTATGTCCACATTAGATTTATTCTCCCTCCATGCCCAATCCCCCTGCCCATCTGTGGTTGGGACATAGTTTTCATTGCACTTGGACACATCAAACTTACTTAAATACTCCCTTAACTTGTTATGCGAGGTATATGCATCTTTTGCTGCCGCCTGTGCCGCTTGGGCATATTCTTTAGCACTATTTGCCTGATTAAATGCATCAACAGCACTAGCCTTGGCAGCCTCTGCATAATTCTGGGCATTTGTTTTACTGTCTGCTGCCTCTTTTGCATTTTCCTCACAGACTCTTATTATTTTCTGGATAACTCCATATTCATTCTGAGATTCAATGAATCCATCTCCAAATATTTTATCTGTCACTTCAAGATTAAATTTTGCAGAAGTAACGCTTCCTAAATAAGAAATGAGATCAATCTCACATATCACAGTTCCTTCAACCGCTACGCTCTGGGATGTTATGTTATAAATAATTTCATCTCCTATGATTGCACAGGTGTTATAAAATCTCGTCCCATCAGGTTTTATACCTCTTATTGCCGCTATCTTTACATCCTTAAGCGATATTATTTTCCCGCCATTTGTCACTGATATCTGTAACTGTCTGGAATTAGGATTGTCTTTTACTATTGATACCGATGTTCTTATTTGGGGTTTATCCACCGGAAGTCTTATCTTATTTACAACATTCATTCTTTCGCCCTCCCCCTCTTTCTATAATAAAGGAAAGGGAGCGACAATGTGCCCCCTTTTGTACCCCAAATTTTACTTTTTTGACTATTATTTTAATTCCTTTTCATATCTAACAAAATCATCTACTTTATACAACTGCTGCCCCGCTATTCTCAACTTAGTAAGTTTTAATGCAACTGCCTTTCGACTCTTCGTATCTTCTATTGCCTTATAGGCTGCAGTTATACTGGAGCGCACGCGACTTCGTACCTTTTTGTATACCTCGTTTTTATAACCCTTTATGGATGTGTCAGCTCCGGATAATTCTGACTCATACCAATCATTGATTATTTTTTGAGTCGTTACCATATCTCCCTTTGACACAACACCTTTAAGGTCTGAAGCAGCATATATGCTGGTGCTCTCGTCTTTTTTGTCACTCTTAGGTGTACTATTTTCTTTTTTACCTGATGATTTCTTTTCGTCTTCCTTATCCAGCTTCCGTATCATCTTATTAATGTCCTTTATTATGTCATCCTGACTCTTTCCTTCATCTTTAAGGTGATATACGATATCTTTATATGTATTCATATCGCCGGACTTTCTTGCATTAGCTGCTTTTTTGATAATCTGATTATATGTGTCCTCGCCTATTATGTCATACTTAAGAAACTGGAACAATGCCACAACATCTCTCCTGGTATTAGCAATAGGTATACCGGTAAACTGCGATACTACAATTGCACACTTGTTGATTATGTCATTCACGGATTTTTTTGAATCCCCCTGACAAAACTTAATAATTTCCTTAACCGAATTAATAAGGTTAATTGTAGCTTCATACTCCATACGTTTAGGTTCCCATCCATTTAATATACCTATGACATCTTTAACACCCGGTATCGTATTCATGGGATTGGCATTATCTGCTACATTCTCACCGAACGCCTTTAGATACCTTTCCCCAAACTTCTTATCGTTTTCATCGTCATCATCAAGCCACCTCATGGCATCAATAAGCGAAGATGCCGCACTCACTGCCAATGCGCTTGCTACAAATGTACCCGTGGACCTTCCTATCTTTTTGATATCACCCGATGCAAGTGCGTTTCTTAACATATTGTAATTCTTGGTCGGCTCTGACATAAACGCACTCATTGCCTGAGCTCGTGCGTTCTTATTTCTCATAAAGTGCGACCTTGTCAGTACCGTGTCAACAACCTGCGTTTTAAGAACAACTTCTTCAAATCTCTCAATAACCTTATCAATATATTCGTCCGAATTGACATCCATTCCGGGATTAAGGTCGGCAACCTCCAGCTTACAAGCTTTCCATAACCTTCCCCATGTTATATCATCCGCTTTTTTTGAAAGAAACATCCCCTTCTCTATTATATTTTCTCTCAGAGTTTGAGTCCCGGTAATGATACTTTTTAAGGAATTACCCATGCCTGTTTCAAAATATCCTTCCGTTTTCCAATAAGCAAGGGCAGATTTGTCAATTGCTTCTTTTGATTCACCCCTGTTTGGAGTAAGTGCTTCCAGAAGATACTTTGGATCAATCACATTTGCAGCCCTGACATACGATGTCGGTTGTTGAATAATAACCCTTAGATTTGCACCCACTGCTGCCGCTTTATATGATGGTATCAGTTTTTCAATCCACACAGGCTCAGTTCTTGCATTATCTCCGTTAATAGCCCTTATTAACGTTTTGAAGTAATTTATGTATTTTTCTCCGTGAACTCTTCTTAAACTCTGCTTTACATTCTCTTCAACCCCACCACCGTTATACCTGTAGTTATACCATTTCATTGCATCTCTTATTGGTACAGCTAAACCATGATAATTGGCCATATCAGTAACATGTTCTGAAAATACATCGAATATGTCTCTAACCATTATTGAGTTGCTTGCCTTCTCTGCAAGATTTTTGGTAAAGCCTTTATTGATGATGGAATATAATCCTGCATTGGTATTATCTTTATCACTCTCATTTGTATTATCTTTATCACTCTCATTTGTAGTGTCTTTATTAACCTGTATTGGGAAATAACTTCTTTCTCCAAATTTCTTGTATCCGTACATCTTCATGGATGTTTCATTTCCCCATTCTGCACAGGTTCCTGCGAGGAATGTCTGCATTGCATCTGCAAGATTCTTCTCTTTTGCAGATAGAACCGAAACAATTTCCTGAATGTTGCGTTCTGTCAGCTTAACAGGCTCATCCATATGCGTTTTTTTACTGTCTTCAACTTTTATTCCTCCACCAAGCATATGTTCAAGTGCCTGTTTTCTTCCGGAAAGACAGTAAATGGACATTATCTGACTTGTTGTAAGCTCAATGTTCTCTCCCGCCACAACAAATACATGAACTTTCGCATTATCTCCGGATATACTTTTTAGTTCTTTTTCGGTAATGCCTATATTTTCTTTTACTTCACGCATATATTCACTGGCATTTTTTATATCTTTTGTCTTTGTACTCCATCCGGCAAATATCTCTCCAAACAGAGACTCTCCTACCTTTCCAAGGCTTTCAAAAAAGCTTACCGCATCAAGCATATCTGCATTGATAAACTTATCAACTGTACCGACTACTTTTCCGGTTCTTATCGTGGACATACTTTTCTTATTCCTACACTCTGCAATAAACTGATGAGCAGCCTTTTCAACTGTAGCATAGCTCTTATTTGCATACATTTTATTGGCATTGGTTATTCCCATACTCAAAGAACGAACTATTATATACAACTCCTGAAGCTCTTTCATTTCCATGTCAGATAACTTCTTTCCTTCGTTCTTAATGGCAAAGTCTGTCATTCTTGGGAATAAATCAGGGTCTATTCCTTCAATATCGTAATCTATTTTCTTGCCATCTTCTCCCTTTCCCTCTTGAAGTATATTCTTGAGCTTGTTCATTTTTTCAAGCCACTGCATTGTATTCCAGCTTTCCGGTTCTGCCTTACTGGAGATATAATCAATTGAATCAATAAACTCCATTACAGGCTTTTTAATCTGCTCCGGAACGTGTCTTTGATTAGTTGGTCTGTTAATATAGCCTATAAGCCTTGCTGCATTACTCTTAATACGGTCTCTTAACTCATATTCACTCTTTCGTCTGTCTCTTTCCTGCTGCCTGAGTTTAAGCTGTTCAATATCCTTCTGGGCGCGAATTCCGGCTTCTACACTAATTATATTCTTAAGACCTTTGGTTGCTTCAAGCTCCAGTAATCTCTTATCATTTTCTGCTATCTTTCCTTCAATATCTGCAACATCTTTCCTGTATCTGTCCCTTACATCTGCAGTCTCAGCTGTGTTCATAGCTTTTATTTTTTCTTTTCTAAGTTTCTCCAACATATCCAGAGTTCCTATGGTCTTTTTGTAGGCTTCAAGAAGCTCACGTTCTCTTTTGGTCTTGGCAGCACTCATAAGCGCATCTGCAAGGAGCTCCCTGTTGGAACGTGGGTCGTCACGGTAGGAGTAATGGATATTGTCACTTTCAGGAGTATTACTGTTGTCCATTCCATCTTGAATCTGATTATCACCATACAATCTCTTGCATTCTTTATTTATTTCTTCATCACTTATCCTTATTCCCTGTTTCAGATAATACAATTTTATGTCATCCTTTTTTAGGGCAACATTAACATATGCTTTTTGTTTTTCTGTTAACATTTTTAACGGAATGTATTTTAAGAATGTTTCTTCAGGGTTGACATCCTTAATTATGTCTGCTAAACTTACTTTATAAGGAAATGGGAGAGACGAATTCGAAGGGATTATATCCACCGGTTTGCCGATGACCTCATTTCCTTTTTTTTCTATAGGACTCAGTACAACTTCCATATACACTTTGTTATTACTTGTATATCTATTTTTGGCTATTATTTCTACAAGATTAATGCATCCGTTGTTTTCATAAGCCCC
>SVEK01000060.1 GCA_015057405.1 Lachnospiraceae bacterium
GCCCTTAACAAGGGCATCTATAGCCTGCGGCTGATCGCCGGTCGGTTTGTATTCTGAGTGAAGTTTGAATTGCATGGGTGTGGTCACCTCCGATGGAATTGATGTTTTCGAATTGATTTAGACCTTATTATAACACGATTATTTTTATTTGTATACACTTTTCCAAACATTTGTTCTGTGCAATATAATAACTAAACTCTTTCAAAAAAAGAACTATCGAAATCCATGTTTATAATAAATATCGATAGTTCTTTTTAATCAATTAATGGCACAAAACAAAATATAATTACTTTACCTGTATATTCCTGAATATCTTTTTATAACTTTTTCTTTTCTGCTTAGGAACTTTCACCTTTACTTTCCCTGAAATACCCTTGAATGCCGTCTTATCAACTTTCTTAATTACAGTTGATTTTACTGTAACTGTCTTTAACTTCTTACAGCCCTTAAATGCTTTCTTTCCAATCTCATTAACCTTAAATTTGACGCCGTATACCGTATTCCCTGACAATTTAACCGTCTTCGGTATTGTTAATTTCTTTGCATTCTTCCTAATCTTTTTATCTGCCACTCCTGAAACTGAAACGGTTCCACCTGTAATTCTGCCGCTCTTGACAGTTAACTTTGTAATCTTATATTTAAGTTTGCCTGCCTTTATCACTTTACCTTTAATAAGTTTCTTTTCAACCATATCTGCTGTATCAATCGTCTGATTTCCTGTATGGTTATTATTCGAAGGTGCAATTACCGGTGCAGGTGTTGGTACATATGGTCTTAGAATCGGTGTTTCTATTTCTACCGGGTCCGCCGCATCATTTTTATCTGACACATCTGTTATTGCATCAATGTCAGCCGGAGCCCCGTATGATAAAGTACCTGCTGCCGCTTCGTAATTAACTCCGGCTTTCTGTTCAGGAATGATATCATAGTCAAGCATAAATGTATCTTTTGGTCCAAGATAACTGCTCTTAAGCTCCTTATTGCTGATAACAAGTCGTTCAAGCGCAAGCCCCGCATGCATTCCGTAGAAGCGCACTTTGTGAAGTCCCTGTGTCAGATGCTCCATTGATGTTGACACATGGATATTATCTTTTATTCCTCGTATCCAGTTGTTATCTCCGTCTGCTGCATATGAAATGTATTTGCCGGACGGAAGTGAATTAACCATCTGAATATATCCGTCATCGACACATATTCCGTAGTACAAATCAACAGGAACATAACCCCAGTCTGCCGGCTTAAATATATTATTTGTCGGCGTTGTATAAGCTGTGAAAGTATAATCATCTTCTTCATCAACATATATCTGATATTCCATATAAGGCGCCGAAACCGGCTCATAATATTCCGTGATAGGTCGGATATAATTTCCAAACTTTTCTTCACTAACATAATCATAACCCATGCTCTTTGCAAAGCTTACAGTTGTCGGGAACATTTTCATCGCCGACTTATAACGACCGTAACCATCTATGCAACTCCATGAAACTCCATCTGACGAGGAAACGTTGTCAATATATTCCTCAGCTTCTATTGTAATAACATCATTACTTTCAAAATGCGTCCTTACGCCTTTACTCTTATATTCAGTATAAGAAGTATTAACCTTCAATTTCACTGTTTCGTCGGCACCTTTTATTACTACAGTTCCTTCTTTTTCTGAACGAACTTTTGTCCAGTCAACCGACACATAGAAGTATGCAGCATCAGAAACTGTACCGCCGTTTACCACCTGGTTACCGTATTTATCAGTTATCTGAATCCATTCCGCCCTTGTTCCGACAGTAAAATCATACGCTTCTTTTCCGGCATTGCTCATAGTTATACAATATCTCTGTTTTTCCGTATTGGTAAATGTATCGAGTTTAGCAACGCCTGTTTCATATGCATTTTCACTTCCCTCAGGTGTTACCAACATTTTAGCGTCCGCTTCAAGATTTATCCTTACAGGAGACGGATAACTCCAACCATCTGAATTCCATGTTTTGAATCCGACATGAGGCGAAGACATCATGTTGTGCCATTTGCCGCCTGTCATTTCGTTGTTGTAGTAATTTGTAAGTTCTTTATCGTATTCTATTGCATCTTCAACATATGACGCATACACATTTGCGAGCGAGCTATTCTGTTTTACAAAGAAGTCATTTAAGCCCTTAAATATCTGCATCATCGTTACATTTGCCGTACCGACTGCCTGATAATATACTATCTGGTAATATGCGTCATCCCACTGTGTTCCCTTAAAATAATTGTCATAATAATAATTTGCTTTTTCTATTGTCTTAACACAAAGATCAAGAACTTCCTGAATTTCGTTGTAGTTTGTTACACTGTACATATCTGATGCTACATATTCAGGCTTTCTGTATGTACTGATTTTAAGGAAATCTGCCACACAATCAGCAACACCTGTTGCAACATCGTCAGGACAATTTGATTTACCGCCAAGCTGTTTTTGAAGCCACTGCTCTCTGTATGTTTTCGCAGTATTTGGCTGCCCCCACTTTTCCATGTCGTAAGCGAGATCCATACAGTAATTAAGCTCCATTTCAACCGGTTTAATATCGCCTACATTTATCACCCATACATTTTTCACATTATAATCGTACGCCATCGTAAGCTGATCCCAAATATGCTCAAGCTGCGTAGAACTGACCCACTCGTATGCACCTGTTCCGACATGCCCGTCAAGATGATAGTACAGTCCCCACCCTGCTTCTCTGTATCTGACACTTTCTTCCGGCAGAGAACGAATATTGCCGTAATTATCGTCTGTCATAAGAATTGTTACATCATCCATTCCGTCCCACACATTAAGTCCGTCAATACTTCCGTCATCAGGACCATAGTAGAATTCTTCATTTTCACTGTACGGAATGTATATCTTAAGGGCATCTTTAATTTTTGAATCCGGATTATTTGTTTCATATGTATCAATGATTTCATTCTGGTCGGAAATTATTTTTTTGAGAAGATTTATATTGTATTCAACATCACCTTTAAGTGCGCTGTCACCTTCACCACGCATTCCCATTGTCAATGTACTCTCATAATCACCGTTTCTCTCAATTCCCTCTTTCCAGAATTCATAGATTGCCTCTTCATTTTCCTCATAATCCCAGGCGTTGCTGCTGCCATAATTTCTGTAAACTCTCTGCCACTCAACACCTGCACGGCAACACGCTTCATGATGCGATGTTCCCATACACACTCCGTATGCGTCAGCAAGAACAACATTTGCAAGTTTAAATGCTTTTCCCTCGTCTGAGAAGCTGTTTCCCCACATCGCCGGCCACATATAATTTGCTTTCATTCGTATGATAAGTTCAAATACATTCTCATATAAGTTTTCATTTAATCCGCCAAATGCTTGTGATGCCCATCCCGTAAATGAAGGTGCCTCATCATTTATAAAGAATCCGCGGTATTTGACGGAAGGCTCTTTTGCAAGATATTTGTCCGGCTGATTGAATTCAAGTAATGCACCATCAAGAAATACCTGCGAGTATTTTATGGGCACGGCATCAGCCATATAAACCCATGCAGAAACGCCGATATGCTCTGATATATTGAATAATCCGTACATTGCACCTCGTTTATTTGAGCCGGTTATTACAAGTGCTTGCGATACTCCCGAATAACCGCATCTTGCCATGTCTGCTCCGCTTACAAACTGCATCTGGTAACAGTCCCATTTTAATACATTGTTGCTGTAAAGCCCCGAAATATCAATCACTCCGTTGTTTACAAGCGCATTGATTACATCATTATTTCCTACTGTTCCTGCAATAATCATGTTGCCTGTCATTTCTGAAGCATTGGTTACAACCGCGGGCACAGCACCCGTCACAAGTTCAACATCACCTGCAAATCTTTCTGCAATAATCTCAAGACCACAGTATTCATAACCTTCGCCTTCACTTATCTCTTCATGTGATTTATCAATATAAACTTTCGCCGCTGTATTGGTATCAGCCAGCAAAAATCCACCCGGATTTCCAAGTGTTTCACCTATTGCCATGCCGGTCATCACTATATCCTCCTTTTCATCGTATATCTGTGTTGCATTTATTTGCATCGTATCGATAGTAAATATCATTGAAAATGCAACAATTAATGATACAAGCCTTTTGTAAACCTTCGATTTCATGATATGCCCTCCTTACAAATCATTCTTAACTTTTCAAACATCTTCTTCAAGTATAACAATCCCATACGGCTCAAGTTTCACGTCGTCAAACACCACACCATCATTTAAAATATTGGTATATGTTTTAGATAAACTTACCGTTTTTTCTTTATCAGAAAAATTACCGACAAATATGTATCGTTTTGCTTCATTTTCTCGATAATTTATACCGATCCCATCGGGTATCGACACATTTCCCAAAATGCCGGTTATCTTTGCTTCCTCAGCAAGTAAGCTACACATTTTTTCAATAAGCTGTATTTCACAATTTGCTGCAATATGATATGCAATTCCTTTGCCGTATTTATTTTTTGTAATTACCGGAAAATCTTTATAATAATCATTACCATACACAGCAAGTGTTTCTGCCGTCGTCGTATGAATTACTTCGCATAACTCTCTGAGTTTATATGTATCATTTCCAAAGAATGTTTCATTAAATTCTTCTTCGAAAAGAGCATCAATTTCTTCAACCCACATTCCGAATACATCAGATAGTTTTTCGTCGGTTGCTTCACCGAGAAAACATAAGTCATTTTCATCTGCAACACCTGAAAACGCGGTACTTAACAGTATTCCTCCTGCTTCAACATATTTACGCAATTTGTCCTGAATATCATTGTGATACATATAAAGCATAGGTGCTATGACAATTTTATAATCTTTAAAATCGGCAGATGAATCAAGAACATCCACACCAATACCGTTTTGCCAAAAATATTTATAATACTGTGTGCACAAACCATCGTAATCCAGTCCACAATTTCTTGGACCATTTGACTGATTTAAAGCCCATTTACTTTCTTTATCATATATAATTGCAACTGCTGCAGGATTATCACTTCCATATATTAAGTCTGATATTTTTTTCATGTCAGCTCCAAGCTCAGACACTTCCTTAAATACTCTTGTATTTTCAGTTCCTGTATGCGAGATAACTGCTGAATGCATCTTTTCAGCACTTCCGCGTGACTGGCGAATCTGAAAATATAATCCACTTTCAGCCCCATGCCCTATGGCATTAAGTATAGCAAGTCTGTGCATTCCCGGTTTTTTCATCTTGCTGACAGGACGCCAGTTAACAGTCCCCGTTGTAGATTCCATAAGAATAAACGGTTTCATTTTCAAACATCTTATATAATCATGTGTAAAACTTTCTGTGTATGCCTCTTTTACATTTTCATTTGGTACATGCCAGTACGGATAACTGTCCCATGAAACAAAATCAATTTCTTTAGCCAGCTTTGGATAACACAAACCATCGTAAAGTCCCATCATATTGGTCGTAACCGGTATTTCAGGATTCACAGCCTTGACAGCGGCTATTTCATTTTTCATAAAATCTGTAGTCTGATATGTTGTAAATCTCCACCAGTCAAGCCATAATCCGTTAATAGCAGTTTCGCTGATTGCTCCCGGAGATTCAACCTCGTCAAAACTTGAATATGTATGTGACCAAAACCGCGCCCACCATGCATGATTCATCTTCTCAACAGTAACGTATTTTTCCTTAAGATAATCCCTGAATGCCTGCTGGCAAAGAGGACAATGACATTCTCCGCCATATTCATTTGAAATGTGCCACATAATAACTGCAGGATGCTTTCCATATCTTTGGGCAAGTTTTGTGTTAATTATTCTGACACGCTCCCTATAAACCGGCGATGTCATACAGTGGTTATGTCTGAACCCAAAATGTGCTCTGACTCCTTTTTCATCAACACGTAATACCTCAGGGTACTCATCTGCCAACCAATGAGGACGCGCCCCCGACGGAGTAGCCAGATTAATATATATTCCGGCTTCATACAATTTTTCTATCACTTTATCAAGCCACTCAAATTCAAACACATCTTTTTTCGGTTCAAGATGCGCCCATGAGAAAATTCCAAGGCTGACATTATTAATATGCGCCTTTTTCATTAACTCAATATCCTTCTCAATAATCTCCGGATAATCAATCCATTGATCCGGATTGTAGTCTCCGCCATGCAACATATGCGGATATTTTGGCGTTAACGGTTTAAATTTTTTACCCATATTATCTCCTCTACATTTATGCCATACAAAATAATATCTAATTGAATTGTAACCTTTGTTAATGATATAATCTTTGCATACAAACAGTATTTTATTGCGCGAAAACAGAGGTGAATCACTATGAACAACAGACAACCGGACAAATATATTATCAACAACATAAACCAAACCTACATATGTTTCCATAACACATCGGAAAATTACCACACCGAGCCAAATCCTCCCTATCACAGGCACGATGCTTATGAAATATACCTTTTTATAAAGGGCAGCCTTAAAATGTATATAGAAGATTCATACTATCAGCTTTCGCCCGGAGATATGGCAATCATAAATCCCGACGAACTGCACCGAAGCATTGCTGATGACACAGTAACATACGAAAGAATCGGATTAAATATAAAACAATCCGTTTTCGACAATCTGAATACATTTAATACAAATCTTTTAACATGTTTTCATTCACATCCGCACGGAATGAATAATATAATTCATCTTAACAAAAATGAAATGGAAGCTTTTATTGAAATATGTGACAAATTGCTCGCTGCACAGTCATCAGAATCTTACGGAAATGATTTACTCTGCTATTCATACCTTATTCAGATTCTCGTAATGACAAATAACTTTTACAAAAATGCCACTTCTTTTAATTATGTCAATCTGATGCCGCAGGTTATAAGAGATACAATGAAATATATTGACGATAATCTTACAGGAAATATTGCGCTTGAAAATTTATCCGACCAATTTGGCTTTAACGGCAATTATCTAAGTTCCGTTTTTAAGAAAAATACGGGACTGACGCTCAGAAACTATATAATTGAAAAACGAATTACTCTTGCAAAAAAAATACTGATGCAAGGTGCATCGGTTTCAGACGCCTGCTATCAGTCCGGTTTCAATGATTACGCGAATTTTATAAGAACTTTCAAAAAATTTACCGGAATATCGCCCGGAAAATATCACGGCTAATCATCGTTATAATAAATATGGAGGGTGTGACACATGATTGATATAATATACGCAGTATACGACAGTATACACGACAGCAGTTTTCTTTAACATTACAAAAGTACCGCATGCAAAGTGATTATCACTTCGTGCGGTACTTTTTAATAGATATTTAATTAGGTAAAATTGAGAGATATTAAAATTTAAACAGTTTCTTGTATGCTTTCTGTTTTTTCTTAGGGAACTTAAGCTTCAATTTCGAAGACGTTCCTTTGAATGCATTTTTTCCGACTTTTTTAATGTTAACAGCTTTAATCGTCACTGTTTTCAATTTCTTACAATTGTAGAACGCTTTCTTTTCTATTGCTGTAATCTTAAACTTTTTACCGTTAATTTTAACTGCATTCGGTATTGTAATCTTCTTAATCGTCTTCTTTTTAGGACCAGCAAACGAAACTGTTCCTATTCCATTTTTCTTAATGGTTTTTACGATATATTTTGCGTTTCCGATTATCTTCTTACCGCCCTTTTTCACACTATCTGCAGGTGCTGCTGTCAGTGCTGCCGGTGTTTGCGTCGGAACTATCGCTTGCTGTACTTCCTTTTCACCAACCTGAATTTTTATCGATACATTTTCAAGACCTGATGCAAGATATTCCTCAGCACTCAGATTACACACTGGAAATCCTTCCGCATTAAATATTACATGTTTTGCGTATGCATGGCGACCCGGATCGACAAGACCATATTTGTCAGAGCCTGTTGCACCCGGATAGCTGTCATCCCAGTCTCTGGCATGATATATGATGACAGGGTTTCCGTTTTCATCGATTGTAAATGAGTTATGACCCGGCCCAAATGTTCCGGCATAACTTCCAAGAGCCGATTCAAGTAGCCCGGTATCACCATGACCTGTTACTTCTGTTGTTCCGTCTGTAGCGTAATAATCTGCTTTTTTTAGTGTTGTCGTCAAATCCTGCGTCCCAAGTATAGGATAAGGATATTTCTGCCAGCTGTCCGGATCCATCAAATCCGAATTAAGGTCAGCATATATGAGGCAAACGCAGTACATCATATCAATTGTGCAGCCCGCATATGCAACAAATATCTTGCCATCGTGCATGAGCACTGCCGACGCTTCCTGAATAGCCTGACCTACAACACCGCCACCCATGTTATTGTAACCGGCTT
>SVEK01000061.1 GCA_015057405.1 Lachnospiraceae bacterium
CTCGATATTTAATACTTATATTTTACCAAATATCTGGATGATTTGATATATCGTGTTAAATTTTCAAGGTACAAATTTATATCAATGGTCAATGACCTTTTGACACCCTAACCTATATAGGAAAGTTCTCGAAAAGAACTCTCCTATATAATAAAAACGCTCCGCTAAGGATCGCACTGCGGCGGAGATGTAGATGTTGCTAACGCAACCCGCCACAGGCGGAGAATGTCGCAAGCGACATTCTTTGTTCTTTACTAGGAAATTTCTTTGAAATTGTCCTAGTAAGCAAAAGCGCTCCGCGGGAACGCTCTGCTAAGGAGCGTTCTACGGCATGTGAATTTTTGTTTCGTTCAGGTTGTATGAATGCATGTTGATGCTGACAGTGTTTTTGTTTTCGTAGGTTGAGTAGTAATATACTCCGTTTGCGGCACTGAGGCAGGAGGTGTATATCGTTGTCTGGTTGTTACCATTTTTTAGTCTGCAGCATCCCCGTGGAATATTTACAGAATTAAGTATGTGAAATAACTGATTGACGCTTTCTTTTTCTGAATCTCCGGAAATGGAGTTAAGCTTTACGAAAGCAGCCCGCACAAAACGGGATTGTGATGACCAGTCTCCGGGAAGACCGAGAGCCCCCATGCCTTTGCTGTACACGTTGAAGTGATATTTATCTGTAAAGTGATTGATGGGGTCGACGGCAGATAAAGACATGTAATTATTAAGATTGAATAATTGCACCGGGAACGGCGGGTTGTTGGTAAGTACACCTATAGGATTATTATAAACGTGAATTCCACTTCGGGTAGATTCTATTGTAATTGCTTTGTTTTTATCGGCGATAATCCAGTGAAGCATAGTGGGAGGAAGGTTTTTGTTAAATGAAGCGTCTGTGAGAATTATGGTACTGATAAGATTATTTGCCTCGTCAACATTTGAACATTTTGCCAGAATCCAAAGAATGAATTCATAAGAAGCGATATTGATTTTATTGTTTAGTTTGTCATGCTCTGAATGATAATGAGCATTTTCGACAAAATTAAGTCCGGCCATGCACAACCCTTTTTCATTCATGGCATCGTAATACAGAGGATAGTCATCTTCAACATGAGCCATACCTATAATGGCATAGTGATTTGGTATTATTTCGGAGTTGTGCAAATGTATAGCATAATTTCGCGGTGTTATCACCACACATTCCCCATAAGAAAATTCATAATCAAGAGTTCGTCCAAAATAGAAATCTTTCGTATTATAAGTTACAGCAGTACACATAATATATACCTCCATGGGTATTTATTGAATTCTCGAAAAACTATATTCATAAGATTCCGAGAGTTCATTTTAGTATGTGTATTTGCAGGATGAATATTCAGATTTAATCAGATTATATTGATAAGGAATTGCATACAAAGACTAACAGCCGCAATTCCGACCCAGCAACAGAATCCCATAATAAGCGGTTTGCCACCCGTTTTTATCAGTTTGACAACATTAGTATTAAGTCCGATTGCAGCCATGGCAAGAATGATAAAAAATTTGCTGAGTTCTTTTACCGGTTTAAATACATCGGCATTTGCGCCAAGGTTAATTGCAACGGTTGTAATAACGCTTGCAAGGATAAAATACAGAATGAAAAACGGAAATATTTTTTTGAGTTTTACTTTTTCTTTTTTAGTGGTTTGGTCTGCAGTGCCTGTCTGTTGGCTAGTTAATCTGCCGGTTTTTTTTGTGCGTAAAAATGCAAGAACCAGCGTGATAGGAATTATAGCAAGTGTACGTGTGAGTTTAACTGTTACTGCGGTATCAAGAGTCTGACTTCCAAGATTCCACATGCTGTCCCAGGTTGCCGCGCAGGAAGTAACAGAAGATGTGTCATTAACGGCGGTACCTGCAAATATTCCAAAGGCTTCACCGCTTTGAGTGGAAAATCCGATAAGGTTGCCAAACGGAGGGAAAAGGATTGCAGCCAGTACATTAAAGAAAAAAATAACGGATATAGCCTGTGCAACCTCGTCATCATCTGCATCTATAACCGGTGCGGTTGCTGCAATGGCTGAACCGCCGCAAATGGAGGAACCGACGCCCACAAGTGTTGATATTTTGCCGGGTATATGTAAAATCTTGTGTAATAAAAATGCTATGATAAGTGATGTTGCAATTGTACTTACTATAATAGGAAGTGATTGTCTGCCTGTTTTAAGTATTACAGAGAGGTTCATTCCGAATCCAAGAAGAATTACTGCCCATTGAAGAACTTTTTTTGATACAAATTGTATTCCGTTACCATACGGGGATTTGTCCTTGAAAAACAGATTAACAATCATTCCTAAAATGATTGCTATAACTGCACCTCCAATGATTGGGAACTGTTTCCCGAGAAAATAAGAAGGTATTGCAATTATCAGACACAGGATAACTCCTTTGTAATATTTTGTTAATGAATTGAGTATTTTATTTGACATAATATTGTCTCCATTTTTGTTGATAAATTTGTTTAAAAATATAATAGCATATGAAATTGATTTGTAAAGTTCTTTATGATACTATAGGGGCAAGATACAATTATTAATGTTATACAAATGTCATAAAGGATAGGAGAAATATTTTATATGAACATTATTATTGTTGGTTGTGGAAAAGTTGGACGGGCACTTGCAGCTCAGCTTGATGAAGAAGGACATGAGATAACACTCATAGATAGCGATGAGGAACAGCTCAGAGAGGCAACAGAGACTCTGGATCTTATGGGAATTATTGGTAACGGAACCAGTTATATCGTTCAGAAGGAAGCAGGAGTTGAAACGGCAGATCTTCTTATTGCGGTTGCCGGTATGGATGAGGTTAATATGTTGTCGTGCCTCATTGCGAAGAAAGCAGGTAACTGTAGAACTATTGCCAGAGTCCGTAATCCTGAGTACTATAATGAGATAAGCTTTATCAGAGAGGAACTTGGACTTTCCATGTCAGTTAATCCGGAATCTGCGTCGGCGGCTGAGATTGTTAAATTGGTGCAGTTTCCTTCTGCCTTGGAAGTCGATACATTCATGCGGGGTAAGGTTAACCTTATAAGAATAGTTGTTCCACAAGACAGTATCCTTGATAATATGAAAGTTATGGATATAGGACAAAAAGTATCTGCAGATGTACTTATATGTATTGTAGTGCGTAATCATGAGGTTATTATACCGGGCGGTGGATTTGTAATACAATCGGGGGATGCGATTTCATTTTTCACACCGATGAATAATGTGCGTAATTTTATGCGTAAGGTAGGGGTTAACCTTAAGCCTATACATAATGTTATGATTGCGGGGGGAGGAACCCTTGGCTACTATCTTGCCAGAGAACTTCTTCGTGCCAGAATAAAAGTTAAGATAATCGAGACAGACAGGAAAAGGTGTGAATTTTTGTCAGAATCTTTAGAAGATGCAGTCGTAATATGCGGTGATGCCACCGATAAACAGCTTCTTCTTGAAGAAGGACTTGAAAGTGCGGACGCATTTACTTCACTTACAGGTCTTGATGAAGAAAATATAATGCTTTCCCTTTATGCAAATATGGTGTCAAAGGCTAAAGTTATTACAAAGATTAACCGTATATCTTTTGAAGAAGTTATTGCAGATATGCCTATTGGAAGTGTGATATGCCCGAAAGAGATAACATCAGAATATATTGTCAGATACATTAGGGCAATGCAGAATTCTCTCGGAAGTAATGTAAGGGCTTTATATCAGATGATAGATAACCGGGTTGAGGCATTGGAATTTATGGTTAATTCCAGCGCAAAAGTAACGGGAGTACCACTTAGCGAATTGAAAATAATTGACAATTTGCTTATTTGCTGTATTTACAGACAGGGAAGAGTATTTATTCCGACAGGAAAAGATACCATTAATATTAATGACAATGTGGTAGTAGTAACAACTCATAAAGGTCTTGATGATATTAATGATATATTAAGGAGTTAATATAATGAATTATCAGAGTATAAGATACATTATCGGTTGGGTCATAATGATTACGGCGGGCTTGCTTGTATTTCCGTGCATAGTTGCGCTAATTTACGGTGAAAAGGAAGGATGGATTTTTCTTTCCTGCGCAGTGGCGGCTGCTATATTGGGAAAATTTATTTCATTTAAGAAACCACAGAATAATCAGATATATGCAAAAGAAGGTTTCGTTATAGTTGCTCTTAGCTGGGTTATATTGAGTATTATAGGCGCAGTTCCCTTTTATGCGACCGGTGCAATTCCGTCGTATGTAGATGCGTTATTTGAAACTGTTTCAGGATTTACAACTACCGGTGCAAGTATACTTACAGAAATTGAATCACTTCCTAAGTCGGTGTTATTTTGGAGAAGCTTTTCTCACTGGATAGGCGGAATGGGAGTTCTTGTTTTTATGCTGGCAATTCTTCCGTTTTCCGGGGGCCACAATATACATCTGATGAGAGCAGAAAGTCCGGGACCGTCAGTTGGAAAATTGGTACCAAGACTAAGAAGCACTGCAAAATTATTGTATTACATGTATTTTATACTTACTCTTATTGAACTTTTATTACTTTTATTATTCGGAATGCCGTTATTTGATTCCGTGTGTACGGCCTTTGGTACTGCCGGTACAGGTGGTTTCGGAATTAAGAATGACAGTATGGCAGGATACAACGTTTGTATCCAGAATATTGTTACGATATTTATGTTTTTGTTTGGTGTAAACTTTACATTTTATTATCTGATAATCGCTAAAAAATGGCGCGATGCTTTCAAAATGGAGGAAGTACGCTGGTATACCGCAATATTTGCCGGTTCCGTGATATTGATTACAGCCAATGTATTTTTTGCGGGAGGCGATTTTTTCGTTTCCTTAAAGGATGCAGCATTTTCAGTTTCTTCCATTATGACAACAACGGGATTTGCAACTACTGATTTTAATCTATGGCCGACATTTTCTAAAATATTACTTGTTCTTCTGATGTTTGGAGGTGCATGTGCGGGAAGTACCGGAGGCGGAATCAAGATTTCACGTATTATGCTTTACATTAAGCAGGCAAAAAATGAAATAATGCAAAGTATTCATACACGAAGTATATATTCTGTCAGAATGGAAGGAAAGCCTGTAAGAGGTAAGATTTTGCAAAGTGCCAATGCATTTTTGATTATATATATATTAATTTTTGCGGTTTCCCTTGTTATTGTCAGCTTTGATGATTTTGGTTTTACTACATCATTTACGGCAATAACCGCTACGATTAATAACATTGGTCCGGGACTTGATATGGTAGGGCCTATGGGCAACTATGTACAATTTTCTGATTTGTCAAAAATTGTGATGATTATTGATATGCTTGTGGGAAGACTTGAAATATTCCCTATGTTATTGCTTGTGACGCCGGCAACGTGGAAAAAATAACGAAATGCAAATTATCGGGATATTCCAATTCCTTTTTCGGTCTTCGTTCAACCTTGACAAAATTGACATAAAAAGGTACACTTTTATTGTGTGTCTTGCTATATTTTTAATGTTTTGCAAACACTGATAATATGAGAAAAACAGGGGGTTTTATCAAATGAAACGTGCTAAAAAGTGTATCGGACTTTTGGCAGGAATTGCGATGGTTTTACAGTTAGCTGTTCCGGCAACGGGAATTGATGCAGCAGCTAAGCCAAAGCTTTCAGCAAAAACAGTCAAGGTTAAGGTTAACGAATCAAAAAAAGTTAAGGTTAAGAATGCAAAGGGATTTAAAATTTCGGTTAAGTCTAAGAAAAAGGCAATTGCAACTGCTAAGAAAAAGGGTAATTCTGCATTTGTTGTGAAAGGTGTTAAAGCCGGTAAGACAACTGTTACATGTGTAGTTAGCAAGAAAGGTAAGAAAAAAGTGACATTAAAGTGTACTGTAAAGGTGTCTGCTGCTTCTAAGACTGAAACACCGGCGCCACAGAATTCAACTAATCCAATTCCTACTAATACTGCAGCTAATAATCAGAATGTTGTTCCTACAGCAACTGTTGAAACACCGGCACCTACAAAGAATGCATATATTCCACCGGAACCTATTAGTATTGCACTTACTACTGATGTTCCTGAAGCATATAGAGAAACTGCAGCTGAGGCACCGGCAGAATTAAGAGGAACTATTGAGACAATTACATATGAAACAGAGACTTATGATGAAGGTAATTCTGCTAAGATGATAAAGGAAGCTAATGTTTATCTTCCTGCAGGATATGATGCAAGCAAACAGTATAATGTATTGTATTTGATGCACGGTGGTGGAGAAAATAAGGATACATGGCTTTTGGGAACTGATGGAAATGATTTTTCCGGTAACAAGAAGATGATAGACAATCTTATTGCAAAGGGTGAGATTGAACCATTAATTATTGTTACTCCTACATTCTATCGTCCTAGCGATGCACCAAAACCGGACAGTGATTTTGATCTTACAACAATATTCCAGCATGAGCTCAGAAAAGACCTTATTCCGTATATTGAATCACATTATTCAACATATGCGGGTGGTGATGTTTCCGATGAAAACCTTATCAAGACAAGAATGCATCGTGCATTTGCAGGTTTATCAATGGGTTCAATGACAACATATCGTTCGGCACTTTACGCTAACTATGATGTATTTGCATGGTTTGGTCCTTATTCAGGATGTCAGGGTGCGGGCGGAGACCAGGAAGCAGAAGCAGCTAAGATAGTTTCCGTTATTGAAGATGGTGTAGAAAAGGGAATGCCTCTCGGATTCCTTTACTGTGGTAACGGTGTGGCAGATATGGCACATGACGAACATGTTGCTATTATGGGAATGGCAGTTTCAATGACTGATAAATTGGTTGAGGGTGCTAATTATGCTTTTATAGATCTTCCGCGTATTGAGCGTTCTTATGGAGGATTTACCGGAGAGCACAGTATGTGGTCATGGCATATTCATTTATACAATTGCTTGAGAGTTTTCTTCACAAGATCGTAATTACATTTTAGCTAATATACATAATACATATAAAGTTTGGTTTAGTGATAAAGAACTGTCGCATTAATTTGTGGCAGTTCTTTTTACGTTGCCGACAATATTAAATAGTATGGGAAATCTGCTGCAATGAGCCGGATACAAAATGCATTTACTCAAATGGGTTACACAGTGTTATTTATTCCTGAAACTGCAACTGAACTTATTACCGGAGGGGTTGCACCGTGGACGTGCGAGTCTAATGCAGAATACCTAAAATGTCAGCTTAAACTGCAGATTGAAAAGGAAGAAATACTAGAACGGTGAGGCCGGTGAAGAGGTAACACAAACCGAGCAGTGATTAGGTTGTTAAGTTCGTTTGGTTGGTGGATGTAATACATGATTTTCGAAAAAAAAGGTGTCCGAATGTGAGATGTTATTATTCGGACAACCTTTTTTACGTACTAGGTGATTTCTTTGAAATTGTTCTAGTAAGCAAAAGCGCTCCGCGGGAACGCACTGCGGTGGAGAGGAAAATGTTGCTAACGCAACCCAACCCAGGCGGAGAATGTCGCAAGCGACATTCTTTGTTATTATTAGTAAAATTATTTATTGCGACGTGTTTTACTGATTATTTTATTTTCATAGTCTTTTTAGCAAAACCGGTTTTTGCAGATAACATTTTTTTGTACTGTTTCTTTAACTTCTCAGGTACTTTGAACTTGGCTTTTTTATCAATCCCTTTGAATGCATTTTTACCAATTGACTTTATTGTAGTTGATTTGATAACGAATTTTTTAATGGCACTCATTTTGTAAAAAGCTTTTTTATTGATTTTTACAATTGAATAATCCTGACCATCGATGTGAACAGTCTTTGGAATTGTTACTGTATTAGCCTGTTTTTCAAGTCCGGTTATCATAACAGTTCCCGTTTTGTCAAATCCGGCTTTAACAAGTTTGTATTTGAGTCCGTCAACAGTGTATGTAACACCTTTTTTTGCACCCGGTCCGATGCCTTTAACTTCAACGTAGATATACTGTGTAATACTGTTGTCAAAACCAACTGTGGATTTACCGGGAACCATTACCGTATACCATCCGTTTTCTGTTACTTTAAATGTTCCGTCTGCATTTACATTAGGAGCAATAGGGGAAACGCGGTTTACCTGGTCTTTGCTCCATCTTACTGTTGTGTAATCGCCTGTAAGTTTTGT
>SVEK01000062.1 GCA_015057405.1 Lachnospiraceae bacterium
TCATTTCCGTATGGGTCTTGATTGGCGAGTGATGTTCCGCCATTCAGCAGCACTTTTCTGTTTGCTCCTCTTTTGGGGGAATACGAATCATTACTATGATTACTATTTATATTGGGCTGCGAAGTAACTTGGGAACCATGGGAAGGTGTTTGGCTTTGTGCATAAGGGTCTTGCCCAATTGCACATAACTCGCATATATCTCCTTGGTTATCCATTTCGTTTACTCCGCAAATTCTGCATTTGTATGCCATTCTCAATCCTCCTTTGCCTTTCAACGTTCGGATTGGGAATTTATCTTATTCCGCTTATAGATTTAATAGATGCGCCATTAGAAATGGTAGTGCATCTGGCGTATTCCATCATCACCACGGCACGAATAGCACCTTTTGCTTGCTCATCAAGTTGCTCAATAATTTCTTCAGACTTATTGCCCAGAAAGGAACTTATTTCGTAATCTGAATAGTCAATACCATCATTGAAGCGAATAATTAGCTCCTGTGGGAAGATGGATAATTGCCGAATCATTTTATGAGTCTTTTGATTGTGGTCATAGAAAAGAACTAACGACAGATACGTGCTCCAAGCCATCCTTCTTACTTTTCTTTCGATAGCACTGTACGTTTGCCTGGAAACACCAATCAAATTGGCAAGTTCTTCTTGTGATATTTCTGCTTTGGTTCTCAGCACGGTTAGATTTGGGGTTAGCGTGGCTATAAAGCTGTCTTTTTCTTCATCAGTCAGCAACCATTTTGATTCAAATTCCATCCAATAGCTCCTCTCTGTAGAATTACCAAAATAAAATTTCGTAAAGTATATAACTTAAAGTACGATACTTTACGAAGAGTATCGTGTAAAATTATACACGATGTTGCCGAATTTATCAATATATACGAGAAAAAAGTCGAAAATTATTTACGAAATCGACTTTGTGGTAGCGAATTTTACACGAAAACACTTAAATTTGCGTTATTTCGATTCTTATTCGCCGTCAAAATCTCCGTCAACATCATACAGGGAGGAGGTAATAACCATGCCAAGAAAAGGCGAAAACATTTACAAGAGAAAGGACGGCAGATGGGAAGGACGATACATCTGTTTTTACGACGAACAGAACAAAGCCAAGTATGCGTATGTTTACGGAAAAACCTACAGCGAAGTCAAACAGAAATTGAACGATGACCGTAGCAAACCGAAAAAGAAAGTTTAGCACCTTGCAGTTCATTAACATACGATGAACTTTTGGATTTATGGCTTCATTCATCACAACTAAACACAAAGGAATCTACTCACGCTCGATATACACATTTGATAAACACTCACATTAGACCACAATTAGGAAAACATCAGCTCTCCACTCTATCAACAGAACTTGTGGAGAACTTCATCGAATATCAACTCACGGATGGACGTTTGGATAACGCTGGAGGGTTGGCACCAAAAACTGTTACTGATATTTTGACCATCATTAAGAGCACAATGGAATATGCAAGGTATAAAAGTTTTGCGGTTAATTGCAATCTTAGTAAACTCACCATTAAGAAAAAAGAAAAGGAGATGCGTGTCTTAACGCAGGCGGAGCAAGATGCGTTAATCAGCGTTCTTATAGATGATATGGATTTGTATAAATTTGGAGTGTTCTTGTCTCTATATACAGGTATCCGTATTGGAGAATTGTGTGCATTACAATGGGAAGACGTTAATCTTACTCAAACCACCCTAAAAACAGGAATAATTGTTTCAATATTTAACGGAAGTTTTAATTGATATCCGTCTAAGTTTTCGTTATAATTTTTCTGTAAGATAATGTGTTTGGTCATACATTCATTTTACACCATCTGCCGGATTCTTTCGAGGTCTGGCAGTTATTTTTTGCATGAAAAAGGAGCTGCGCACTAATTCCTTAGTGCGACAGCCCCTTTTCATTTTTCCGCCACATTGATTACAAGTAGATTTTTGCTTTGTGCGTAATCAACTGTATAAGCTGAACGCTTCTGTAGCAGAGGTTAAGGCGAAAATCTCTGAAAACGAAATTACAATCGCCCGTATGGAGCAGAGCCACAACGCCAAAACAAACCTTATCCCTCAAACCGAAACTCTGTTAGCCAGCTATGATGAAATGACTAACGAGGAACGGAACGCATTACTCAAAGAAATCCTAAAGAAGATTGAATACAAAAAGGAAGCCAACGGGTAGACAGAAATTGACCTCTATCCTCGGCTTCCAAAAATTTAAGGCTGTGTAGGTATCATCAGGTTACCTACATAGCTATAGGTATCATAGATTGACACACACATGTGTTACTACACCGACAATTCGCCCATTTTGAATCACAAGGCGATCCGCTCATTCTCCGCATCAAATTATTAACGCCCCAAACCTCATCTCACTATAATACGCCCCCGGTACCTTTGCATAGTATGGCATTTTGCCATCGTCGGTACTTAACAAGCGTTTTTTTGCTTGTTTATGTACCGCTACGAATGGCAAATAGTGAAAACGTGCCATACAATGTAAAGGTGCCGGGGGCGTGTATTTTGTCATGCCGGGGGCATGTAATTTATTATGCGGAAATGTCCTTACTCGTATAAGGATGCGTATACTCCTCCAAGTTCAATGAGTTCCTTGTGTGTTCCTGACTCCGCAATTCCGTCCTCCGTCAGTACAAGAATACACTCTGCATTTCGTATAGTAGAAAGTCTGTGGGCAATAACAAACGTGGTACGGTTACGTGCCAAAGTTTCAAGAGAAGATTGAACAACCCTTTCGCTTTCATTATCAAGAGCCGATGTAGCCTCATCAAAAATTAGAATAGGTGGATTCTTCAAAAACACTCTGGCAATAGAAATACGCTGTTTCTGACCACCGGACAACTTAATTCCGCGCTGACCAATATCTGTATCGTACCCATCAGGAAATGACATAATAAACTCATGTGCATTAGCATTCTTTGCTGCAGCAATCACTTCCTCCTTCGTTGCATCAGGCTTTCCGTAAAGAATATTTTCATATATTGTTCCGGCAAAAAGATATACATCCTGGGCAACTACACCAATATGTCTTCTCAGACTTTTAAGAGTAATATCACGAATATCTTTTCCGTCAATACTTATTGTACCTTCTGTCACATCGTAAAATCTTGGAATGAGAGAACACATGGTAGTTTTTCCGGCTCCGGAAGTTCCGACAATAGCCACATATTTTCCGGCTTCAACAGAAAGATTCACATTATTAAGTACATTTTCCACACCGTCATTATATCTGAACGACACATTATCAAACTCAACATGTCCTTTCACATCTGATATATCCGTAGCATCGGGAGTATCGGCTATATCCGGTTTTATATCCATAATCTCAACAAATCTTTCAAAACCTGTATATCCATTTTGAAACTGTTCCGTAAAATCAACCAATGTCCTGATTGGCTCTGTAAACACGCCTATATACAATAAAAATGTCAGCAAATCAGTTACATTAAGATTACCTTTCGAGATAAGAAATGCACCGGCAACAATTACACACATCTGTATCAAAGTTGTAAATGTAGAAACACCCGATTGAAACATTCCCATATATCTGTAACTATTTCGTTTTGCGGCCAGAAAATTATCATTTCCAACCTTAAATTTACTGCTCTCAATACTTTCATTTGCAAAAGATTTAACAACTCTTATACCCGACAAATTATCTTCTATTCTCGCATTGATTTCTGCAATAGTTTCTCTGTTACGTCTAAATGCACGTCTCATTTTCTTATTAAGAATAAAAGCAAAAACGAACATTACAGGAAGTACAACAAATGCTGCGATTGTTAACTTCACACTTATTCCGGTAAGAATCACAAGAGCACCCGCAATCTTTAACAACGACAAAATTATATTCTCCGGTCCGTGATGAAGAAGCTCTGTTATTTCAAATAAATCGGTAGTAATTCTGCTCATAAGTTTACCGACTTTGGCATCATCATAGAAAGAAAACGAAAGTTTCTGCATATGTTCAAACAACTCGGAACGCATATCATATTCCATTTTTGCTCCCATAACATGACCATAATTTCCTATGAAATATTTACTATAACAATCCAAAATAACCAGCCCGGCAAAAACCAATACAATATACAGCAGTTCCTTCATAATCACATCTGTATCTTTGTAGATTAACGTACCGGTTACATACCTTACGATTAGAGGTATAACAAGTGCAATAGCCGCTGACAAAAATGCAAACAGAATATCCGCAACAAATATGTTCATATACGGTTTATAATATCCTATCATTCTTTTCAAGTTGCATTTCAGATTACTTTTCATATTATGAAGGCCTCCCTTATATGTACTTACTGCCCCTTATCGGAAACTCTCCCAATTATACTATCAGAAATAAAAATAAGCAACACGTACACAATTCGCTGATTTCTTGACAATTATTTTTTCAATGTATATAATTATGCAGTATTGGAATTAATATCAAATATAAACTATACACATTTACTGTACGCGGAGGAATACAAAAATAATGGAAACACTTATAAACATGTCACCAATAATGCCATATATTATTTTGATTGTTGGTTTTGTTCTATTAATAAAAGGAGCTGATATATTCGTTGACGGTTGTTCCAGCGTTGCAAAACGATTTAACATCCCAACGATTATTATCGGTCTTACAATCACCGCATTTGGTACAAGTGCACCTGAAGCAGCTGTTAGTATCACTTCCTCCATTAAAGGTGCCAATGCAATGGCCGTAAGTAATGTTATTGGTTCTAATATATTTAACCTTCTCATGGTAGTAGGTGTGTGTGCAATTATTAAACCGATAAAAGTATCAGATTCAATTATTAAACGAGATTATCCTATCAATGTTATTACATCAACTATTCTCGTTTTATTCTGTGTTAACTTTTTTATAAATGGACTTAAGCCCGGAAAAATCAGCAGATTAGACGGAATACTTCTTATTGTGGGAATCATTGCATACGTTTTACTTCTTATTAAGGATACTATTAAGGAACGCAAACTTCACAGTAATGAATCCGAAGATAATTCTCAAGAGTTGGGAATTGGGAAAAGTATTATGTTTATTCTTGTAGGAGCTGGGGGCATCGCATTAGGCGGAAACAGCGTTGTTTCAGGAGCTTCCGCAATCGCCAGAAGTTTCAACATATCAGATACATTAATCGGACTTACGATAGTTGCTCTTGGAACTTCTCTTCCTGAGCTTGTAACTTCCATTGTAGCTTCAACCAAGAATGAAAATGACCTTGCTGTAGGAAATGTAGTCGGCTCTAACATATTCAACGTACTGTTCGTGCTCGGTAGTGCCGCTGCTATAAGTCCGATCGACCTGGCAGCTATCACTAATCCTATGCTGGCAATATATGACTGCGTGGTAATGCTTGCCGTTACAGTTATTATTAATATAATGATTCTGATAAGAAAAGACATTAACCGAATCGAAGGAGCAATCATGGTTACTCTCTACGCTTCATACCTTGCATACATCATCATAAGATAACTATTAGCTGTCGAATCTAAACCATGCAAAATCAAAGTTACTTCCCGGAAGGAAAATGAACGAAACACTTCCGCAGCCTTGAAGCATTTCCAGTTCAAAACTTCTTTCCGTGAATTCTTCTGATTTTTCAAATTCTATTATATTATTATAACTTTGTTCTTCATTTTCAAATCTTACATGTATTGTATTATTGTCAAGGGATGTTCTGCCGCATATTGTTATTTTTCCGGCACCTTTACTACCAAAGTCCATATTCTCATATACAAATGATACGTTATTGCCTATATCGTAGGCAACCTCCCCTTTAATGCTATAAGAATCGCCGTATACACTATCAGCATCTGACATATTAATCCTACAATATGCCTTGTCCAATCTTTCAAATTTAAACCCTTTAACATGCGCTTTACGATAAAAAACGAAACCAATAGAGCTTATTCCTTTAACCCGTTTAGCAAGTTTAAAAGTTTCTTCCTGATATGTGTTCCATATTGATGGTTTGTCATACACCGCATCCAATAAAAGTGTACTTCCATCAGCAAAAGGTATTCCTTCCCATATTTCAAAATTAAGTTCACTGCTTTCAAGCTCAAATATAGGAATAGTTATCAAATCAGAACCCCATTCACCAAAGTCAATATTGTCATATACAAGAATACTCTTATGGTCTCTTGGGGTTGCAACACCTCTTTCATTGCCTCCTGCAACCGCACCTTCCGAATATGAGTATAAACTTCCTGATATAAGTTCATAAGGATTATAGTGCATAACTCCCATTCCTTCTACAGTAAACTCTAATACAGATATTATATCCGGATGTTTTTTTGCATTATTGGCAGTACAACGCAGTCTAAATGTACCATCTGCCACCCCATGCATAACCACACGGTTGTCTGTTACTTCCAGATTTACAATTCCCGAAGTAACACCTCTGTCATCGGTTGCCCTCCAACAGATATCATCATATGTTGCATTTGCCGGTAATATATTAACTATTGCTTCTATAACAGGTCTGTCTTTTGTAAACACCCTGTCCTTAGCAACTATTTCGAGTTTTCTAATCGGAACCTCTTCATAAATCTCACATATTGTAACATCATCAACATAAAATTCTGAATTATTCTCCGACAATTTATTTTCCTTGTTACAACAACAGGTATCATTTGCCACCAAATGTATCGTAACAGGCTCCAGCCCTTTACTTTCGATAGTAACAACCACATTTCCTTCTGTATTATCAGATTGTATTACGGCCAGTAATTTGCCTGAAAACATTCTTCTACTGTTACATTTATACGAATCAGTGTCTGTGCTGTCTCCATTATCAAGACCTGCAAGACGACCCGAACCTGTAACAGTTACATTTATTCTGTTGTTAGCGTTGCAGACTTCATGTCCGTCTGCATCCAGCGCATATATAGTAACAAATACAAGATCAGTTCCGTCTGAATTGAAAGTATACTTGTCACAAACTGCCTCAAGTTTAACCGGATCACCAAAGGATTCAGTACAATCCTGTGCAATAATATTGTCATGTTCATCATAAGCAACTGCCCGAAGTTCTCCTTTAGAATAAGGATGCTTCCATCTGGCAATACGCTCATTACCATGTTTGTGATCGATAAGTTTTACGCCCAATGACACTCCATTTACAAACAATTCCACCTTTGGCGCATTGGAACACACCATAATGTCAATAAGTTGTCCTTCATTAAAATCCCAGTACGGCCACACATGAACCATGGGATAATTTCTGTAATCAGTCCATTCCGCCTGATAAACATAAAATGAATCTTTTGCAAACCCCGCTGTATCTACCTGACCAAAATAGGAATTCTTAGTATGATACGGTGTTGGCTCACCTATATAATCAAATCCGCTCCAAATAAACATTCCTGCAGAATAATCTGCATTTTGGTTATCAATTATACATTTTTCAATACTTTTTGCTCCCCAGCTTGTAATACTGTTTCCCAATGATGAACACTGTCGGTCATCATCATCAAGTATTGGAACATCTGCCGGGAAATGATATATCCCTCTGCTTTGAACCACTGAAGCAGTCTCACTTCCGTATATTATCCAATCCTTATGCTCCTTATGGTGTTCGTCATAATATGCCTCCGCATAGTTGTAGCCAATTAATTTGATTATATCGGCGCACTTTTGGGTATTTTCCCAGGGCATATAATTTGAGCCAAGAGTAGCTGCTGCATTTTGATTGGGGTCATGACTGCGTACAAGCTCCATAAGCATACGGGTAAGCTCCCGTCCCCGTTCTCCGGCATGGGTATCATATATCTCATTACCTATGCTCCACATAATAACGCACGGATGATTACGGTCTCTTCTTATCCAGCTTGCAACGTCCTTTTCATGCCAGTCATTAAAAAATCTTGCATAATCATAAGGAGTCTTGCTAAGCTCCCACATATCAAATGATTCATCATTAACAAGAAGCCCCATTTCATCAGCAAGATCAAGAAGT
>SVEK01000063.1 GCA_015057405.1 Lachnospiraceae bacterium
TTGATGCAAGTGGTTTGTACGTTATGCCGGGATTTGTTGATTTGCATGTACACTTTAGAGAGCCGGGACTTACACATAAGGAGACTGTTAAGACCGGAAGTATGGCGGCAGCAGCAGGCGGGTATACTTCTGTATTTTGCATGCCTAATACAAAACCGGTAATAGACAGTGCAGAAAATTATTCCATGTTGATGGACATTATTCAAAAAGATGCATGTGTTAATGTATATCCTGTAGGTGCTGTTACAGTAAACCAACAGGGAGAAGTTCTTGCTGACATAGAAACTATGGCAGATATGGGAATGAAGGCTATAAGTGAAGATGGTAAGTCTGTTATGAATTCAGGATTGTACAGTGAAGCAATGAAGATAGCTAAGGATAAAGGAATCGTTGTATTTGCTCATTGTGAAGATATCAATCTTGTGCGCGGGGGTGTAATGAATGCCGGTAAGTGTGCTGATATGCTTGGACTTAACGGAATTACCAACGCAGTTGAAGATATAATTACTGCAAGAGATATAATGCTCGCAGGAGAGACCGGAGCTAAGCTTCATTTATGTCATTGTTCAACTAAGGATTCGGTAAAACTTGTAAAAGACGCAAAAGATGCAGGACTTCCTGTATCGGCTGAAGTTTGTCCGCATCATTTTACTTTGACGGATGAAGACATTACCGAGGATGATGCTAATTATAAAATGAATCCGCCACTTAGAGCCAAAGAAGATGTTGAAGCATTGATAGACGGAATTCGTCAGGGGATAATGGAAGTTATTTCTACGGATCATGCTCCTCATAGTGCCGAGGAGAAAAATCAGTCAATGGCAAAGGCTCCATTTGGAATTGTTGGACTTGAAACTGCATTTGCATTGTCATATACAGAATTGGTGTGCAATAAAAAGGTAGTCACTTTGCCGGAACTTGTAAAATGTATGAGTACCAATCCGGCACGTATTGCCGGTATTGACCGTGGCAGTCTGACAAAGGGTAAAGTTGCTGATATAGTTATTGCGGACATAGATGAGGAGTATGAAATCAACGCAGAGAAGTTTTATTCGATGGGTAAAAATACTCCGTTTAATGGTCGTAAAGTTAGAGGAAAGATTGTTAAAACTTTTGTGGCCGGTAAGGAAGTAATATTATAAGTGTTGAAGTTTTTTCAGGAGGAACTTATAAATAATATGTACTCTTTGAATTTATTATTCTAATAGCTTGAGAGTACATTAATAAAATATGGAGGAACTATTATGATTAATAAACTTGTAGCAGGTATTAAGAAAACGGAAGCACCGATTGTTGTGGGGTTAGATCCTATGTTGGGATTTGTGCCGCAGCACATTCTTGACAAAGCATTTGAAGAGTTTGGTGAAACTCTTGAAGGTGCGGCAGAAGCTATATGGCAGTATAACAAAGGAATTGTTGATGCAGTATATGATCTTATTCCTGCTGTGAAACCTCAGATTGCAATGTATGAGCAGTTTGGAATTCCGGGACTTGTAGCATTTAAGAAGACAGTTGATTATTGTAAGTCAAAAAATCTTGTTGTAATCGGAGATATTAAACGTGGAGATATTGGTTCTACATCAACTGCATATGCGGTAGGTCATCTGGGAAAAGTAAAAGTCGGTAATAATTCATATGCAGGTTTTGACGAAGATTTTGTTACTGTTAATCCTTATCTTGGAACAGACGGAGTTAAACCATTCGCTGATATATGTAAGGAAGAAAAGAAGGGTATGTTTATTCTCGTAAAAACTTCTAATCCTTCAAGCGGAGAATTTCAGGACAGATTAATTGACGGAAAACCGTTATATGAGCATGTGGCTGAAAAAGTTGCAGGATGGGGTGAAGATGTAATGGGTGAAGACTACAGTTACATCGGTGCAGTTGTAGGAGCAACTTATCCTGAGATGGGAAAAGTACTTCGTAAGCTTATGCCAAAGGCATATATTCTTGTTCCGGGTTATGGTGCTCAGGGAGGTAAGGGTAGTGACCTCGCTAATTTCTTCAATGAAGATGGTTTAGGTGCAATCGTTAATTCTTCCCGTGGTATTATTGCAGCATACAAGCAGGAGCAATATGCTAAGTTTGGAGCGCAGTGTTATGCTGATGCATCAAGAGCAGCGGTTCTTGACATGAAAGAAGATTTAATGCAAGCTTGGAATAAGTAATTACTAATTGTTAATATATTTTAATGAAATTCAGGTGTGAATTCACGAAAACGCAGTGGCATGTTGTTTCTTTGAAGCGACGTGTTTCTGCGTTCTTTTATTTCTATGGAATCTACGAAACATTTCCACAAGTCCTGAAGTGTTTTTTCTTCTTGAGATGTATCAGGTCGCAGTGATTCAAAATCTTCATCGGAAAGTTTGTAGTAACCGATATTGCTACGGTTAATACAGGCAACACTTTTTCTGTTAACGTCGGCAATGATTATTTTTTCGTTCGGATAACGGTCGGCAAAATGCCCGGTAATCAGAGGCAGAATGTTATTCTTAGGTCTGAATCTTGCAAAAAGAGTATTATCTTCGAGTTCTTCAAAACGTATAAATCCCATATAATGATGTCGTTCATTACTTACATTTCGCTCTATTTTATTGATGCGTTGTACAAATTGTAACGACAGATTATATCGTGCGGATGCTCCTACGTGGAATCCGAGGATAATAAGTCTGTATATATCATCTGCCCTGCTTCGGTCATAAGATGCAAGACATACCGTTATAAGATGATAAAAATCAGAAGATATTTTGCGTTTGATAGCATCAGCAATGTTATAGGCTTTTTTAATATCTGTTTCAACGCGAACATATTCACAAAAAAAGGAATAATTGTATTCACCGGCAATCTGTATGAAATTGTGGGAATGTCCATATCTGCTTGTCCAGGCATCGTAAACTGCACTTAGAATTCCTTCGGGAGAGTCATCGCACAGATATACTTTTCGCGGTTTGTCAGTTGGATATTCGATTGGTATAAGACTTGATATATTCATAAGGTTACCTTCTTTCAAATTATGTATTTCACAATTTCAAAGAGATGCCATGTCATGAAATTGATTTACCTGTGTCCGAATCCTGCAATTGTTTGTTCAACCTGACTTGTAAAATCAAATATTGACAGTTGTTCGTATGCTTCATCTTGCGTAATTGACGATGGCAGCTTTTCTCTGGTGCATAAAAGGTTAGCCAAAATAAAACTTTGACTGAGCTTAAGAGGTATCATTGATTTGCCGCAGCATGTTATAAAGTATTGGGCTCTTTTAAGAACAATCCCAAGACGTTTCAAATCTGCGAAAGTGAGTTTGCAGTATTGATGGGAATTATTTCTTGCGGCCATAATTCGTCTTGCGGAAGTAACCCCTATGCCGGGAACCCGTAAAAGAGTATGATATGATGCAGTTGTAACCTCAACAGGAAACATTTCAAGGTGGTTAAGTGCATAATTACACTTAGGGTCCAACAGAATGTTTAATGTCGGGTGATCTTTTGTAATAATTTCATCAGCGGTAAACTGATAGAATCTAAGAAGCCAGTCAGCCTGATATAATCTGTGCTCTCTAAGCAGTGGCGGACCGTCTTTGTACTCCGGTAATATAGGGTCGTGCGTAACATTGACAAAGGCCGAGTAGAAGACTCTCTTTAAGTCAAACTTGTTATACAAGGCTTCAGACACATGAATTATCTCGTAATCAGTATCCGGAGTAGCTCCGATAATCATCTGTGTACTTTGACCTGCAGGAACATATCTTCGTGTTCCGACAGTCATTACGGGTGGTTTTGAAAAATTACGTCTGACATCAGGGTAACTTACGAAATCGCCGGCGATATTGCCCTGCATACCATTTGGTGCAGGAGAGTTTGGGTTGCCCTGCATACCGTTTGGTGCAGTGGTGTTTGAGTTGGCCTGTCCTCCGTTTGGCGCGAGAGAGTTTGAGCTGTTACGGATAACGGAATGATGTGCGGTGGATGTTAATGACCGTCCGTTGGTTTCCGTGTAATTGACGGAATTATCGCTAACGGAATTATCATTGACGGAAAAGTTATCTGTGTATGGCAGCAACTCACCGTGAAATTCTCTGTCGTAGTCCCGTTGTAACTGAATATGCTTCATAGGTGTCAGAATCTTTTTCCTCGACTTGTTGGGTGCCAGTTTTTCGAGACTGTCAGTGGTGGGAAGTTCAAGGTTAACACTCATTCTGTCAGCATACCATCCAACAAGGTCAATAAGACTTGGGTCGGCTCCGGGTATGGCTTTTACGTGTATATATCCGTGGAAATTGTATCGGGTGCGCAGCATATATATGGTTTTGTACATCTGCTCCATGGTATCGTTAGGTGAACGGGTGATACCGGAACTGAGAAACAATCCTTCTATATAGTTACGTCTGTAAAAAGATATAGTAAGTTCGGCAAGTTCTTCGGAGGTAAATGATGTTCTCGGTACATCGTTGGAGCGTCGGTTCATGCAATATTTGCAGTCGTATATACATTCATTACTGAACAAAACTTTAAGCAGTGAAATGCATCTGCCGTCACCGGAAAAACAGTGACAGATTCCGGCAGAGGTTGCGTTGCCGATTCCGGTTCCGTTGCCTTTTCTTTCGACACCGCTTGATGTGCATGCAACATCATATCTTGCAGCGGCAGTAAGGATATTCAATTTGTCAAAAATAGTTTCGCTCAGCATGTGAATCCATCACCTTTCGTAGTATATTTTGATAAATGTTCAACCGGTATATGCGGGTGAATATCACCTATTGGTTGCATTATTGGATTATATAATCTCATTCCGAAACCAGAACAAATGTTCTGATAAGATAATAGCACATATGTTCGATAAAAGCAAGTGCCTATAAAAATGTAAAATAATATGCTGTCATTGGATTTATTAAAAGAACTTTATTGTAGTGCAAACAATTACCAATCTGTTTTCTCAAGTATATAAAAATAAAATGCATAGGAATGTATTTCTAAAATATATATAATGTGAGTAAAACTCCTGTAGCTGTAAAAAACAGGTAATTGCGAAACGACTTAAAAACAATTTGAAGGTGCGATTAATGACAATTCATTTTCATGTAGCTGAATGAGAATGCAAAGTATAAAGCTTCAAGACCAAAGGTTGCTTCAAATTCAGCTAATCAGGATATGAGAAATGTGAATCAAGTTGACACCGGCCAAAACAATATGAATGTAACGGATAATACCGGTCATAATAATTCTAATCAAATATCAAGTCCGCCTGGTATTTATCCTGATAATGTTCTTATGGGACGTAATAATATGACATTGTTGGAGATAAAGTATCTGTAGCCATTACTGATATGTATACGTTAGTTGGAGAGAATGCAATATTTGAAAATGACGGAGTGATTAGTATAGCGCCTATATCAGAAAAGTAATCAGTGGATACCGGTAGCGAAAACGTCTATATTTCTCGAAAAATGTTAACTGTCTTTTTATAAAAACGACACAGATAATACATTAACTTTAATGTTATATTTTGATTATTTTACCTAAACTTAATAATAGGTACCAATTATGCCCGTTTTTTGTCGTTTCATGCAAAATCGAACATTTATTGTTTTTAATTTGTTATAATTAAAACACGCAAAAAAACAATACAATTTATCACGAAGGAGAGAATAAACTATGCAAAAAATTACCGAAAATAAAAGAAGCCGTATTATAAAGCCATCTGTATTATGTGCATTATTACTATCTGTAATTGCTGCCCTATGTGTTCAGGGAATCAACAGTTCGGTGAATGCAGATGCCGCCCCTTCCCGGGTAAAGAAGATAAGCATGAAAAAAGGTGAAAAATACAAACTTAAGCATAAGAAAAAATATAGTTATAAAAATTCTGACAAAAACGTTGTAACCGTGTCAAAAAAGGGAATAATTAAGGCAAAAAAAGTTGGAACGTGTACAATAAAAGTCATGGCAGGCAGGAAACCGATAAAAAAATACAGAATAACAGTTACTAAACAGAAGAAGAACACACCGGATGTACCGGTATTATCGCCTTCTCCTGAGCCGTCACCAGTTCCTTCATCTGAGCCGTCACCAACCCCTTCTCAAGTATTGGATGGCGGATGCATACTGATAAACAACCTATTGGTTGAAAGCATTGAATCAGGAAAAGAAGGATTCTCCATTGTCAGACTGAAATGTGATGAAACATGGTGTCCGGAGTATTACGCTGTTGAACTATCAACAGATGAAATATCAGGTATAGCTGTGGGTGATTATGTTAAACTGTATTACGAAGCCCTATATACAAGGTCTGAAACTATAGGAAATACGATCTATAGATACAATCAAGACGGAACCAGCGGACATATTAGGATATATCACTAAGGAATAAGGCGCGTATTCATTATTTTCTTTTAGATAGTAACGTCAAAAATATATCAAACTGTCACATTATTATATGCTTAATTCGTTATTATATTAAGTAAGCTAAAAGTCAGCGAATTATCAGTTGTGCATTGCGACGTTGAAAATAGTTGAATTTATGATGTCAAACGCATTGTTATGATGTCAAACGCATTGTTATACGATGGCGAAAACAGGGTAAGTGTTGGAATATATGATTTGAACTGATGGCAGAGTTAAAATGAGGTGGTGTATTTTATGAAATGGAGAAGTGTGAAAAATAAATTAATAATTTTAATGGTTATATTAACGGCAACTTTTGTAACCGGAGCGGGCTTTGGAGAAAGAGCTGCAAAAGCAGAAAGTTATCAGTACAAAGAGCCGGCAGGAATTTGTCTGCCGGATGTTGTATATGATAGAGAAATAGAAGCGACGGGAACATGTGGGGAAGGTCTTTCGTATGTTCTTGATGAAGACGGACTTCTTACAATAACGGGAACGGGAGAGATTGAGAGAAGAGCGTTTGCGGAAGTGCCTGCAATAAATAATGTTGTTATAGGCGAAGGTGTCACTGCAATTGGCGATGAGGCATTTTCAAATGCATGGAATATAAAAAGTATCGTATTTCCCGACAGTTTGAAATCTATTGGTAACAACGCGTTTGGCGTATGCCGTTCGTTACAATCGGTCTGTATTCCGAAAGGGGTAGAGACTATAGGAGACGGTGCATTTTCGTGTTGTTTCGAAATGGTGGAATTAAGTATTCCGGATAGTGTTAATTTAATCGGGGAAAATGCATTTTACGGATGTGTAAGTTTAGAAAAAATAGCTGTTGCCCAAAATAATGAAGCATACGACAGCAGAAACAATTGCAATGCGTTAATTGATTCGACTGCCAATAAACTCCTTGCCGGATGTAAAAACACGGTAATTCCTGCAGGTGTGGTAACTATAGGTAACAGTGCATTTGTAAGTGTAGAGGGATTAACTGCAGTTGTTGTTTCTGACGGTATGAAATCCATTGAAAAAGAAGCGTTTTATTTTTGTGTTGATTTGCAGGAAATATATATTCCGGAAAGTGTGGAAACAATAGCAGATGATGTGTTTAATGAGTGCGATGACAAACTTGTGATATATGCTGTCAAGAATTCATATGCATGGAAATATGCTGAAAAAAATAAAATAGACGTGAAAGAACCCCCTGCGAATGAAGAAAAAAATGATGAAAAAACAGATGGAATACAGCAGGATGATAATAAAACAGAGAATTCGGAAAACAGTAAAACGGAAAACAGTAATTCGGATAACGTAAATAACAACAGTAAGGATGCCGGCGCGCCAAATGATGCACCAAACAACATATCAAACAATTTTTTTAATAATCCGACAGCAAACATGAGTGATAGCGGCAATATTACATATGGTTCTGACAGTAAGCCGCAGGTCTTAAAAGAGCAGAATCTTAAAGTCGGAAAAATTAAAAAATACAAAGCTAAAC
>SVEK01000020.1 GCA_015057405.1 Lachnospiraceae bacterium
GTTTGGTATAGAAAATGGGGAACAGGATATCGAAAAAGGAGCTGTTCTTATCATGGAAAATGAGGGAAGTGTAGTATGTCTGTTCGCTGACAGACTTGTAAGGGAACAGGAGATAGTAGTCAAGCCGATGCCATCGTATATTAAGAAAATAAAAGGCATATCCGGTTGTACCCAGTTGGGTGACGGAGGGCTTGCGCTTATACTGGATCCCGCAGGATTTTTTGCACCATAACGAAAGGGGATGATTGATGTGATAGATGAGACAACAAAAGAAGTTCAGGATGAAGAATTTTTGGAAGAAGATACTCAAAAGGACTTGTACATGACCTTTGTTACAGCCGGAGAGAGTTATGCAATAGCGATTAGGTACGTTAATGAGATAATAAGCTTCCAAAAAATAACGGATATCCCTGATACCGAAAATTATGTTAAAGGACTAATCAATCTTCGTGGAAAGATAATCCCGGTAATTGATGTCAGAATACGTTTTGGATATGATTCATTTGAATATACTGACAGAACGTGTATTATCATTACGGAGTTAAAAGGGTATGTTGTCGGACTTATAGTTGAGAAAATCGAAGGGGTTGTAAGTATACCAAAAGAAGATATACTTCCACCGCCGGAGATAGGACAGCTTGAAGGTCTCGCAGACAGATATATATACGGTATAGGAAAGATTGAAGATGATGTGAAATTAATGATAGATATTGATAAATTGTTAAAGGATCCGGAGGATGAAGAGGAAGATAATATGCCGGTTGAAGAAACTGAGGATGAGCAGGAATAGGGGGAATAAAACATGAAGGGACAAAATATTTCAATACGGGCAAGATTAATAATGGTTTTGGCTTTTTCGATCGCTGTTATTATACTGATGTTTTTGGTAGGAGTTCACTCAATAGAGCACTTAGGCGGAGATATAGCTGTGTACCAGGAGGCTTGTGATGAAGCCGGTGTTGTTGTAGAACTTGAATGGGAAAGTATGGGCTGGGTAAAAAGAGCCGAAATGTTTCTCATAATATTTATGCTGATAGGCGTAACGCTGGCAACTACAGCAGCAATTTTACTTGTTTGTAATATTAAAGGTTGTCTGAAAAAACTTGCAAACATTGCGAATAAACTTGCTGTAGGTGATACTGATGTTGAGTTTTCATCCCTTGGGAAGAATGAATTCGGTGTTATAATGGATGATTTTCAGAAGGTGGCAAGTGCTATAAAATCCAGTGCTGACCTTGCTGAACAGATTGCCGGTGGTAATCTCACTGTTGAAGTTGAGCCATTATCAGAAAATGACACTTTGGCTAATGCTCTTAAAACTCTGGTGGATGATAACAATGATGTGCTTTCAACAATTAAGACAGCATCTCTTGAGGTTAATACGGGTGCTGAACAGGTTGCGGCAGCAAGCCAGTCACTTGCTCAAGGCTCTACGGAACAGGCAAGTGCTATTGAAGAGGTTACTGAGTCAATTGAGGGTATTGCGGCTAAGACTAAGGAAAATGCAGTCCAGGCTAATGAAGCCAATGAACTTGTACATGTTGCAAGCAAAGATGCAAAGGACGGTAGTCAGCGAATGAACGAGCTTAAGATTGCAATGGGAGAGATTAATGAAGCATCAGAAAACATATCTAAGATCATAAAGGTTATTGATGATATTGCATTCCAGACCAATATTCTTGCACTTAATGCTGCAGTAGAAGCGGCAAGAGCCGGTTCTTACGGTAAGGGATTTGCGGTAGTAGCAGAAGAAGTTCGTAATCTTGCATTTAAGAGCTCTCAGGCAGCAACTGAAACAGCAGCAATGATAGAAGATTCTATCAGTAAGGTACGTAATGGTTCACGACTTGCAGATGATACGGTGACTGCGTTGACACATATTGTTAATCAGGTTGAAAAGATTGTTGATATTATTGATAATATTGCCGAGGCATCCAATAATCAGGAAATTGCGTTAACTCAGGTTAATCAGGCAATAATGCAGGTGTCACAGGTTGTTCAGACAAACTCTGCTACAAGTGAAGAATGTGCAGCTGCAAGTGAACAGCTTTCAAGTCAGGCAACAAATCTTCTCGGCACAATTGAAAGATTTAAGCTTAAGGGTGGAAGTTCTTACGGAAGCAGTGCAGTATCAAGTAAGAATTATGTTCCGGTTAGCAACAATTATTCGGGTGATGGTGATATTAAGTTGAGTACCGGTCTTGGTAAGTATTAATATTCACTATATCATTACAGAATGAATATTGATTTATGCTATAGTATTATATCAGGTTTTTGGAGGAATTATTAAAATGGGTTTTATGAAAAAGATTGCCACAGGAGTTTCTTTAGTTGTTGCTTTTTCTATTGTGGCAGGTCAGGTCAATTATTCGGATAATGTAAATGCAAAAGCTAAACCTAAACTTAACAATTCTAAGAAGGTTATAGTAGAAGGAAAGTCTTTTGTATTGAAAGCGTCCGGTGTAAAAAAAGTTAAGTGGAGTGTAGCTAATAAAAAAATAGCAAAACTTAAGAACATTAAGAAGAAGTCGGTTAAAGTAGTTGCTGCTAAAAAGGGGACTACTAAAGTGGTTGCAAAGTATAGTGTGGGTAAGAAAACTAAAAAAATGCAATGCAGGGTTGTTGTAAAGGCGAAGAGAATATCAGCCGTGACAGCATCACCGATAGCGGATTCTCCGAGTACTACCAGTCCATCCGGAAATAATCAGGTGACGGCAACTGCAACAGTAATACCTACAAAGGAACCTTCACCTACTCCGGTGCCAACAGCGATTCCGACTCCTTCAGTGGTTTCAGAAACCGGTTCGTGGGAATACATTCCATGTGACAATGACAGTCTTTTGAAGGAATATGGAGAAATATTTGGTAATGTTGGAACATGTCTTACATATGATGTATTAGGTAAGAGAGAGTTACAGGATGCTGATACAATGAAGCATGTAAGAGATAATTACAACAGTTTTACTCTTGAAAATGAAATGAAACCGTCGTATATTCTGGCTGACCCATCGAAGGACTTTAGAAACCCTGAGTTTAACAGATTGATTTCGTGTGAGGAAGCAAAAGAACAGGGATACATAATTCCGGAAGGATATGAAGAAAGTGATGTGCCGGCATTGAATCTTGATACGATTGATAAGATAATGCAGGTTGCAAAAGATAACGGAATAAGGATGAGGGGACATGTGCTTATCTGGCATAGTCAGACCCCTATCAATTTCTTCAAAGAAGGGTATAATAAAGACGGAGCATTTGTTTCGTCGGACGTTATGGATCAGAGAGTAATTTATTATGTAACTAATGTTATGAAACATATATGTGAAAGTCCGAACCGTGATGTGATATATTCGTGGGATATCGTTAATGAGTATTTCCATCAGCATTCGGACGGAACCGATGAAAATTGGTCTAAAATATATGACATTGGATATAATGCTTCTCTCTCCACAAGACCTACATATGCCAAGCTGTCATTTAAGATAGCTCATGATATTCTTAAGGAATACGGCATGAGAGATGAGGTGACTTTATTCTATAACGATTACAATACCAGTCAGGTGGCTGATAAAATAGTTGCAATGGTTAATTATTTCAATGAGGCCGATGATATCAATCCTGAAGGGGAAAAGATATGTAACGGTGTGGGTATGCAATGTCACCTTGGATTAAAGTGGCCGACAGTAGGAGAGCAGTTGGATACCGCTAAAAAGTTTCTTGATGCAGGTTTTGAGATTCAGATTACGGAGCTTGATATAGTTAACGACAATGAATCGTCAGATGCACTGTACTGTGAATATTGGTTTCAGTTTATGAAAGGCCTTGTAGAAATGCGTATGAGTGGTTCCCCGATTACCGGTGTGACGTTCTGGGGATTATCGGATTCAGTATCCTGGAGATGGGGACAATCGGCACTCCTCTATGGAAAAAGCATTAACGATCCTAAGAAAGCACTCTACGCGGCTTATGCGGCAGCACAGCTTAGATGGAACCTTAAGTAGAGTTATGACAAAACATTATAAAAGATAATTTCATAAAAGGTATCAGATAAAAAATTAAGCCCGACAAACACTTATAATGATTGTCGGGCTTATAAAATTTCTGTGTTGTAAGATAAATGATCGGTATAACGTATTCGTTGCGTATATGAACGCCCCATTGTGTTACAAACGTTTGTGAGCGATAATTGTCAAATTGTGTTACAAAACATCTGCGGGAGATAGTTGTCATACCGCGTTACAAAACATCTGCGGGAGATAACTGTCACCCTGCGTTACAAAACGCCTGCGAGCGGTAACTGTCACCCTGTGTTACAAAACGCCTGCGAGTGGTAACTGTCACCCTGTGTCACAAAACATCTGCGAGTGGTAACTGTCACCTTGCGTTACACAATTCCTGCGGCTGAGAATAAGCTTCTGAGTCGTATCTTGATGGCTCCCATGTTAGATACTTCGTCAATTTTAATTTGGGTGTATATCTTGCCGGAACTCTCAATAATGGATCGTGCTTCGTCTGTTGTAACGGCATCAACACCGCAACCAAAAGATACAAGTTGAACGAGGTTGATATTAAGGTCCTTATCCCGGTTTTTTGACACATACTTTGCTGCGGCATACAATCGTGAATGATATGTCCACTGATTAAGTACGTTGGTCGGGAACTTCTTTTCATGCCAGCTGATGCTGTCTTCCGTAAGCACAATAGCGCCAAGGTTACATATCATTTTATTGATACTGTGGTTAACCTCCGGGTCAATGTGGTATGGTCTGCCGGCAAGAACTATAACCGGTTTGTTCTCACTACGGGCAATTTGAAGATATTCATCAGCTTTTTCTCTTATGGCGTTCATGTGCGCTGCATACTCTTTATATGATTTGTCTGCGGCTTTTTTAATGGCTGATGTACTGAAATTATAGCCGTATTTTGCAAGCGTTTTCCTGAAGTTTTTATAAAATGATTTAGGCATATGAATACCAACAAAATCATCTATGAAAACCTTTTCTTTTATTTTCTTAACATTGGCATCAATAACGATAGGATAATAAGCTACTACAGGACAGTTATAATGGTTGTCACCAAGTCCTTCGTCCAGATTGTAACTCATACACGGATAGAATATTGCGTCAACTTCGGTTTTGGTCAGCGCATCAATATGTCCGTGAACCAGTTTGGCAGGGAAACAAACTGTATCTGAAGGAATGGTTTGTTGCCCATCAAGGTAGAGCTGTCTGTTAGATACAGGTGAAACCACAACGTTGAAACCAAGGGAATCAAACATTGTATGCCAGAATGGTAATAACTCATACATATTTAAAGCCATCGGAATTCCGATAGTTGGTCTGCCGGGGATAATATTATTAGTTCTGTATTTCATAAGTAATTGATTTTTATATTCATACAAATCATGATGAACAGAACTCTTAGGGAGATTAAGTGGTTTTTCGCATCGGTTTCCTGCAATAAACTTTCGTCCGTTATCAAATGTATTAACAGTGAGACGACAGTGATTATTACAACCATTGCATTGTAAAACTTTAACCTCGTGGGTAAACGATTTAAGGTCATTTGCATTGGCAATTTTACTGGTGCCGTTTTTGTTGCACTTATTCATTCCGTACAGTGCTGCACCATACGCTCCCATAAGCCCTGAAATGTGTGGTCTTATTACGTCTCTTCCTATCTCCTGCTCGAAGGCGCGAAGTACCGAATTGTTAAGGAATGTTCCGCCCTGAACAACTATATTTTTGCCAAGAGAGTCTGTGTTGGCGCATCGTATAACTTTGTAAAGTGCATTTTTAACAACACTTATAGAAAGCCCTGCTGAAATATTACCGATAGAAGCACCATCTTTTTGGGCCTGTTTAACTGAACTGTTCATAAATACGGTACAACGTGAACCAAGGTCAACGGGCATGTCCGCTTTGACTGCCATTTTTGCGAAGTCGTTCATTTCGTAGCCGAGTGCGCCGGCAAAGGTTTGTAAAAATGAACCGCAACCGGAAGAACATGCTTCGTTCAGGAAAATATTGTCGATGGCACCGTTATGTATTTTGAAACATTTTATATCCTGGCCACCGATATCTATAATAAAATCTACATCCGGTTTGAATTTTTTTGCGGCGGTATAATGGGCAATGGTTTCAACGATTCCGTAATCCACGTGAAAAGCATTACGAATTATATCTTCACCATAACCTGTAACGGCGGCTGAACAGATATTAATGTCAGGCCATTTTTTATATAAGTCTTCAAGGTAAGACTTTATAAGAGGAACCGGATTGCCGCTGTTCGACTGGTAGCTTGGATTGAAAATATTGCCGTTTTCATCACATAATACGGCTTTGACCGTAGTCGAACCCGCATCAATTCCGAGAAACATTTTGTCTGCCGGTTCGGTAATCTCGTGTATGTTATCAGAGTCGTGCTCATGTCTGCTGCAGAATTCTTCGTAGTCTGCATCTGATTCAAACAGAGGAGTACAACTGGTATAACCTGCAGATGAAGTATAATTGCTAATTCTTTCAGATAACTCCTTCAGGACAAATGAAGTATCTGTCGGAGACATAGCAGCACCAAGTGCAACGTAATACAGAGAGTTTTCGGGGCATGTACCATGAAGGTTAAGAACCTTGTTAAAACTGCGACGAAGCTCTGAAAGGAATGTAAGAGGCCCGCCCAGATAAAGAACGTTGCCTTCTATCTCACGGCCTTGGGCAAGTCCGCCGATTGTCTGATTTACAACTGCGTAAAGTATACTTGCCGCGATATCTTCTTTACGTGCGCCCTGATTGATAAGCGGCTGAATATCCGTCTTTGCAAATACACCGCATCGTGATGCGATGGTGTATATTTTTTCATGTTCTTTTGCATAAACATTAAGTTCATCAGGAGTTATATTCATAAGTGTTGACATTTGGTCGATAAAAGCACCGGTTCCGCCGGCACAACTGCCGTTCATACGAACTTCCAGTCCATTTGACAGGAACAAAATCTTGGCATCTTCTCCACCAAGTTCAATAACAGTGTCTGTTTCAGGGATGAGATTCTTAACTGAAGTTCTTGTCGCATATACTTCCTGAACAAATGGTATATTCATATCAGTAGCAATACCCATACCGGCAGAACCTGATATAACAAGTGACATATCTTCGCCGGGGAATTGTTCCGATATAGCATCTAACAGACACTGTGTCATATAAGCTATACGTGAAAGGTGTCTTTTGTAGTCTGAATATACGATATTGTTTTTTTCATCAAGGACCACACATTTTATTGTGGTAGAACCAATGTCTAAACCTATACGTTTCATAATACAATTCCTTCTAATTCATTTTGATTGAGTTTATCTTACCTGCTATCGCGGTGTGTGAATTCGAAATTCGCTGTGTAAAGGAATTTCTTTAGTTACTCCTGCTCTTTTGCCACTGCAAGCATAAGCTTAATTCTGTTTTCCTGATTAACCTTAGTTGCACCTGCGTCGTAATCTATAGGACATACATTAGAGTATGGGTACATCTCTTTAAGAGTACGGATAACGCCTTTGCCTACGATGTGGTTAGGCAGACAACCGAAAGGCTGTGCACACACTATATTGTTATATCCGCTCTCAATAAGTTCTATCATCTCGGCAGGGAGCAGCCATCCTTCTCCCATCTTAACTCCGCGATGAATAATATTATCACCATGTTTTTTGATTTCGTTGAAGTCGGAAGGTGCTACAAAATCCGGATATTTTTTTAATGCTGTTAACATTCGGTGTTCCATTTTTGACATAACATATTCTGCAAGTGCAGATACGTGGTGACTTACAGGTCCCATGCCATACAATTTGAAGTCTGTCACATCATCATGGAAGCAGTATTGGAAAAATGCAAGAACACCGGGAACCATAACTTCACAACCCTGTTCTTCAAGAAATCGTTCAAGGTTGTTATTACCAAACGGTGAATATTTAACATAAATCTCTCCAACAACTCCGACTTTGATTTTCTTTTCGCTGGTTCTTTCTATGTCGTGAAAATCTTTGACAAGAGCATCAAAATTACGTTGAACACCTTTACTTACAAGACCTTTATTGTGTTCGAATTGCCGTGCAAGTTTATCAACCCATGTGTCCACAAGGGCTTCAGTTTCGCCGGGATTAACCTCGTAAGGTTTAACCTGATTACGCAAAAGCATAAGCATGTCTCCGTAAACCAGTGACATGATTCCTTTATAAAGCATAAGTGGTGTAATTTTGAAACCACTATTTTTTTCCATTCCTGAAAAATTAAGTGAAATAACGGGAACAAACTCCATACCCATATTTTTTAGCGCTTTACGGAGTAGTTTTATATAATTAGATGCTCTGCAGCCGCCACCGGTTTGAAATAATACAAGAGCAACCTTGTGTGGGTCATAATCGCCGCATTTGAGAGCATATAGTAATTGTCCTATTGAACATATGGCCGGATAACACATGTCGTTATGTACGTACTGTAATCCGGTGTCAATAACTTCTTTACCCTGATAGTGAAGAAAGTCAATTTTATAGCCATACCACTCAAATACCTTGCCGAGGAGTCTCATATGCATCGGAAAAATGTCCGGTGCAAGTATGGTGTATTCTTCTTTCATTTCTTTTGTGAATTCTACTCTGTTTTCAATCGTTTTCATGGTATACCTCAAATAATTAATGTCTTGTATGCTAAGACAAACTATCCATACATTATAATACGTGTATCGGCTTTTTTGCAAGAGGTAACTAAAATTGGTAGGAGATATTTTGTTATTCTTAAAAGAGTTGATTGAAACTTGTTATTTTTCGTAAGGACTAGTATAATATAAAAATTAAAGAAGTGGTGACGGTTTCGAAATAATGGCAATGACCATTAGCTGTGTCGAGTACACATACAATTAAGAAATATATATAATTGAAACTGTAGTAACATTTCTGATGGGAGGAAGATTTGTGAAAAATAAAATTAAAGTTGAAAAAAATATATGGGCAGTTTTGCTAATATTTATGGTAGCTGCTGTAGTGCCGCTTTTAGTTCAGCTTGTTACCAAGTCTTCAGGTCTTGCGGGATATGACTGGTTCTCTTATGCAGACGAAGAATATGACTTTTTCCTTGTGTGCAAAATGAGGGGAATGATTGTATTGTCAGCTATTATGTTTGTTTATCTTGCGACGTATTATTATAAAAACAGATATGATAAAAGTTTTCTTGCCCGGATAAAAGATAACCGGGTTATATTCGGAAGTTACGGTGTTTATATTATTTTTGCGCTGATATCTTCATTTATGGCTTTTGATATATCTGATGCTTTCTTTGGAGGATATGCACAGTACGAACCTTTCTTTGTGTTATTGGGATACGGTGTTGTACTTGTTTTTACATACATTTTCTTGTGTAATGAAACTAATATGCTGATGTTTTTAAGGATGTTTGTGTGGGGAGTTCTTATTATTTCATTGTTGGGAGTACTGCAATTTGCGGTGAAGGATTTCTTCTGTTCTGACTTTGGAAAAACATTGATTACTATGTTCAGCGAAATTGACGGACAAAGAATATCTCTTGCCTTTGAAGAAGGAAGAGTTTATATGACTTTATATAATCCAAATTATGTAGGTTCTTACGTAGCGTTGGTTTTGCCTGTTATGATTGGGGGCGCGGTAATTGTTCCTAAAGTATGGGAAAAATGTATTATGGGTATTGCTGCGATAATGTTGGTTGTCAGTGTTGCAGGTTCTGATTCGTCAACCGGTAAAGCGGCGATAGTAATCTCTCTTTCGGCGGTTGTTGTGTTCGGTGTGGCAAAGTATTGTCGCGGTATGTATAAAACTAACAGAAAACGTGTAATAACCATTGCTGTTTGTGCGGGAGTCGGTGTTATAGGTGCCTGTGCGGTGATGGGAAGTGTGCTGATTAAGAAAATTAACAGTTACGAAGCTACCCGGGGTGAACATCTGCTTACCGGAATGGAATTGAAGAAAGATAAGGTTGTTCTTGATTATAAAGAAGTTCCGGTGAATATAAGTTATTTAGCTGATGAGAAGGGGCAGGTAGCTGTAGATGTGACGGATGCAGATAATAAAATGATTGAGTACAAATACAATTCGGAACTGAGTGCATTTGAATCAACCGATCCGTTTTATAAGGATTTGCGTATGTCGATGGTGAAACTGGATGATGAGAGTCTTGGCCTGACTGTCACTTGTGGTGATATCAGCCATACTTTCTGTTATGATGATAAATCTTACTATTACTATAATACGTACGGTAAAAGAACAACGGATGTAGTCAAATCTGAAGCATTGGGCTTTAAAGGATATGAATCCTTTGGTACAAACAGAGGATTTTTGTGGTCAAGGTCATTGCCTCTTATGTATGATAGTATACTGACAGGTTGTGGTCCGGATAATTTTGTATATACATTTCCAAACAATGACTACATTTCTATGGCAAATAACACATATCAAAAAGTAGTTGTTACAAGACCTCATAACATGTACCTGCAGATTGGAGTGCAGACAGGACTGATATCTCTTATTGCTATTTTAGTGTTGTATGTAGTATATTTTGTTCAGACTATTAAGCTGGTGTGGAAATGTAATAAACGCACGATGGCATCGGTTATGTCTGTTGCAATATTGTGCGGAAGCGTGGGATACATGCTTTGCGGAATAAGTAATGATACAACTATATGTGTTTCTCCTGTGTACTGGGTTTTGCTGGGAATGGGAATGGCATGTAATGTTATTATAAAGAAGGAGTGTGTTAGTGATGGAAAAAATAGCTAGTTTTACAATCGACCATATGAAACTGTTACCGGGAATATATGTGTCTCGAAAAGACAGTATTAATGATATGGTTATAACCACATTTGACATAAGAATGACCAGACCGAATTTTGAACCGGTTATGAATACTGCAGAGATTCATACGATTGAACACCTTGGTGCAACGTATCTTCGTAATCACAGCGAGTGGAGTGACAAGGTGGTTTACTTTGGTCCGATGGGTTGCAGAACCGGCTTTTATCTTATTCTTGCAGGAGATTATTCTTCAAAGGATGTTGTGGAGCTGGTTACATCCATGTATAAATTTATGAGTGATTATGAGGGAGATATACCGGGGGCTGCACCTGAAGAGTGCGGTAATTATCTTGACCTTAATCTTGGAATGGCTAAGTATCTTTCAAAAAAGTATCTTGACGAGGTTTTGAATAATATAAATGAAGATAGACTGGTATATCCTGAGTAGAAACATCATATTATTATAGAAAAATATGATTGGCAGGATGCCTAATTTATGCAGAATAGAAAAATAGATATGTTGAGAGCCGCAATGCCTTATACTGAACCTCGCTATCGTAAACCGATGCAGGTACTTATTCAGACCGAAGAACTTGTGTCCTACATTAATGAAGACGGGGAGGCTGATATGGAAGCCTGTGATACCGGAAGTGTAGGAGATGTTGAAGGTATGATGGAGAGTATAAAAGATTTTTGTAATCCTAAAGAATTGGAAACGGTAAATCTGGTGCTTAATTTTGTGAGAGCCCAGAGAATGTACAGAACATATCGCAGTTTTAAACAATCAGACCAGAGTGGAAGCAATAACGGGATGATGGAATTTCTTGCATCACAGCTTACGCCGGAGCAACAAAAGACATTTGGGAAGATGGCAGCAGTTATGAATGAGTCGTGAGGTGAATGTAAGTGAGTGTGGAAAGTGTAAGAAGTAATCCTGTTTGGCAAAATATGAGTCCTGCAAAAAGAAAAATAATGGAAGATGCTCTTCGTGCGGGAAACGCTCAAAGCGGCAATATGGAAAAAACAGCAACAGTTATTTTTAAGGCGATAAATGAAATGAAAAAAGCCGGAGAATCATTTTCAAAAACAGAGACAGATGTTCTTATAGAGGAACTGATGAAGGGAATGTCTGCAAAGGACAGAGCAAAGGTTTCTATGATTAGAAGTTTGATTAACAATAAAGAATAAAGAGGAGATTAATAACATGGCAGAAGAAAAAAAGATATTGTATAGCGGAATGCAGGCGACAGGAAGCCTCACTCTTGGTAATTATCTCGGAGCACTTCGTAACTGGATAAACCTGAATGAAGAATATGAGTGTTTTTTTGGTGTAATGGATATGCATTCCATTACAGTGAGACAGAATCCGACTGAGTTTAGACAAAGAGCAAGAGATTTGTTTGCCTTGTACGTGGCGGCGGGTCTTGATCCGGAGAAGAACTGTATATATTTTCAGTCTCATGTATCTTCTCATGCAGAGCTTAGCTGGATATTGAACTGCTACACATATATGGGTGAGCTTAACCGAATGACTCAGTTTAAGGATAAGTCAGCAAAACACGCTGATAATATTAATGCGGGATTATATACTTATCCTGTTCTTATGGCAGCTGATATATTGCTGTATCAGGCGGATTTGGTGCCGGTTGGAAAGGATCAGCTTCAGCATCTTGAAATAACAAGAGATATCGCTCAGAGATTTAACGGAATATACGGAGATGTATTTACAATACCTGAGGCCTATACAGGCAAGATTGGCGCAAGGGTAATGAGCCTTCAGGATCCCGCAAGAAAGATGTCAAAGTCAGACGAGAATCCGAATGCAAGTATATTCCTTATGGATGACGGCAATGTTATACGCAAGAAGTTCAAACGCGCCGTAACTGATTCGGAGGCAGAGGTTCGTTATGATGTGGCAAACAAGCCGGGAATATCTAACCTTATGGACATATATAGTGCAACGACAGGCAAAACTCTTGAAGAGATTGAAAGGGAATTTGCAGGATGCGGTTACGGAGATTTCAAGGGTGCCGTAGGTGATGCTGTAGCAGATTTACTTACTCCTCTTCAGGAGAGATTTGCAGAACTTAAAAAAGATAAAGAGTATATTGACAGGGTAATCAGAGCTAATGATGAAAAAGCATTTTATGCATCACAGAAAACCCTTAGAAAAGTAAAGAAAAAGATTGGATTTACTGAAATTATAAGATGTTAGGAGGATACTAACATGGCAGGTTCAACATATGGTGAATTGTTCAGAATAACGACCTGGGGAGAGTCTCACGGAGCGGGGCTTGGCGTTGTGATAGACGGATGCCCCGCAGGTCTTGTTATTGATGAAGCACATATTGAAAAATATATGAGCAGAAGAAAACCCGGTGGTATCAAGTACTCTACTCCGAGAAAAGAGGCTGATAAAGTTAATATCTTGTCCGGAGTTTTTGAGGGACGATCTACAGGAACACCTATTTCCATGGTGGTTTATAATGAGAATCAAAAATCCCGTGATTACTCTGAAATAGCATCGTATTACAGACCGGGACATGCTGATTATACATTTGACGCGAAGTACGGATTCAGGGATTACCGGGGTGGCGGTCGGTCTTCAGGAAGAGAGACCCTGGGTCGTGTTGCCGCAGGTGCTGTTGCCGGTCTTATGTTAGAAGAACTTGGAATTAGTGTTACCGCATATACAAAAAGTATCGGACCTGTAACAATTGATTATAACAAATGTGATGAAAAAAATATTATGAGCAGTCCGGTGTATATGCCGGATCCTGACGCGTCGGAACAGGCAGCAAAGTACCTTGATAAGCAGATGGAAAATAAAAATTCGGCAGGAGGTATTGTTGAGTGTATTGTGAGAGGTTTGCCGTCAGGAATCGGTGACCCTGTATTTGATAAGCTGGATGCCGGAATAGCAAAGGCAATAATGTCAATAGGTGCTGTTAAAGGTGTTGAAATCGGAGACGGATTTGCGGTGGCAAAATCAACCGGTTTGGACAATAATGACAATTTTCAGATAAAGGATGGAAAAATAGCAAAAAGTACCAATCATTCCGGTGGTGTACTGGGAGGTATAAGTGACGGAAGTGAATTGGTGATAAGGGCTGCATTTAAGCCGACACCGTCCATTGCGTCTTCACAGCGCACAGTTAACAGACAGGGTGAAGAGATAGATGTCGAGATAAAAGGACGTCACGATCCTGTGATAGTACCAAGGGCAGTGGTTGTTGTTGAAGCGATGACGGCTCTTACAATTGCGGACATGCTTTTAAAAGGTATGGGTTCCACGATGGAAGGAGTCAAAAAGTTTTATAAGTAACAGATAGGTGCATATTTTTGTATATATTCTTAATGATGATTAGTGTCATTGTGTGTCACAACCAAAAGCTCGTTCATACAATATAGTAAGTTTGAACATGCTGCAGGGGGACGCAGACACAATGAGAAACTATAGTGGATATGGCAGAATTACGGATACCTCGGGAAAAGGGGATTGTGACAAAGACAAAGCGAATAATGCCAAAAGAACTCACAAAGCCAGAACAAAACTTGTAATAGATGAAAATACAATTTATGAGATAGACCTTGACTGTTATGAGCGTAATAAAACTAACAGCAGATAGCTGACAAAAAGAAGGGGTTGTAAGATGACGATTCATCTTACAACCCTGTTTTCTGTACATTGATTAGTCCGTACAGAATTATGCTGATTAATTACTTTGCAGTACAGCCGGTTAAGGCTGCGGAAACGTTAGGGAATTATGCATGCTTTAGCATCCGAATCCGCTTCCGCCTCCGCAACAGCACAAGAGAATGAGAATCCAGATGATGCTGCCACAGCCACAGTTGTCACCACAGCCGCCGCCCCAGGAACCTCCGAAACCGTTACCGCCACCACAGCAGAGAAGAAGGAGTATTATCCAGATACAGTTGTTGCTCTCGCAAGAGCATCCTCCACCACAGTTTGTTGCTGCCAAATCACTCATTACTTAGTCCTCCAAAATTATCTTTACACAATATAATATGTGGCACAACTTGTATTAGTGACTGAAAAAATAAAGAAATAACTTGACATATATTTTGACCTTGTTATGATAAGAAATGAAGAAACAAAAAGACTCATAGATGAGTTATGTAAAGTAACGTGTATAAGAAAGGATAATTTATCATGGAAAAAACTAAGCTTCTGTATGAAGGAAAAGCAAAGAAAGTATGGGAGACTGAAGACCCGGATTTACTCATTGTTGATTACAAGGATGATGCTACGGCATTTAATGGTGAGAAGAAAGGAACTATTGTAGGTAAAGGTGTTATCAATAACCGTATGACCAATTACATGTTCAAGAAACTTGAAGAAGCAGGAATTCCTACTCACTATGTTGAAGAGCTTAGTGATAGAGAAACTGTAGTTAAGAAAGTTGAGATAGTAGCTCTTGAAGTTATTGTACGTAATGTAGCTGCAGGAAGCTTCTCAAAGAGACTCGGAATAGAAGAGGGAACACCGCTTAAGTGTCCTACCCTGGAGTTTAGTTATAAGGACGATGCTCTTGGAGATCCGCTTATCAATGATTATTTTGCAATTGCACTTGGTGTTGCTACCAGAGAAGAGATTGAGAAGATTACAGAATATGTTTTCAAGGTAAATGATTTTATGCGTGAATTTTTCGCTGAGTGCGGAATAGAACTTATTGATTTCAAGGTAGAGTTCGGACGTTACAAAGGAGACATAATTCTTGCTGATGAAATATCTCCTGACACATGTCGTTTCTGGGATATTAAGACAAGAGAAAAACTCGACAAAGACAGATTTCGTCGTGATATGGGCGGTGTTGAAGATGCTTACAATGAAGTATCAAGAAGAATTGGTTTGATAAAATAATAAAAAACGATTGGTAAATGGAGGAGAACAATGGGTACAGATACTTATACAAGCCCTCTTTCTGAGAGATATGCCAGTAAAGAGATGCAGGCAGTATTTTCACAGGATACAAAGTTCAGAACATGGAGAAAATTGTGGATTGCCCTTGCTGAAGCTGAGAATGAACTTGGTCTTCTTGGTGAGGACGGACAACCTGCAGTAACTAAGGAACAGATAGATGAACTTAAGGCTCATGCAGATGATATTAATTACGAAGAGGCTAAAAAACAGGAGAAACTTGTAAGACATGACGTAATGAGTCATGTTCATGCATACGGTTTACAGTGTCCTAATGCCAAGGGAATTATTCATCTGGGAGCAACATCATGCTACGTTGGTGATAATACCGATATTATTGTAATGAGAGAGGCTCTTAAGATAATTAAAGGAAAGCTTATTAATGTTCTTGATAAACTTGCCGGGTTTGCAATGGAGTACAAGGATTTGCCTACTCTTGCATTTACACATTTTCAGCCGGCACAGCCTACTACAGTAGGTAAGAGAGCTACTCTTTGGATGCAGGAATTCCTCATGGATGTAGAGGATCTTGATTATGTGGCTGATTCCCTTAAACTTCTTGGTTCTAAAGGAACAACAGGCACTCAGGCAAGTTTTATGGAGTTATTTGCAGGCGACCAGACAAAAGTTAAAGAGCTTGACAATATTATTGCTAAGAAAATGGGATTTGACAGTTGTTATGCTGTTTCAGGTCAGACTTATTCACGTAAAGTTGATACACGTGTATGCAATGTTCTTGCAGGAATTGCCGCAAGTGCACATAAGATGTCAAATGATATCAGACTCCTTCAGCATCTTAAAGAGGTTGAGGAACCATTTGAAAAGAACCAGATAGGTTCATCTGCAATGGCATATAAGCGTAATCCTATGAGAAGTGAAAGAATTGCATCACTTTCAAGATATGTTATGATAGATGCTCTTAATCCTGCTATGACATCAGCAACACAGTGGTTTGAAAGAACACTTGATGATTCGGCTAATAAGAGAATCAGTATGGCAGAAGCATTCCTTGCAACAGACGGTGTTCTTGACCTTTGTATGAACGTTGTTGACGGACTTGTTGTTCATGAAAAGGTTATTACTAAGCGTCTTATGTCGGAACTTCCGTTTATGGCAACCGAAAATATTATGATGGATGCTGTTAAAGCGGGCGGAGACCGTCAGGAACTTCATGAGGAGATAAGAGTTCTTTCCATGCAGGCAGGACGTAATGTCAAGGAGCTTGGACTTGATAACAATCTTCTTGAACTTATTGCAGAAAGCGATAAGTTCCCTGTAACATATGAGGAGCTTCAAAAAGCTATGGATCCTTCAAAATATGTTGGCCGTGCACCGTCTCAGGTTGAGGAATTTGTTAATGAGTGTGTAAAACCTATGCTTGAAGCCAATAAGGAACAATTGGGAATGAAGGCTGAGATTAATGTATAATAATTTGTTCTCAATATAGTACTTGCTTTAATTATAGAGAATAATGTATAATATGAATTTGGGGGTAAGGTGTGCCTGCCCCCAATAAATTGGTTTTTGGATAAAAGACAGCTTGTACATTTGGGCAGAGTGTCTGCCGTGATAGTAATTATGTATCGGCGAATCTTGAATCAGAAATGAATATACGATATGGAGGAATTGGTATGGTAACAGCAGTTGTAGGAGCTAACTGGGGAGACGAAGGTAAAGGTAAGATTACTGACATGCTCGGTAATGAATCCGATATCATTGTCCGTTTTCAGGGAGGAAGTAATGCCGGACATACTATAGTTAACAACTATGGTAAGTTTGCGTTGCATATATTGCCGTCCGGAGTTTTTTATGATCACACAACAAGTATTATCGGTAATGGCGTTGCCCTTAATATACCGGATTTGTTTAATGAGATTAATGATATTGTAAAACAGGGTGTGCCGATGCCTAAAATTCTCGTATCAGACAGGGCTCAGATTGTAATGCCGTATCATAAACTTTTCGACCAGTATGAGGAAGAAAGACTTGCAGGCAGGTCATTTGGTTCAACAAAGTCGGGAATTGCTCCATTTTATTCAGATAAATATGCTAAAATCGGGTTCCAGGTATCAGAACTTTTTGCTGATGATGAAACCCTTCGTGCTAAGATTAGTCAGGTGTGTGCAGTAAAGAACGTTATCCTTGAGAACCTTTACCATAAGCCTGTTTTAGATGAAGAAGAGATTCTTAATATACTTCATGAGTATCGTGAAATGGTAGCTCCGTATGTGTGTGATGTTTCGGCATATCTCTATGAAGCGCTTAAGGATAATAAGAGAATTCTTCTTGAGGGTCAGCTTGGTTCACTTAAGGATCCTGATCATGGAATCTATCCGATGGTTACATCATCCAGTACCCTTGCTGCTTACGGAGCAATAGGTGCAGGAATTCCGCCATATGAGATTAAGAGAATTGTTACCGTAGTAAAAGCGTATTCAAGTGCAGTTGGAGCCGGTGAATTCGTAAGTGAAATATTTGGCGACGAGGCAGATGAACTTAGAAGACGTGGTGGTGACGGTGGTGAATACGGAGCAACTACAGGACGTCCGAGACGTATGGGATGGTTTGATGCTGTGGCAAGCAGATACGGATGCCGTGTTCAGGGAGCGACAGAAGTAGTTCTTACAGTGCTGGATGTATTGGGATATCTTGATGAATTGCCGGTATGTGTAGGTTATGAGATAGATGGAAAGGTTACTAAGGATTTCCCTACAACAGTTGAACTTGCAAAAGCAAAACCTGTATACGAAGTTCTTCCGGGTTGGAAGACTGACATCGGTGGAATAAGAAAATACGAGGACCTTCCTGAAAACTGCAGAAAGTATATTGAGTTCATTGAAAAAGAACTTGGTGTAAGAATTTCAATGGTATCAAACGGACCAAAACGTGAGGATATCATTTACAGATAATATATATAGTTGAATTAGTATTGCCCCCTTGTTTATGATTGCAAAATGCAATTATGACAAGGGGTTTTTGTATTGGAAAATATCATAATTATTTTTATAGAACTGTTTTTGTCAGGAAATGTGTTGCAAGGAGAATGGCAACAGAAAAAAGAGTAAATTTCATTGTACATGTATAGTAGGAAGTGTTATAATTAAACTAATAATGGGCATATGAGGATTACCAAATGGAAGAAAAATTAATTCAGTTTTCAAGAGGAAATTTTAAAGCTTCCCGAGCAGGGCTCAGATTGTCGGATGCAAGCCTTATTTTTCAGGTTGAAGAAGGCAAGGAGGTTAAGGGAAGTTTCTATATAGGAAGTGAAACCGGTGCACCTATGCAGGGTGTGCTTTATTCAGAGTGTCCATATATCACACTTGAGAGAAACAGTGTTGATGCCAAAGAATTAAGTATCGAATATACATTTACTGCAAAGGAACTTAGGGCGGGGGAAACTGTTAACAGTTGTATTCGAATAATAACCAATTGCGGCGAAGCGGAGCTGCCGGTTATTGTTTCTGTTGACACACCGGCAGTTAACTACAAAAATGGCCGTGTGAGTGATTTGGCAGGCTTTGCTGCAATCGCAGAGAAAGCCGGAATGGAAGAAGCTCTTCAGATATTCAAGTCTGATGAATTTGCCCCTATATTCCTTTACAGAGACATAGAAAATAATTTGTTATATAACACACTAAAAAGAGGCTCCATGAGTACCAAGGCAATGGAGGAATTTCTTGTTGCCACGCGCAAGAAGAACAGAGTTATTATAACGGTTGATAGGAATAATTTAACATATGAAGATTGCTACGCTCCATTTACCGATAAAATAAAATTGACCAGAAGTACATGGGGAAGTGACGAAATAGTTATACGCAGTACTGCTTCGTTCATAAAACCGGCCCATAAGAGATTGTGGACTGACGGTTTTATTGATGATTCGTGTGTACTTGAATTTGCTATTGAAACAGACAAGATGCATGCAGGCGAAAACAAGGGAAGTATAATACTTGAGACAATGCATCAGATTATTGAAATAAATATATCCTGTACTTTGAAAAAAGAGCCGGATAATGAAAGAAACGGTCATTTCAGATTCGTAGGCGAAATGATGCGTAATTTTGTGAATCTGCGAAACGGAATAATAACGCCGGTTGATTTTCGAAAGAAAGTAGATGAATTAACGGTACGGTACAGAGGAATTGATGACAGATTCAGTGATTTATGTCAGGCATATGCCGCGATAATATGTTCATCAGAGGACATTGATGAGTATATGGTATCTTTGGAACCATGTGAATTAGAAAATGAAAATGATGTGGCAAATCTGATTCAGTATTGTTTGTATCAGTACGTTTTTGCTATGTATTATACAGTGAAAAACAACAGGGACAAAGCAGAAAAGCACATTGCAATCCTTCATGATATTTATGAAAACAAGAGTGATAACTGGTTTGTTTTCTCTGCATTGATAAAAGCAGATTCTAGTTTTAAAAATGGACGAAGGAGAGCTTATTTAGTTACGGATTACATTAAAAACGGATACACCAGTCCGATGATATTTGCTGATTTTTGTGACATAGTTCGTGAAGACTGCAGTATTCTTCACAAGTGGGACGATAGTATGATACGCCCTATTGCGTGGGGTGCCCGAAGGGGAATGATAAGCGAAGAGGCAGCTGCCATATACGGGTATTACGTAAGCAGATTAAAGAATCCTAATGGCAATGTGTTAACTAGTTTGGAATGCCTGTATGAACAGTATGGTAGTGCGGAACTTCTCCAGATTATCTGCAGGATGCTAATTAAACTTGGGAAGAATAATAAGTCTGCCCTATATTGGTATGAAAAGGGAATAGAGAAACAATTAAGAATAACCGGTCTTTACGAGAATTATATGAGGGCGCTGGATGATAAAGAGATAAGAATCATTCCTCATGCAGTACTTATGTATTTTATGTATGATAACAGACTTTCTGATAAAGAAAAGAGTAAACTTTTTGCTGCAGTAATTCGCGGCAAAAATATCGATACTTCGGCATATAAAGCTTATTCTGTGATGATATCCAATTATGCAAGAAAGCAACTTGAAGCCGGAAATATTGATATAAACCTTGCAGTAATTTATGAGGATTGTATCAGAACAGAAAACATAGATGAAAGTATTGCCGATGCTTTGCCGAAGGTTATGTTCAGAAATATGGTGATCTGTAACAATCCTATGGCAAGTGCGGTTTGTGTAGTTCACAAGGAAGTGGATGACGAACAGATAGTTCCATTAGTTAATGGTGTTGCATATGTTGATGTGTATTCTCGGGATGCATATATATTTATCGTGGATAAACAGGGGAACAGACATTACGGAATGGAAGATTATACAATCAGACGTCTTCTGAATTCCGAGCTTTATGCGGAGCTTTGTTTTGTCCATAACCAAAATGATAATGGTCTTTTATTACATATGTTTATAAAGAGTTATAGAGATTATAAGTCTTCGGAGGACAATATATTTGTTAGAAGACTTGCTCACAGACGTCTTAATCTCAATGAATATTACAAAAAGAATAATCTTTCGGCCTTAATATTTTATTATTATGAGCATGCAGACGGAGAGCGTCTTGACGAGATGCTTAAAAGTGTAGATTTGACATTAGCTGACAGAAATACCCGTAATAAATGGATAGAATTATTTATTGTGAGGGGAATGTTTATTAGGGCACTAAAAGCACTTAAAGATTACGGATATGAGAATGTTGATATGCAAAGACTTGGTAAGCTTTGTGAAATGCTTTCGGTAAGAAGGGAAGAAGACCTTGTATCAGAGGGAGAATCATTAAGCGAAACTTTAGTTACATTAGAGTATGAAATATTTGCAAGAGGCGGATATACAAAAAATATTATTGCTCATCTCGTTAAAAAATACAGAGGTTCAAGTGATAATATGATAGCTGTCCGAAATGTGGCAAAGGGACTTTCGATTAACTGTCTGTCTATTGAAGAAAGACTTCTCAAAAGAATTATGCACGTTGAGGATGATGCTTATAAGGGAATTGATATATTATGCAGTTACCTTGAAGCAGGTAATGATGAAAAACTCAAAAAAGCATATGTATCGTATTTATGCTATGAATATATACGTGACAGCAAGGCATATGAAAATGAGGTTGAGATTCCTGAACCTGTATGGCAATACATCCGTAATAACGTTATGGCAGAATACAACAAGGCTTGTCTGCTTGCGTTGTTAAAGTTTTACAGTAATAAAACTCAGTTAAGTGAAGATGAGAAGACATTCTGTGAGATTAAGTTTACAGAGATGTATAAAAACGGAATACTTATGGACTTTTTCCCTGAAACAGACGGAAGAATTATTCTCCAGTGTAACCACAGAACGGGAATTGATATGAAGCTAAAGTGTGTTATAGCAGAAAATGAAACCCAGATAATCAAAGTGCCGGAAGTATATGATGGAATATATGCTACGGAAATTGTTGTGTTTGCAGAAGAAAAAATTGCCTATGAATTTTATGAAGAGAAGGGTAACGCGAAGGTATCTTGCGGAACGGGAACCGTTACATTTGATGCACAAAAATGTAATAATCCCGGAAGAATTGGATTGGTCAACCTTATGATACAGGAACTAAATAATGAGAAGTACGATGAACTGTGTGATAAAATGGAAGAGTATATAGAAATGGATGAAACGTCTAAGGATTTGTTTGTAATACTGTAGGAGAAAGGATGCATAATGGAAGAGGGAACATTAATTGTTGGTCTTGACCTTGGTAATGAAGTGTCAGAGATATGCTGTTATGACAACGAAATATTTGAACCGGTGTGCCTTACCGAAAAAGCGATACCTACAGTAGCAGGAGTTAAAGAGTCCGGTGAATGGGTGTTTGGTGAGGAAGCAATGTCTACGTGGCAGGCGGGAAGATGTACTCTTTTGAAGAATGTGATTGACAAGATTGCGAAGGGTAATCCCATATCGGTTTATGGTAAGGAAGTGAGACCTGTTTTTTTACTGGCGCTTATTTTTAGAAAAATGTTGTCGCTTGTTCACGGATATGATCAGGAAGAGACAATATTGAAGCTTGTTGTAACAGTGGAAATGCCTACAAAAGAATTGACAGATAATATATATACCGCACTTGAGAGTCTTGGAATTAAAAAAGACAGAGCGGTGGTAGTAGATTATAAGCAAAGTTATATGTATTACGTTATGAGCCAGAAACGTGAAATATGGGTTAACGATGTTGGAATGTTTTATTTTGGGAATAAGGGTTTAAAATATAGCCAGTTTACTATAGATAGGCGTAAAACTCCAAATATTGTCGGAATCACCGAGCGGGATTATTCAGGAATAATTAATATGGATATGTTCGGTAAAGACATGGACAGACTTGTTTATGAATTTGAAAATGTGGCTCAGAATGCTATTCATAAGCAGATTATTTCAACCCTTTATATGATAGGGAACGGTTTTGAAAATGGTTGGGCAGATGAAAGCATGCGTAAGCTTTGTTACGGCAGAAGAGTATTTAAAGGTGATAAGCTGTATGTTAAAGGTGCATGTTACGGAGCCAGATATTATGCAGGAAAGAGTAATATTGAGCCGTTTGTTTACATAGATGAAAATATGACGACAACCCATATATCTGCAAGGGTTTATGTAGGCGCGGGATGTCAGGAAATAATTGTATCTAAAGCGGGTTCGGTTTGGTATGACGTTGATAGTTCTTTTGACATAATTCCGTGTGAAGAAACGGAGCTCGTTATGGGAATAACGGATATAATTACTAAAACCTCATCAAAACACATCATAGCATTGGAAGATATATGTACGCGAAGACCTGACAGGATGAGCAGAATCAATGTGAGGGTGCGCATGCAGGCGGTAGACAAAATGATTGTTACAATAAAGGATCTCGGTTTTGGGGAGATATATCCGTCCACCAACAGGATTTATGAGAGAGTAATTGATTTATCTGATATAAGATAATAAATTATAGTTATTTACAGGCAGGGATGAGAGGTGAAATGATTGGGCAGATTAATATTATGTGCAGCTGATGTAGCAAAAGAACCGTATACCATGCCGGTTTCCGGTGTGAAAGTGTATTCGATAGAAGAACTTTGTTATTATTTATATCAAAATATATACGAAATAACACCGGATTACTTTGACGAGAAATTAGTGTTATGGCTCAATCATCAACTTGGAATGAAAGTTATTGCAGAGAAATTGGAAACCCTCCTTGAGATTGACGGAAGTCTTAAAGATATTGTAATAAGTATTCTGTGCAGTTGTGACTATTACAGTGAAGATGAGATAAAGGCATTGCTTGGAGTTCTTACAGAGATAGAGCATTTGCCGTATCATGGTAAGCAGAAGCAGAAAGCGGATATGTATCTAAGATACGGAAGATATGTACTTGCAAAAAAAGAATATGATAAGCTGTTAGGCAGTGGATATTCGGTTAACCTGACACCGACAGAATATGGAAATATACTTCATAACAGAGCAATGGCCTCGTTCTTTTTAGGGATGTATGAAGAAGCTTTGATTGATATGAAGGATGCATATGCAAGAAATAATGACAGTCGTACATTACAGCAGTATTTATATGCGCTTTTATTATGTGGCAGGAAGGACGAATTTCAAAAAGAAGTATTGAATTATCAGATTGGCAGCAATGTGGCTGAAGGGATTTTGGAACTATACGGTAATGCAAAAGAGAGAGCTATGGAATCTAACGGTTATCAGGAGATAAGTAAGCTCAGGAAATATGCAACCAATGAAGAGATAGCAGAATATGCCGCAAAACATATAGAAATGTGGAAACGTTTGTACAGAGAAGGAACATACTAAGTATTGGAGAGTGTTTGGATGAGTTTTTTTGGCAAAATAGCCGGTTTGTTTCACAGAAAAAAAGAAATAATTGACTCTGATGCTTATGAACAATCGGAAATCAATTCTGATGCATCGGAAGGATATGAAGAATTATTTGACCGCCGGGAGGTTGACTTAGAGGATATGTCTCTGGGAAAGAAACCTACCGTTGATGATGTGCGCCGTTATTTGGATGATGCCGGAGCCAGAATCGCTCTTATGAATGAACGAAACGAACAATTTAGAAAAGAATATGACAGTGTAACAAATTATCTTAGCGATATTCAGATTATAGATTCGATTGCAGGAGATTCAAAGAAAAAGCTGGGAATGATTGCTGCAGGGATTGTAAAAATTGAAGAAGATATCAAGAATCGAATGGGAAGAGAACACAAAATAGATGATGTTCATTTCGGAATCATGAAACAGTATGAAGAATCCATGAATGAGCAGCTTATTTATATGAAAAAAAGCGAGTTATACCAGGCGGATATAAAAAATGACATGAAATATCTCGATGAAGAGAAAAAAAGACTGTACAAAGAGCAAAAGGAAAGACGTAATAAATCAGTTAAAGTAAGAGGCCTGGCACTTGGGTTATGTGTTCTTATTGTATCTGTAATGGTTTTGCTGGGGATACTGTGGGGTGTTACGGGAACAGACATGACATTGGCATTTATAGCAGTTATTGCCTTTGCCGGAGGCCTGATATTATATGTATTTAACGGTATGCAGAAAAACAGATACGAATTGCTTATGATTGATAAAAAACTTAACAAATGTATCAGTCTTCTTAATAGCGTGAAAATTAAGTATATTAACAACACGACATTGCTAGACTACATCTGTAGTAAATACAGAATAAGCAATTCTCTCGAACTTGAGAAAATATGGACTACTTACATTGAAATAAAAGATAATGAGGAAGCTCTCCTGGCAGGACGTGAGGAACTTGAGAATCTTAAGAATGAGCTGGAAAAAATGCTTAAAGAATATGGGGTAAAGGATTCAGGAATATGGACTTGTCAGGCAGCAGCGTTACTTGATGATAAAGAGATGGTTGAGGTAAGACACGGTCTTAATCAAAGACGTCAAAAACTGAGAAAACAGATAGGATATAATGATGATTTGATAAGGCGTGATGCAATTATTATGCAAAAGTTTCTAAAGAAAAAACCACAGTTAGGAGCTGTGGTTGCGTCTATAATTAAAAAATATGCTATAGAAGATACATTAAGTAAATCGTTGAAATAATCATTTGTAATCAACGGTACTCAGATATGATTAACAGTGTTCCTTCTTTAACGGATATGGAGTAGTTTTCTGATACGAAACTATTACTTGTTCCGATTGCGAATTCATTAGTAATGTGGGCGTCTTTTATCTCGTATTCGAGTCCGGTTATTGTGACTCCCTTTGATTCGTTGGTATGTGACAAAACGGATATATATTTACCAATTGCAGGAGCAAGCAGTTTGTTGCTTCTGTTTTTTTTCAAAATATCCGGATATGATATTGATGAATTGGTAATTGCGGTGATTACCTGATTGTCACCTATAAGGTAAGCGGTAATATTTCTGGCAGAAATCCATGCTAAAAGCTGGAGATTGGCAACAAGGTGATCTGTGCGTCCGCCGAGACCGCCGTATATTACAAAACAGGAATACCCTCTTTTAATACCTTCTTTTACTGCAAGATGCATATCGGTGTAATCTTTATGAGGAGAGAACTGCAACAGTTCACCTTTGAATTCTGAAATGTCGGAAGATGAGGATATTGAGTCAAAATCACCAATAAGCAGATGAGGAGTAATTCCCATCTGCTTATTATAATTATAACCACCGTCTACAGCTATAATATAATCATTTGTTTTGGGCATAATCGGATATGAATCGTAATACTCTCCCGCACCGAACAAAAAACATATACTTGAACTCATGTGTATTCTCCTGACAAATGATAATCAAATAGAACTTTAAAGTGCTTTTATTGCGTCTGTTGCCGGAGTAATCCAGTCCTGCTCTAAATCTTCGATTGCTCCGTTGTCAACAGCTTTTGCTATTGCCGGATTAACAGGAATTCGTCCCAGTACCGGAAGTGAATGAGCAAGAGCGATTTCGTCAAGATGACTTTCTCCAAACAGCGGAATACGCTTGCCGCAGTCCGGACATTCCGCATAACTCATATTTTCAATGATTCCTATAATAGGAACATTCATCATCTTCGCCATCTTAACAGCCTTCTCCACAATCATTGAAACCAGTTCCTGAGGAGAAGTGACGATAATTATACCGTCAACAGGAAGTGACTGGAAAACAGTAAGAGGAACATCGCCTGTTCCCGGTGGCATATCAACAAACATTGTATCTATATCTTTCCAAACAACTTCTGACCAAAACTGTTTTACGGTTCCTGCAATAACAGGTCCCCTCCAAATAACAGGATCAGATGTGTCTTCTAAAAGCAGATTAATTGACATGATGTCAATGCCGGTTTTAGAACTGACAGGAAGGATACCGTCAGAATCTCCGGTTGCTTTTTCGGTTATTCCAAATGCTTTTGGAATTGACGGTCCTGTTATATCTGCATCAAGAATAGCTGTTTTGCTGCCTGTTCGCTGCATTCCTACAGCAAGCAGTTCTGTTACAAGGGATTTACCCACGCCACCTTTTCCGCTGACAACACCTATAACTTTTTTGATGCTGCTTTTCGGATTAGGTGAAACGAGAAAACTCTGTGGTTCTGTTCTGTCACTGCAGGATTGACTGCAGGATGAACAGTCGTGAGAACATTCTTCACTCATGTGTATTGCCTCCTAATCAGTTCATATGTTGAACTCATAATAATATATTATGTATAATTTGCGCGTTTCTAAGCAAACATTTTATTATTATTGAAAATATTTGTCAAGGTAAGAGGTGTGTGTTATCATAATCCTTAGTAGCAAAAAAGGCAGGAGGGATAGCATAATGAGTGGAGTTACTCTTGATAAACTTATTGATAAAATGAAACTTAGAAATATGACACCGGCGATTGATGTGAGCGGGATTGAACTTAAGGTATATGATGTTAACAGACCGGCATTGCAGCTCTCAGGATTTTTTGATTATTTCGATATGCACAGAATGCAGATAATCGGACATGTAGAGCATACATTTATTGAACAGAGACTTGAGAATCACGGCCTTGAAGAGATTAAAACGATAATGGCACACGGAGTACCGTGTATTGTATATTGCAGAGGCATCGAAATATCTGATGAAATTATTGCGGCAGGCAATGAAATGGGAGTTCCTGTGCTTAGCACTACAGAGACAACTTCTTCATTTATGGCAGAGGCAATAAGGTGGCTTCGTGTAGAATTGGCGCCGCGTATATCGATTCACGGAGTACTTGTTGATATATACGGTGAAGGAGTTCTTATAATGGGTGAAAGTGGAATAGGAAAGAGTGAAGTTGCTCTTGAACTTATTCACCGCGGACACAGACTGGTGTCTGATGATGTGGTTGAGATTATTAAAGTAAGCGATGAAACACTTATTGGAACAGCGCCTGATATAACAAGACATTTTATTGAACTTCGAGGAATCGGAATCGTGGATGCAAAAGCGTTGTTTGGTGTAGAAGGAGTTAAGAATACCCAGTCCATTGACCTTGTAATTAAACTCGAGGAATGGAATAAGGATTCTGACTATGACAGAATGGGACTTGAAGAGCAGTATACGGATTTCCTTGGAAATAAAGTTGTTTGTCATTCAATCCCGATAAGACCGGGTCGTAACGTAGCTATTATATGTGAGTCAGCAGCAGTAAACTTCAGACAGAAAAAGATGGGTTATGATGCTGCAAAAGAGATGTATAACCGAGTTATGAATAATATGTTGCAATCGCGTGATGGGGAGTGATGAGTATGAACGGATACTATGTTGGGGTCGATATTGGGGGTACGTCTGCCAAGATGTGTTTGTATCATGCAGGAGAATTTATAAGCAAATGGAGTATTCCTACCAATAAAGAAGACTCGTCAGACGTTTTGCTTGATAATCTTGTAAAGAGTATAGATGAGCAATGCGGGCAATTCGGAATAAAAATCAATGAATTATCAGGAATCGGAATTGGTATTCCGGGACCTGTTACTGCTGTCGGAACGGTTCTTGAGTGTGTTAATCTTAACTTTGGAGTTGTTAAGATTAAAGATGAGATGTGTAAACGTGTAGGAATTGATAACGTGGTTGTAGGTAATGATGCCAATGTTGCCGCTCTTGGTGAGATGTGGTTAGGCGGTGCAAAAGGATATAAAGATGTAGTTATGGTTACCTTGGGAACCGGTGTTGGCGGAGGAGTTATAATCAACGGAAAAATTCACGTTGGAAGTGCAGGGGCTGCCGCAGAGATAGGTCATATGACTGTTGTGCCGGACGAAGAAGATGTTTGTAGCTGTGGCTGTCATGGATGTATTGAACAGTACGCATCGGCGACAGGAATCGTAAGACTTGCAAAAAAAGAACTTGCCATGTCTGACATGTCGTCAGCGCTAAGGCAAGGTGAAGTTTCTGCAAAGACCGTATTTGATGAGGCAAAAAAAGGTGATGCACTTGCCATGAAGGTTGTGGATACATTTGCAAAATATCTGGGAATAACTCTCGCGAATGTAGCAAGTGTTACTGATCCTGAAGTGTTCCTTATCGGAGGCGGCGTTTCGGCAGCAGGAAGTATAATTACGGATATGGTTGGAAAATATTATATTTCCTATGCTATGAAGCCATTTAAAAATAAAGAAATCAGACTTGCTACCCTTGGTAACGATGCGGGAGTATATGGTTGTATTAAGATGGCAATGGATGAATAAGATTAAATAAAGTGTTATGTAAGAGGTGCATATGGATATATATAAAGAGTTGTGCAGGATTGTGAAACAAGATAATGTATTAACGGATGAGTTAATGTGTAATCATACAACTTTTCGCATAGGCGGAAAAGCTGATTATTATGTTTCTCCTGACAGTGAAAATGAGGTTGCCAGTCTTATAAGATTTTGTGAAACTAATAAAATCAGATACCATATTCATGGTAACGGAAGCAATGTATTGTTTAACGACAATGGATATCGTGGTGTCATTATATGTATAGGTAGCAATTTGTCGGAGATTGCACAAAATGACAATATTATTAAGGCGCAAAGTGGAGTGTTGCTTGCGGGACTTTCGGTATATGCAGCCTCTAAAGGTCTTTCCGGTTTAGAGTTTGCTTCGGGAATACCGGGAACTTTGGGAGGAGCCGTAACAATGAATGCGGGTGCTTACGGCGGTGAGATGAAGGATGTTATAGAATCGGTCACGGTATGTGACAGAGAAGGTAATGTAAGAGTTCTTAATAAGGACGAACTTTGTCTTGGATACAGAACAAGTATTATTCAAAAAAATGAACTTACCGTGCTTAGTGCCACCTTAAAGCTGACAGAAGGTGACAGTGACAGGATAAAAGCAGGAATGAAAGAACTGAATAATAAGAGAAGGGAAAAGCAGCCTTTAGAATACGGAAGTGCAGGAAGCACATTCAAAAGACCGGAAGGGTACTTTGCAGGAAAACTTATTGAGGACAGTGGTCTTAAAGGCTACCGGGTAGGAGACGCAATGGTATCTGAAAAGCATGCCGGTTTTGTTGTAAATGTAGGGAATGCAACTGCAGAAGACGTGAAGACGGTAATGACACATGTGCAGGAAGAAGTAAAGAAACGCTATGATGTGTGGTTAGAACCTGAAGTAAGAATTATTCAAGAGGGTTAATGCTAAAAGAGAAAAATAATTTTAAAACATGAGTAAGTTAGCGTGAAGTATCGGAGAATAACGAATAACTCTAGTGTTGCTGATATGCATGAGAAATTTGGGACCCGGTAGCAGAGGGAATTAAAACGACAGAATGGGTTGAAAGATTACCTGCATATGTCAGACAGTGCACAGTGGCAGAGGCAATCAAAAAGACAGAATGGGGTGAACGTGGTATGAAATTGGTTTTTGTTACGGGGATGTCAGGGGCAGGTAAAAGCTCTGTTTTAAGAATGTTAGAAGATGCCGGATATTTTTGCGTTGATAATTTGCCAATATCCCTCATCATTACATTTGCAACCCTTACAAGTCAGGCATGTGCTGACTACGACAAAGTCGTGTTAAGTGTAGATATAAGAAGCGGTAAAGCATTAGGCGAAATGGAAAAAGTGCTTAATGAATTAAAAGAAATGGGTTATGATTATGAGATTCTGTTTCTTGATGCGGATACGAGTACTCTTGTTAAACGTTTTAAGGAAACCAGACGAATTCATCCGTATGCGAATACCTGTCGTATTGATGCCGGAATAGAAAAAGAACGGGAACAGCTTACATATTTGAGAAATAATGCCGATTATATACTCGACACAAGCAGAATGCTTATAAGAGAGTTGAAGGCTGACATTGACAGCATATTTGTTGCCGGGGAAAAGAAAATTAATTTTGTTATCACGATATTATCATTTGGGTACAAATACGGAATTCCATCGGATTGTGATATCGTATTTGATGTCAGATTTCTCCCTAATCCGTATTACGTTCCGGAATTAAAGGAAAAAACAGGAAATGACAAAGAAGTATATGATTATGTAATGAATGGCAGTTACGCCGCGGAGTTTCTTGAGAAGCTTAGGGAAATGATTTTATTTCTCATCCCAAGATACATAGAAGAAGGTAAGAATCATCTTGTGATAGGAATTGGTTGTACCGGCGGAAGACATCGTTCGGTTACTATTGCAAGGTCTCTTCACGATGGAATGGAATCAGTAGATTGTGCGTTAAGGCTTGAACATAGAGATATTAAAAAGTATATAGGTGAGTAAACATGTCATATTCAACAGAAGTGAAGCAGGAGTTATCAAAACAGATTAATCCGGCAAGACACTGCAGAATAGCTGAAGTGGCTGCCATTATTCATTTTTGTGGCAAATATTCATATAGTAATAACAGGTGTTTTATAAAAGTCCAGACTGAAAACTTGACAGTAGCAACAAAATACTTTATGTTAGTAGAGAAAACTTTTCGGATAAAGGCAGACGTGCTGGTTAGAAATAGCCATAATGCTACATACTATCAAATAGTTGTTACAGGAAGAGATAACGTATCGGATATCTTAAAGTCCATTAAGGTTATTGACGACTTGGGGCAATTTTTGGATGAGAATAACAGAATATCGCGACTGATTATACAGAATAATTGTTGTAAACGTTGTTTTTTGCGGGGCGCATTCACGGCTTCCGGCTCGATAACAGACCCTTATAAAGGGTATCACTTCGAAATTGTTGCCGGCAATGAAGATAAAGCTGATGTGTTGTCCGGCATATTTAGTGCATTTGGGATAGAACCCAAAAGAACAGTGCGCAAGAATAACATAATTATTTATTTGAAGGAAGGCGCACAGATATCTGATGTTCTTGGAATAATGGAAGCTCATGTAGCAATGATGAAGCTGGAGAATGTGAGAATTTACAAAGAAATGCGTAATACGGTTAACAGAAAAGTTAACTGTGAGACTGCCAATATAAGTAAAACAGCAACCACTGCAAGAAGACAGGTTCAGGATATTATGTATATAAGAGATAATATGGGACTTGGAAATCTGGCAGAACACCTACAGGAGATTGCCGTGGTCAGAATTGACAATCCGGACGCATCACTTAAAGAACTGGGTGAAATGCTTCATCCGGTACTTGGTAAGTCAGGAGTTAATCACAGGCTCAGAAAGCTTAGTGAGATAGCCGGTGACTTGCGAAGACAGAAGGAGGAAAAAAATGATAACGAAGAAAATCAACATTAATATTGACAATAACCAGGGGGCAAGACCTGTTGCATTGTTGGTTCAGGTTGCAAGCAGATTTGAATGTCATATTGATGTGGAGCATGACAACAAGAAGGTTAATGCAAAAAGTATTATGGGAATGATGTCACTTGGACTTGCCTGCGGTCAGGACGTTGTAGTATATGCGGAAGGTTCAGATGAGAATGAAGCAATTGGTGAGATTGAAAAATGTTTGTGTAGTTAGCAGGAGGAGAGCGTAGATGTATAAGAAGGTATCCACGGATTTGCAGTTTGTTGACAGAGAAAAAGAGGTTCTTAAGTTTTGGAACGAGAATAATATATTTGAAAAGAGTATAGATATTCGTAAGGATGGAGAGCCATATACTTTCTATGACGGACCACCAACTGCCAACGGCAAACCTCATATAGGTCATGTTCTTACACGTGTAATTAAGGATATGATTCCAAGATACAGAACAATGAAAGGTTATAAGGTTATCAGAAAAGCTGGATGGGATACTCACGGTCTTCCTGTTGAGCTTGAAGTTGAGAAAAAACTTGGTCTTGACGGAAAAGAGCAGATTGAAGAATACGGACTTGAACCTTTTATTCATGAGTGTAAAGAAAGTGTGTGGAAATATAAGGGCATGTGGGAAGATTTCTCAGGAACGGTTGGTTTCTGGGCTGATATGGATGACCCTTATGTAACATATCATGATTCATTTATTGAGTCTGAGTGGTGGGCTCTTAAGCAGATTTGGGACAAGAAGCTTTTATATAAAGGACACAAAATAGTTCCTTATTGTCCGCGTTGCGGAACACCTCTTTCAAGTCATGAGGTTGCACAGGGATATAAGGATGTTAAGGAAAAATCCGTTATTGCCAAGTTCCGTGTAAAAGGAGCTGAGGACGAGTTTATCCTTGCATGGACAACTACCCCTTGGACACTTCCGTCTAATGTGGCTCTTTGTGTAAATCCTGTTGAGACTTATGTTAAGATAAAAGTTTCTGTTAATGAACAAAATGATGTTGTGAAGGAAGGCGAAGAAGATACAGCTGTTAAGACGGAGTATTATTATCTTGCTGAAGCACTTCTTTCAGTTATAGACGGTTTATATGAAGTAGTTGAGACATATACCGGTAAGGATCTTGAGTACAAAGAGTACGAGCCGTTATTCAATTATGTCAATCCTACTAAGAAGTGTTATTATGTAACCTGTGACAGTTATGTAACTCTTACAGACGGTACAGGTGTTGTACATATTGCACCGGCATTTGGTGAAGATGATGCTAATGTTGGTCGTAATTATGATCTTCCGTTTGTACAGTTAGTAGACGAAAAGGGTGAGTTTAAGGAAGAGGCAACTGATCTTGCAGGTGTATTTTGTAAGAAAGGTGACGAAACTATTCTTAAGATGCTTGGTGCCAAGGGTCTTCTCTTTAAGGTGCTCAAGTTTGAGCATAGCTATCCATTCTGTTGGAGATGTGATACGCCGCTCATTTACTATGCAAGAGAGTCATGGTTTATTAAGATGACTGAAGTTAGAGAGAAGCTTATTGCCAACAACAATACAATTAACTGGATTCCGGAGAATATAGGTAAGGGACGTTTCGGAGACTGGCTTGAGAATGTTCAGGACTGGGCTGTAAGCCGTAACCGTTACTGGGGAACTCCTCTTAATATATGGGAGTGTTCCTGCGGACATATGCATTCAATAGGCAGTATAGAAGAACTCAAATCCATGTCAGACAACTGTCCTGATAATATTGAACTTCATCGCCCGTTTATCGATGCGGTAACAATTAAATGTCCTTGCTGTGGTGAGCAGATGCACAGAGTTCCGGAGGTAATTGATTGCTGGTTTGATTCCGGTTCGATGCCGTTTGCACAGTGGCATTATCCGTTTGAGAATAAAGAAATATTCGAAGAGAATTTCCCGGCTAACTTTATAAGCGAGGCGGTTGACCAGACAAGAGGGTGGTTCTATTCACTTCTTGCAATCTCAACTCTTATATTTGATAAAGCTCCTTATAAGAATGTTATCGTGCTTGGACTTGTTCTTGACAAAGACGGACAGAAGATGAGTAAGTCAAAGGGAAATGCAGTTGATCCGTTTGACGCACTTGAAAAATACGGTGCTGATGCTATCAGATGGTACTTCTACATTAACAGTGCTCCGTGGCTTCCTAATAAGTTCCATGATAGAGCGGTTGTGGAAGGACAGCGTAAGTTCATGGGAACATTGTGGAATACTTATGCATTCTTCACATTGTATGCCAATATAGATAATTTTGATGCAACAAAATATAGTCTTGAATATGATAAGCTTCCTGTCCTTGACAGATGGATTCTTTCAAGACTTAATACTACGGTTAAAGCAGTAGATGACAATCTTGCTAATTACAGAATACCTGAGACTGCAAGAGCATTGCAGCAGTTTGTTGACGAACTTAGTAACTGGTATGTAAGACGTGCAAGAGAACGTTTCTGGGCAAAGGGAATGGAGCAGGATAAGATTAATGCTTATCTTACATTGTACACTGCATTGGTTACAATCAGTAAGGCAGCTGCACCGATGATTCCTTTCATGACAGAGGATATATATCGTAACCTTGTATGCGGAATTGATTCTTCTGCACCGGAAAGTATACATCTTTGTGACTTCCCTGTAGCAGATGAAAGCATGATTGATATGGCTCTTGAGGCTGAGATGGATCAGGTTCTTAATGCTGTTGTACTTGGACGTGCCTGCCGTAATGCGGCTAATGTTAAAAACCGTCAGCCACTTGCTAAGATGTATATTAAGGCAGAAAGCAAGTTGTCGGATTTCTATGTAGGAATCATTGCAGATGAGCTTAATGTAAAATGCGTAGAATTCTCTGACGATGTAAGTGCGTATACCAATTATCTCTTCAAGCCTCAGCTTAGAACTTTGGGTAAGAGATTCGGAAAGCAGATTAATGCACTTAAGGAAGTTCTTGCTTCTCTTGACGGAAGTGCTGCTTACGCAGAACTTGGCGAAACAGGTTCTATAACAATCGAACTTGACGGAGTGTCAGAGGTTATTGAAAAAGAAGATCTTCTGATAGAAGCATTACAGACGGAAGGTTATGTATCTGATTCTAATAACGGAGTAACTGTTGTACTTGATACCAATCTTACGGATGAACTTGTTGAGGAAGGATTTGTAAGAGAGATAATCAGTAAGCTTCAGAATATGCGTAAGGATTCCGGTTTTGAAGTTATGGATAATATTGAAGTATATCAGACAGGTAATGATACAATTAAGGATATTCTTCTTAGAAATGAAGATACAATAAAGAGAGAAGTTCTTGCTGTGGCAATTCATACTGATAGTATGGAAGGTATAAGTAAAGAATGGAATATCAATGGGGAAACATGTGTACTTGGTGTAGTTAAAAAGTAATATTAAAGCTAATTAATGTGTTTATGTAAATAATAAGTGCGAGCCATCTTATTTCACGGTAAACCTGCGAAAGCAAAGTGTCATTGCCGTTGAAATTGATGGTTTTGTACTATATATCGTTGATGTGAATATTAATAAATGATAATCAGCTTTAGTAATATAGTGTATTATGGGGGATACTTGTAACAGATAATTTGGAAAGTATAAAGGAGGCAATTATGAAAGCAGAGATGACGAAGGAAACTCTTAAAAAAGAGATTGGAAATTATCTTAAGATTCTTTTCAGAAGAAACATTGAAGAAGCTGACAGTCAGCAAATCTTTCAGGCATTAGCGTACGCCTTAAAGGATGATATTGTTGACAAGTGGATGGCCACTCATAAACAGTATGAGAAGCTGGATGCAAAAACCGTATACTATCTGTCGATGGAATTCCTTACAGGTAGAGCGCTTGGTAACATTATTATTAATCTTAAGGCAGATAAGGTTGTAAGAGAAACACTTGAGGAGATGGGATTTGACCTTAATGCAATAGAGGATGAAGAGCCGGATGCAGCACTTGGTAATGGTGGTCTTGGTCGTTTGGCAGCTTGCTTCCTTGATTCGCTGTCATGCCTTGGTTACCCGGCATATGGTTGTGGTATCAGATACAAATACGGTATGTTTATGCAGAAAATCGAGAATGGATTTCAGGTTGAGGCTCCGGATGACTGGTTGGCACATGGCAATCCGTTTGAGATAAAGCGTCCTGAATATTCAACAGAGGTTAAATTCGGAGGATATGTAGCGGTTCGTAAAAATGAACAGGGAAGAGACTGTTTTGTGCAGGAAGGATATCAGTCAGTAAAAGCTGTTCCGTATGATTTGCCAATAGTAGGTTACGATAACAATGTTGTTAATACTCTTCGTATATGGGATGCAGAGGCAATTGACACATTTAATCTTGAGGAGTTTGATAAAGGTGATTATCATAAGGCAGTAGAGCAGCAGAACCTCGCAAAAACAATATGTGAAGTTCTCTATCCTAATGACAATCATTATGCAGGAAAGGAACTCAGACTCAAGCAGCAGTATTTCTTCGTTTCTGCAAGTATTCAGACTGCAGTTAAAAAATACATGGAAAAACACGACGATATTCGTAAGCTTCATGAAAAAGTTTGCTTCCAGCTTAATGATACACATCCGACTGTTACAGTTCCGGAACTTATGCGTATCCTTATGGATGAATACGGACTTGAGTGGGATGAAGCATGGGAAGTAACCAATAAGTCGTGTGCGTATACCAACCACACAATTATGTCAGAGGCACTTGAAAAATGGCCATTAGAGTTATTCTCAAGATTACTTCCTAGAATATATCAGATTACAGAAGAGATTAACCGTAGATTTATAATTGAGATTCAGAATAAATATCCGGGTAACAATGATAAAATCAAAAGTATGGCAATTGTATATGACGGACAGGTTAAGATGGCGCATCTTGCAATCGTTGCCGGATTTTCCGTAAACGGAGTTGCCAGACTTCACACAGAGATTCTTAAAAATCAGGAACTCAAGGACTTTTATGAAATGTTCCCTGAGAGATTTAACAATAAAACTAATGGTATTACCCAGAGAAGATTCCTTCTTCACGGCAATCCGTTGCTTGCATCATGGGTTACGGACAAGATTGGAAACGATTGGATATCCAAACTTGAGCATATGAATGAGTTGTCTGTATATGTGGACGACGAAAAGTGTCAGAAGGAATTCATGAATATAAAATATCAGAACAAGGTTAGACTTGCTGCGTATATTAAGGAGCATAACGGTATCGAGGTTGACCCAAGATCAATTTTTGATGTTCAGGTAAAGAGACTCCATGAGTATAAGCGTCAGTTCCTCAACATCCTTCATATCATGTACATGTACAATCAGCTTAAGGCTAATCCGGGCATGGAAATGTATCCGCGAACATTTATTTTTGGTGCTAAAGCATCGGCGGGATACAGACGTGCAAAGGCTGTGATTAAACTTATCAACAGTGTTGCAGATGTAATTAACAACGACCAAAGCATTAATGGAAAGATTAAGGTTGTGTTTATAGAAAATTATCGTGTGTCTAATGCTGAGATGATTTTTGCTGCGGCAGATGTATCTGAGCAGATTTCTACAGCAAGTAAGGAAGCATCGGGAACAGGTAACATGAAGTTTATGTTAAATGGTGCGGTTACGCTGGGAACAATGGACGGTGCTAATGTTGAGATAGTAGAAGAAGTTGGTGTCGATAATGCATTTATTTTTGGGCTTAGTTCTGATGAAGTAATTGCGTACGAGCATAACAATGAATATAATCCGCGTGATATTTACAATGTTGATCACGAGATAAGAGCCGTGCTTACGCAGCTTATCGACGGAACGTATTCTCATAATGATTATGAACTTTTCAGAGAGCTGTATAATTCATTGCTTGAATCAAATGGAATGGAGAGAGCTGACCAGTACTTTATTCTTAAAGATTTCAGATCTTATGCAGAAGCGCAGAAGAGAGTAGAGGAAGCCTATAAAGACGAAGCTCGTTGGGCTAGAATGGCTATGCTTAATACTGCAAAATGCGGTAAATTCTCATCAGACAGAACTATTGAAGAGTATGTTAGGGATATATGGCATCTTGAGAGAGTAAAAGTAGAAGTGTAATGAAGTTATAGCATATGTAATATAAATATAAGTGCAATATAATATATTAAACGTCGCGGATTATTAATCTGCGACGTTTTTCTTTGGCATATTTCTTCGTTGTAAAATGGAGTGCATTATATATATTGCACACATAAGAATGATTCCGCCGACAATAATAATACCGCAGTTGGCGAAGAATTGTTCCGGAAGTATCTTAATTATCTGGTCTGTATCGGAATTGAATAACCAATTATCTTTTCCCGGAAAAAAAATATGATGAAATATAACAAATGCTCTGTTAAAGTCAGAGGCTGCCAAGACTACGATAAGACAAAAAACTGTGAGTAGTCCGATTGCGGAATAGAATGCAGGAGTGTGCCCGCGAAAGTGTCGGGGTTTAAGTTTCGCAAAACGTTTTTTCAAAATCACCATAATTAATAATGTGAAAGAAGTGCCGATAAGTACCCGTAAGTCAAGTAAAAATAGTGTACGGACATCTGTAAAATGAGAATATCCGTCAGCGGACCACAGAAGTTCTCCTGTTCCAAAATCATCTGATAAACCAACGCAATAATCAACCATTTCATCATATGCGTTTTTTATCGTGGAATATGAATAACCGGTTTGATTTTCTAATTCAAGCGTGGATATCTGCATATAGTAGAACGGGCGAACGAGGATTGGAACGGATATGGCGGCCGATATAGTAAAAAGTGCAATGACAATTGAAAAGACAATTGAGATAAAACCTGATGAAATTGTTTTTTGATGAATGGTTGGATTTGCGAACTTCACTTTAAGTCTCCTTTATATTTAGTTGAGAAAACTGAAACATAATCTGTGTGAACCTATACATGGACGTAGTGGTTATTAACACAAAATATCATACTATCTGATTGCGCGTCAAGGGATGCTTTGTTTATTGTCGTTCGTACGATTAATGTGTGAAAATGAGTATACTATTATTTCCTGTGACGGCAGATAAAATACCCACATCAGGTATGAAATAACAGAGAGTATATTACCGGCGGGAATTCCATCCGTGTAAGAACCAAGATTCGAGAGTCCGACGCATGTGTCACAGGCAAGAAATAGCAAAAGACCGGTGAAGAAGAGTGATATATGCTTATGATAATTCGGATAAAATGTTTGGGAATGTGCTTTTGATTTTGTGTTGGACTTGAAGTTTGTAATAATAATTGCTGTTAATATAAGGGAATGTATTGTATTCAGTATTAAGTTAACATACGACCAAATCGATACAATGATAAGTGTATCGATTGTATTTATTTGCCAAATTGCAATAAGTATGACAATGTACAATATAATTCTTGTCGTAATACTAATAGTGGCTATATTATGATGATGGGATTTTTGATGCAGTTGGTTGTCGATTGAGATGTGTTGTTTTATAAGATATATTCCGTATATAGTCTGTACTATGGCAAATGCGGTGGTTCCTATCACGTAGTATGAATCGAGTAACAAAAGAAATGTGTCGGCAAATAATGTAAGTGCCAAAGGAAGTGCCGGCATGATAGAGCGATTTTTGCGGCTGATATACAGACCGGCAATAAAGCATATTATTATGGAAGTATATTTTAAGCATGTGCTTGCAATATAAGGTGAAAATGGTACGGAGTTTTCCGGCAAAAGGTCCAGAATAAGAAATGAAATATATAGGATGGTGTTTGTGACTATAGTAAATGTGATTATTTTTGGAGTTGTGCCTGTCATGAATAGCCTCCTTCTATGGGTATGGGGTGGAATGGTGGCTTTGTTTGTGCCAGGCTATGCGCCATGCACGCACTTCGCCTACGCCGGAATGGTGGCTTTGTTTGTGCCAGGCTATGCGCCATGCACGCACTTCGCCTACGCGGGAATGTAGGCTTTGTTTGTGCCAACAGTGTGCCATGCACGCACTTCGCCTACGCGGGAATGTAGGCTTTGTTTGAGCCTGGCAATGCGCCATGCACGCACTTCGCCTACGCCGGCATTGCCGGCTTCGGCTCAGTAGGGCGTGCGCCCTATACCAAAAAACACATAAACCCCTCAGACTGCAAGCAGTCATGGTGTTTATGTGTTTTTTGTGTGCATGGCGCACTGTTGGCACAGCTCTCGGGCAGACTTGAACTGCTGACCTCCCGCTTACCAAGCGGACGCTCTACCGACTGAGCTACGAGAGCATATTTCTGAGCTTTTTGCGTATTCTTGAAAGTGCATTGTCAATTGCTTTGGGCTCTTTTCCAAGTGTAATTGCAATTTGCTTGTAATCCATTCCTTCTATATATAGTTGATAGACGGCTTTCTCAAGCTTGCTCAGGCACTTTCCAAGTTCGTATTCTATCATAGAAACATTCTCTTTGTCAATGATTAATTCTTCGGGGTTGGTGTTAGAGGAAGCTACTATGATTTCTGATAAAAGTGGAGGATTGCTTTGGTCATATTGACTGTTGGATATAGGCATATCCAGAGAAACGTAATTGTTAAGTGGTTGGTATTTCTTCCTATTAGAAGCAGTGATTGCCGTACACATTTGTTTGTAAATTACATATTGTGCAAATGGAATGAAGTCTGAAGATGTATTATAATCAAATTTTCTTACGGCTTTGTATAATCCTATCATACCTTCCTGAATCAGGTCCTCTTTGTCTCCGCCGGCAAGGAACAATGGGCGGGCCTGCTGGAGCACAAGTTTCTTGTGTTTTTCCATGAAATAATCTGTTATGTGTTCTGAATCAGCATCATTTTTATGAATTAAATGTATGAGTTCGTTGTCAGACATATTCTCAAGCTCTGAAATTGTGAACGGCATAAAAGTTCCTCCTGTTTGATTTTTGAAGCAATATGATAAAACCGGATTATTTACCGGCGTTGATACGCTGACGTACTATTTCATAGGCGAGAACCCCTGTTGCTACTGAAGCGTTAAGGGAGTCTATGTTGCCATTCATTGGAATTGATGCTGTCATATCGCAAGCTTCTCTTACAAGACGACTAACACCTTTGCCCTCGTTGCCTATTACAAGTCCGATTGAACCGGTAAGGTTGAGATTGTACATTGAATCACCGTCAGCGGTAGCACAAACGAACCACATGCCGTCTTTTTTTAGCTCATCGATAGTTCGGTTAATATTAGTGACCTTGGCTACAGGTGTGTAATTAATTGCTCCTGCGGAAGCCTTGGCAACGGTTGCGGTAAGACCGCATGCACCGTGTTTTGGAATGATGATTCCGTGAGCCCCGGCAAGATTAGCGGTTCGGATAATGGCACCCAGATTGTGTGGGTCTTCGATACCGTCCAAAATAATAATAAAAGGGGATTCACCTTTATTTTCGGCAGCTTTCAAAATATCAGATACTTCAGCATATTCATAAGCTGCAAGATATGCGATAACACCCTGGTGTTTCCCTGTTTCTGACAGCTGGTCGAGACGCTCTTTTTTTACGTAATTAATAAGTGTATTTTTCTTTTTTGCTTCGCGAAGAATTGTTTGAATTGGGCCGTCATGGCATCCGTCAAGTATAAATAATCTGTCTACTGTTTTGCCTGAGCGGAAGGCTTCAAGCACAGGATTGCGTCCTTCGCATACTGACTCTTCGTATCTCATAAATAATCTCCATTCTGCATCAATATATTTTACTAGGGAAATACTGAATGCTTCGGTATTTCCCCAGGGTGACTCGGTAATGTATTTATTTTTCTAATTCAGGAAGAATTAACTCTAACACTCTGTCCATACGTCCTTTAAGGTATAACCACCCTACAAGTGCTTCAAGTCCTGTGGCTGCTTTGTAATCAGTACTGCTTGCATTTTTTGCGGTGGTATGGGATTTGGCATTGCGTCCGCGTTTGAATATTGCAAGTTCTTCATCTGTAAGATGTGGAGTGATGTTACGTATCAATGCGGCTTGTGATGTGGCATTAACTACAGCGCTTGCAGTGCGGTGAAGCTTGTTAACCGGAGCATTGCCGTGGCTTATAACCTTAGTTCTTATAATAAGGTCATAAATTGTGTCACCAATAAATGCCAGAGTCAGCGGTGACAGAGCATCCGGTGACTGCTCTTTGTAATCATAAGCATTTCTGATTATCTCAGGTAAAGTTTCTAACTTCTTTTCCATCTTACGCCTTCCCTTGTATCTTCAAGAACAATTCCTTTGGCAAGAAGCTCGTCACGTATTTCATCGGCTCTTGCAAAGTTTCTCTCTTTACGTGCGTTTTGACGTTCGTTAATGAGTGCTTCAACTTCTTCGTCAAGCATTTCTTCTTCTTTTTTACAAATGATTCCTAAAATATCGCACAACTTCACGATGCGGTCGTAACTTATGTTAACGAGTTCGATCGGAGAATCAGACGTTATATATGAGTTGGCAAGTTTAACTATCTCAAATATTGCGGCTATTGCATCTGCGGTATTAAAGTCGTCATCCATAGCAGCATCGAATTTGTCGCTAAGGGCATTTAATGTTGTTTCGTAGTTTTTGTCATCATCTGAAAAATCACGTGCAGTAGCAACATCCTTTATGTGCTTGAGGTTGCTTACGGAATTGCAAATGCGTTCAAGTGAACTGGAAGCAGAGTTCATAAGGTCGTCACTAAAGTTAAGAGGACTTCTGTAATGTGCATTCAGCATGAAGAAACGAAGCACTTGCAAAGGATATTTTTCTGCAATATCTTTGACCGTAAAGAAGTTACCTGCCGATTTTGACATTTTATGGTTGTTAATGTTAAGAAATGCATTGTGCATCCAGTAATTTGAAAATGGTACTCCGTTAGCAGCTTCACTCTGAGCAATTTCATTTTCATGGTGAGGGAAAACGAGATCCTCCCCGCCGGCATGGATGTCAATTGAACTGCCAAGATATTTGTTGCTCATAACAGAACATTCTATGTGCCATCCAGGTCGACCGTCACTCCAAGGTGAAGCCCAGGATGGTTCGCCCTCTTTTTTGGGTTTCCAAAGAACGAAGTCCATGGGATCTTCCTTTTCATCATCAACGGCTATACGTATGCCGGCATTTAAATCATCGAGATTTTTGCCGGATAATTTGCCGTATCCCTGAAATTTTCGTGTTCGATAAAATACGGTTCCGTTCTTTTCGTATGCATAACCCTTGTCGATTAACGTTTGAATCATTTCAATCATTCCGTCTATCTCTTCGGTAGCTTTCGGATGAACGGTTGCAGGCATAACGTTCATATTGTTCATATCTTCAAGACAGGCTTTAGTATATCGTTCGGCAATTTCAGCGGCTGTCACACCCTCTTCATTTGCCTTTGCAATTATCTTGTCATCTACGTCAGTGAAATTAGAAACATAATTCACTTCATAGCCTTTGTATTCAAGGTATCTTCTGACAGTGTCAAATACTATCATCGGGCGGGCATTTCCGATATGAATGTAATTGTATACGGTAGGTCCGCACACATACATCCTGATTTTGCCCTCTTCAATAGGAACTAACTCTTCTTTTTTGTTGTTGAGTGTATTGTATATCTTCATTGTAAATCTCCTTTATAAAACCTGAATTAACTTGAATTTTATGCGTGGCAGATGCTTTTGTCAAGGGAAACATAGGGTTATAATGTAAAACAGTGAAACATAAGGTTATAGTTTAAACAAGTAGTATTAATGCAGAATCAGTTCCAAAGGTAGAAATAATTAAAAAAGTTTGCAAAAAACTGTTGCAATATTGTAAAAAAAATGGGATAATAGACGTACCGTGGGAAGACTGTATCCTTGTAGGGTGTTATTGGGGGGAGGTCTTTACCAAAATTATATTTATTTTATATAGGAGGAAAGGCAATGAGGAGAGTAATGAAGAAGGGCATAGCTATTGCACTTGCTGCAGCTATGGTCATCACAGCAGCTCCGGCTTCACAGGCAGGAGCAGCTAAGAAGCCAGCACTTAACATCAAGAAGAAGACTGTTAAGCCTGGTGCAACTGTAAAACTTAAGATTAAGAATGGTAGTAAGAAGGCAAAGGTAACATGGAAGGCTAGCAAGAAGAAGATGGTTAAGCTTTCTAAGAAGTCTAACAAGGGTGTAACAGTTAAAGCTCTTAAGAAGACTGGTAAAGTTAATGTTACTGCTTCTTACAAGGTTGGCAAGAAAAAGGCAGTTAAGCTTACATGTAAGCTTACAATCAAAAAGGGTAGTTCTAAGGTAACTAACGAACCTGTTGTAACACCGGCACCTGCAACACAGAATCCTGTTGTAACACCGGCACCTGCAACACAGAGTCCTAATGTTGGCGGACCTACTCCAACAAAGGGACCTACAAAGACACCAGCTCCAACTAAGACTCCTGGTCCTGCAGCTAAGAACGGAGCAGTAGATGCTCGTAAGCTTGCTTCAGGCGCTGTTATTACAGTTGATGGTACTGTAGGAGCAAAAGAATGGATGGATGCTAACGTAACTATCGATCTTTTACAGAATGCTAACAGTGTTCGTGGTGAAGTAGCTATCAAAGCTGCAACTGCAAAACTTATGTGGGCAGACGACGCAGTTTACGCTCTTATCCAGGCAGATGCTGCTATGGAAGAAGTTACATTGTTCGTTGATGATGACGGAGATGCAACTAACAACAATGCTAAGAAGGCTACAGGAACACTTAGCGCAGATAAGATGACAGCAGAAGTTAAGGTTGATTGTGCACCTAACGCTGACAAGGGTGTTAAGGCTGAAATCATGGTTAAGGCCGGCGGTACAATTAACTACTTCGATTCAGTTACTAAGATGGCATACAATGCTGAAAAAGATGAGTGGGCACTTGAAGATGAAGGAATCAAGGCTGGTACAGATGATTCTGTATTAGGTACAGTTAATCTTCTTGGTTCATTAGAGCAGCCTAAGACAGCTTACTTCACAAAGGATGGTGCAGACATTATCGCTGAAGCTGCAATTCCGGATGAGTGGGAAACACCAGCTGAAGATGGCGCAGAAGAAGGTACATTCTTTGCTAAGACAAAGAAGATGAATTTTGTAGATGTAGCATATTGGACAGACGTATATGCTGCTAACAGTGCAGAGTCAATCATGTTCCAGAAAGTTAATACAGCTCCTTATAACCCAGCAGGATATGAAGGAACTTTGGATGGTATTGAACTTGCAACTGCTTATGATGCAGATGGTAACAAATTAGAAGATTTAAGCGATACATCTAAGATTGCTGAGTGGAGATCTGACAGAAGCCAGGCTCAGGGTTATGTAATGTGGGATAAGCAATATGCATATGTTCTCTTTGACATAACAGACTCAGATATCGCACCTGTACCTGTAGATGGCGAAGAAAGATACGTATCAGACTCAACAGAGTTCTTCTTCAATGAAGATAATGCAACAGCATACGGTGCAGCAGGTGATTCAAGTGCTGTACAGTTCCGTGTAAGTGCTATTGACAACGGATTCTCATCAAATGAATATTCAACAGGTAAGTATGAACTTGTAGCTCATGCAGTTGGATATAAGTATGCAGATGGTGTCGTTAAAAACGTAATCGAAGAAGGATGTTTAGGATACTATACACAGTACATCATTAAGCTTGGTAAAGAACATAGGAATGGTGACGTAATGGGTATGGACCTTCAGGTAAATGACTGTAGTTCAAAAGTTGTAGCTGCAACTGAAGAAACTCCTGAATCTACAACACCTGTAAGAAACTGTACAATTACAGCATACGATACAACTAACTCATCATGGGAGAATCCTACAGTATTTGGTCGTATCGAGCTTGTAAATCCGGATGAAGCTCCGGTTGATCCTAATGCAACACCTGTTCCAACAGAAGTTCCTGCATTTGATATTGCTGATGCTTCAGATGCAACTCCTGCAGCTATGAAAGTAGATGCTCCAATCGTAGCAGATGGTACAATTGATGAAGCTTGGGCTGACGTACCTGCATATGCAGTTAAGTCAACTTCAGATGATTCACAGGCACTCGTTAAGACTGCTTGGGATGCTGATAACCTTTATGTACTCGTAAGAGTTAAGGATGCAGCTTTTGATTCTACAGCAGATGCTGATTACATGAGAGATGGTGGAGAACTTTTCCTTGACGAGGATAACTCAAAGGAAGATTCATATGCTGCTAATACTGATGCATTCCAGTATCGTTATTCAGGATTTGATGCAGAGGCAACAACTACTAAGAAAATCACAGAAGGTAGTGACGATGCAAAGGCTGCTTACGCAGGAATCGAGGCAGCACACGTTATGGTAAGTGATGGATATATCGTAGAGTACAAAGTTCCATGGGCTGACAAAGATTCTATCGCAGCAGGTAAAGTAATCGGATACGAAGTAAACGTATTTGACTGTGCTGGTGGTAGCAGAGCTCAGGAGATGTTACTTCTTACAGAAGGTGGAGCTCTTTACCAGAATCCAAGTCTCTTTGGTGAGATTGAACTTACAGAGAAGAAGTATGATTTACATGCTGGAATAGTAGAGAAACCTAATTCATGGGATCCTGCTGCTGCTACAGTAGTAAAGAATGCTGATGGTTCAGTTACAATCACTAAGACAGGTGAGTTTGGATTCGTTCGCCCTAATGAGGACTGGGGTCCATGTAGTAAGATTGTAATTTCTTACAAGGATTCTGACAATGCAGCTGGATTTGGATATGTTGTTAAGTATGATTCAAATAATGTTGGTTGGGCTAATGGCGAAGAGAATAAGAGCAACTTCAGCACAATGACAGGTGAAGGTACTGCTGAGATAATTCCGGCAAATCCATCTGGCAATGTATCAGGTATCAGAATCTTTGGTGGTACTGATGGTGCTACATTGACTATCACAGATATTACTTTCGTAAAATAATGTGTAGTTAATCAAAGTGGATTATTAGAAATATAATATTATATTCTTTTATAAGAATGACGTTACTGCCATCAGGCAACGTAAGTTGTCTGGTGGCAGTTTTTTGCTTTCTGGGAAATTTTGCTCTTTGTCAAGAGAGGGCAAAACCCGTTAATGGCGATGAAATTATCCCGGGAAGCAAAAACGCTTCGCGGAGATCGCATTGCGACGGATAGGAATAATGTTGCTAGTATAACCCGCCACAGGCGTAGAATGTCGCTTGCGACATTCTATTTTGCCGGTTTCAAAAGTGAGGTTGACATTTGTCATCGTATAAAACATAATAGTAAGAGTTAATATACAAGATAATGGGAGACGAAATAATGTATCAGAAGATAAAGGAACTAATAACAAAATATCGTGAAATAATAACCTATATAATAGTAGGTGGTTTGAATACGATTGTTTCATGGATGGCATATTTTTTGTGCGTATATACATTTCTTGACGCAGCGGATTCGTTTGAACATTTTATTGCTAATACTATAAGTTGGATCGTTGGTGTTACTTGTTTTTATCCGTTGAACAGAAAATGGGTGTTTAGAAGTACTAATCCTCACGTGTTGAAAGAGTTTGCAGGATTTGCAGGTTCCAGATTATTTACTTGGATATTAGATGTGGTGGTTATGTGGGTGACTGTCAACGTCATGAATGTTCCGGAATGGATTGCGAAAGTATTTATTTCAGCAGTGCTTGTAACAATAATTAATTATGTGTTAAGTAAAGTTGTGATATTTAGGAAACGTGATGAATAAAGCATATTAAGTGTATGCTACAGAAGTATTAATAATTGGAATGAATTAAAGCTACCGCTTATAACCGGTAGCTTTTTGAATTCGGGGTAAAATATCAGGTTGTTATCAAGTGAATTATTAGTTGGATTCTGAACTAACTCTGCTGAAAAATTCTTTTGGAGATATACCTTCGGTACGCTGGAATGTTCTGTAAAAGGTTGAATAATCTCTGAAACCGATTGACAGATATACCTGAGACGGCGAAACGCCGTTTGCCATCTCCTGTTTTGCTATGCTGATACGTTTCATAACAAGATAGTTATGAATAGTTTGAGCTGTGTAGTCTTTAAATTCTTTTGAAAGTGTTGACTTATTCAGATAAAATTTTTCGGCTAGTAAGTCCAATGATATTTCTTCCACATAGTTGCTGTTGATATATGCAAGTAACTGTTCAACTAAAGGATTAAGCTGGACAATTCCCTGAGGTTCCAATGCTTCAACGATATTCATATTAAGTAATGTTATTATTTTTAGGATATGAGCGCGGTTAAGCATTTCTTTTCCGTAAAAATCACAATTTTGACTGTCGTATATCTGACGCATACAGTAAGTTATTGCGTTGAAATGGTCTTCATTTTCAATATGGAAATGATAACGCTTATGTTTACTTGCAAGACGAAGTTTATTAAGCGGATTATGTTCGTTGAACTGAAATGACTTAAGTGCTGTTTCTGTAATATACATATACATTCTTATATAAGGAAGTGTTTTTGGTTCTGCTTGGAAGAGTTGATGAATGGTGTAAGGTGGAATGATTACAATATCACCTTTTTTTAATTCATACAGAGTGTCTTCTACAGACAAACGAACTGACCCGCCAAGATAAATATATATTTCATAGTAATCGTGGGTGTGAGCAGGTACAAAAGGAAAACTATTGTTAGTTGTATGTCTGGCTTCGTAGTAGTAATCGCTTGCAATTGGCCCATCTGATTCTGAATACAGATATCTCATAAGTCAGCCCTCCTTCTTATATAGTATGAGTATTATTTACAAGTAAAACTATCTTTATTCAGTATATCTCGTTTGATTGCAAATGGTCAAGAAAATATTGCATTTTTATATCTTCGTTGTTAAATAATGATTAACATGGTATCATATACTTAATATGCAATAAATTGCCTATATACCATAATTTAAAGGAGGAAACTATTATGTGGTTTCGTAAAGGATTAAGAACCATAGGAACGGCAGTATTAACATTTGCAATGGTGGCATCTCTTGTAACACCGGGAGAAACTACTGCAGCAAAGGCACCTTCATTCGCAAAGAAAACAGTAAATGTTAAGGTGGGAAAAACAACAACTGTCAAAATTAAGAACGTAAATAAGAAAGCAAAAGTAACATGGAAAATTAAGTCAACAAGAATTGCAAAACTTGGAAAGAAATCTAAAACATCAGTCAAGGTAAAAGGTGTAAAGGCCGGTAAAACAACACTGACTGCTGTATATAAGCTTCGTAAGAATAAGAAAACACTTAAGTGCAGTATTGTTGTTAAAGGAACAGATGTAGCTAAAGCAACACCGGTAAGTCAGGACAGTAATACTAATCAGCCAACACCTACAGCTACACAAAATGTCGTTAATCCGACTGCAGTACCAACATTGGCTCCGACTGCAACACCAACTGCGGAACCAACAGAGGCTCCGTTTGGATGGACATCAACTTGGGGAACTGCCGAAGAGAAAAATGATATTTCAGCAGATTCAGCGATGCCAAAAATCCCACTTGCAGGTACAACTATCAGACAGATAATTCGTCCGACAACAAGTGGTGAAAAAATTAGATTAAGATTGTCTAATCAGTACGGAAAAAGCGATGTTGAAATTGGTTCATGTCACGTTGCTGTACAGAAACCTATAGGAGAAGGAAGCTCGATTGATTATCAGACATCAGCTATAGATACTTCAACAGATACACTTATAACAGTAGACGGAAGTGAAAGTTTTACTATTCCGGCCGGAGAAGTTATTATAACAGATGAGATTGAGTTTACTACAACGGCGCTTGAGAATCTTGCAATATCAATGTATATCTTAGATGCGCCTGAAAGTAATATTACAGGTCACAGAGGAGCAAGAGCAACTACATATCAGATGCCTGGCAATGTAGTATCAGAAGAGTCTATAGAGACAGGAGATACTAAAACAACAACAAGCTGGTTCTTTGTTTCGGATGTATCAATCTGGACAAAGGGTGGTAAAGCAGTAGTATGTTTTGGTGATTCCATTACTGATGGTTACGGAACAGATGCTTCTTATCTTGGAAAAAGACCTGACAGTTATACCAGATGGATAGATTATTTTGCAAAGAGACTTCAGGGAAATGAAGATACTAAGCATATTTCAGTTATTAACGAAGGTATAGGTTCTAATGCTATGTTCGGAGGCTATCCGACGGATGCCGGTAAAGACAGATTTGAACGAGATTTGCTTGAGCATGATAATGTAGCATACTGTATAATTTTATTTGGTGTTAACGACCTTAATAAGTTACCGGACACATCAAAATTTGAAAGTCTTAAGTCAGAGTACGAAACAATGATTGACCTTTGCAGATCAAATAATATAAAGGTTTTTGCTGCACCGATTCTTCCGTTTGGTACTAGTGATTATTATAGTGAAGGCTCAGAAGCAACAAGACAGTTAATCAACAATTGGTTCCGTTCGGAAGATTCAGGAGTAGACGGAATAATTGACTTTGAAGGTGCGCTTGCTGATCCGGAAAATCCGAAAAATATTCTTGAAAAATATACACACGGTGATGGACTTCATCCATATGACGGATACGATGTAATGGCAGACGCAATTAATCTTGATTTGTTTAAATAATTGATACGAGAAGCTTTACTATTAGAAGTGTAACATTGTAGTAAATGTGTTTGGCTTGCTGTGCTTCTGTCAGACAGACAGGCAAGATAGGAGGCTGAAATGAAGAAAAAAGTTTTTCGAATTATAATTAGTTATGTATGCCTTGTTATAATGATTAGCAGTATTTTTGGAGTTGCTCCTTTTGGAGGAGCAGCTTCAAAAGCTCCTAAGCTTGTAAAGAAAAAGGCAGTATTATATGTTGGTAAAAAGACTACAATAAGACTTAAAAATGGTAAAAAAACAGCAAAAGTAAAGTGGAAAACCACCAATAAAAAGGTTGCATCTATTATCGGAAAAAAGACAAGAGGTAATAATGCATATTGTAAAATTAAAGCTAAAAAACCCGGAAAGTGTAATATTGTTGCAAAATACACATTGGGAACAAAGTCAAAGAAGCTTAGATGTCAGGTTGTCGTAAAAAGAAAAGGCGGTAATGAACTTATCAGCCCGACGATATATCCGGGGGTAAATCCAATCGAAACTACCATTCCGACTATGTCAGTAACGAATAAACCGGGAGATTCGCAAAATCCGGAGACGACACCGAATGGTAATTCGGGCGCTACAGATAACACGGAGACAACACCTGACGGAAGTTCAGGTTCGACTGATAACCCGGAGGCAACACCGGACGGAAGTTCGGGTTCAACAGATAACCCGGAGGCAACACCGGACGGAAGTTCGGGTTCAACAGATAACCCGGAGGCAACACCGGACGGAAGTTCAGGTTCGACTGATAACCCGGAGACAACACCGACCCAAAAGCCGGTGGTAACCAATGCGCCGACCCAAAAGCCGGTGGTAACCAACGCACCGACCCAAAAGCCGGT
>SVEK01000021.1 GCA_015057405.1 Lachnospiraceae bacterium
TCTCTACACTTGTCAAGCTACTACATTCTTCAAACGCATAATCACCTATCGATGTCACACTGTCTGGTATCTCTACACTTGTCAAGCTACTGCAACATGAAAAAGCAAACTCACCTATCGATGTCACGCTGTTTGGTATCTCTACACTTGTCAAGCTACTGCAACATGAAAAAGCAGAATAACCTATCTCCGTCACGCTGTTCGGTATCTCTACACTTGTCAAGCTACTACATCCATAAAACGCCTGACCACCAATTGATGTCACGCTGTTTGGTATCTCTACACTTGTCAAGCTACTACAACATGAAAAAGCAGTCCCACCTATCGATGTCACACTGTCTGGTATCTCTACACTTGTCAAGCCACTACATCCTCCAAACGCATAATTACCTATCTCCGTCACGCTGTTTGGTATTATTGTATTCTTACAGCCTTGTACTAATTTATTTGTTTCTTTCTCTATAATAGCATTACAATTTTCTCTGCTATCATATACTTTATTATCTGTTGATACTTTTATACTGTTCAAATTACTGCAGTCACCAAACACAATTCCACCTATCGATATCACGCTGTCCGGTATCTCTACACTTGTCAAGCCACTACAGTCATAAAACGCCCCATTACCTATCGATGTCACACTGTCTGGTATCTCTACACTTGTCAAGCTACTACATTCTTCAAACGCATAATCACCTATCGATGTCACACTGTCTGGTATCTCTACACTTGTCAAGCTACTGCAACATGAAAAAGCAAACTCACCTATCGATGTCACACTGTTTGGTATCTCTACACTTGTCAAGCCACTGCAGCCATAAAACGCATAATCACCTATCTCCGTCACGCTCTTCCCATCTAAAACTTGAGGTATAACAACATTTTCATATGCTGCATTACAGCCTGTTATCTTTACAGTTCCATCATCCAATACTTCATAATCCCATACTGTATCCACAGATACAATATCTGCATTTTCCCATACAGAAGATGACAGATTAATATCCGCTATTGGATTACTTAAACCATTGTCAGCTGCTTTTACATTATTACTGTCAAATCTTGTCACCGTCATTCCAAGTACCAATGCCAGACTCAACATTGTTGCTATTAATTTTCTTGTTCTTCTCATTATAACAACTCATCCTTCCTTTAATATCATATATCTACTATAGCAATTACTGGTCCTGTGTCAAGATTTAGTACAAAATAAAATGAGAGGTTTTGCCAGCTAAGCAGCGGGCAAATTCTCAACCCTCATATACAGTTTTTCGTAGTCATTAGGTGACATGTAGTCGCAATGACTGTGTATACGGACAGTATTATAAAAGGTCTCGATATATTCAAAGACCAATGAATAAGCATGTCGGTAATTGTGAATCGTAAAGCGATTCAGCCATTCACGTTTTATCAGTGAATGAAAAGATTCAATACAGGCATTATCATAAGGATAACCGGTGTGAGAATAACTACAACTCATCCTTCCTTTAATGTCATATATCTACTATAAAAATTACCTTTGAAATATTTTTTCCCTTTTTTTCATCAGGATTATCTACGTTTCCGGATTATCTGCTTTTCTTACGCTCGTGCCTTGAAATTGAATCCCTTAAAAACGGCGGTACTGCTATGCCAATTTCCTGTTCTTCTATGGGTCTTTTAGATTCATTTATCCTAAAATCTCCCATCAGAGTCTTAGCGGTTAACGGATTAGTAGCCTGTTTCTTTTCCATCCCCGTAGCAATCAATGTTACTATTATTTTATCATTGTCAACATCATCCTCTTTAACCGTACCCCAAATAATATAAACATCATCGCCCGCCACTTCTTTTACATAATTCATTGCCTCGTATAAGGAAATAATATCAACTTTTCCGCTGGTATTAATCAGAATAGTTTCAGCTCCTTCAATCGACGTTTCAAGTAAAGGTGAATTGATTGCCTGCTTAACCGCTTCCAATATCGGAGTTTCAGCATCAACGGTTCCGATGCCAAGATGTCCAACTCCCTTCCCTGTAAGAGTTGTTTTCAAATCATTAAAATCTAAATTGACTGTTCCCTTATGACTAACTATATTAGTTATACTTTCAATCGTGTACTTTAGTACTGAATCCGCAAATTCAAAAGCATCTTCTAACAATAGTCTTTTTTCAGATAACTCAAGCAATTTATCATTCGGAATTATGAATAAAGTATCAACATACTCTTTTAATTTTTCAATACCATTCTCAGCAACCTTTATTCGCGGGGTATTTTCAAATGAAAATGGAGTAGTTACAACAGCAACGGTCAAAATCCCTGCATCTTTACAACACTTTGCAATAACCGGTATGGCACCAGTTCCGGTTCCGCCACCCATTCCGCAAGTAAGAACACACATATCTTCATCTGCAATGGCCTCCCTGATTTCATCTTCACTCTCTAACGCTGACATCTCTCCCACTTCAGAATCAGCACCTGCACCGTATCCTTTTGTTATTTTTTTTCCTATTTGAATCTTAACATTAGCCTTACATGCACCTAAAACATGTACATCTGTATTAACCGCTATATAATTAACACCAAGCAGATTTGAATTAATCATCCTGTCAAGAGCATTATTGCCTCCGCCACCGACACCAATAACAGTTATCTTCGGAACCTCACTATAATTATCATTCTTAATCTCAAACATATATAACCCTCCCATTTGCGTAAATGCATTATTCAAGTTGCATTTTTGCAACTATGTAAGCTAGTATAACTTTATTGCAACTTTTTGTCAATATCAAGTTGCATTTTTGCAAATCATGTAATATACTTAACTTATCAATGAAAGGAATTAAGCTTATGACAATAGGTGAACGAATTAAAAATATTAGGAAGGCAAAAAAAATATCCGTAGAATTTTTGGCAAAAGAACTGGGTGTTTCAAAGACAACCATTTACCGCTATGAAGATTCTACTATTGAGAAAATACCCGTTAAAATATTTGATCGGTTGTGCATTTTACTGGATGTAACTCCGGCCGAATTAATGGGCAATAAAAGTACACACTCTGAAAAAACTGAACTCCCAACGGAATTTCGTAATGCCCGTGATGCAATGGAGTTTATATTAAAGACGCCTACTCTTGCCGCATACGGCGGTTATAATCCTGATAACATGAGTGACGAAACCATTGTTGACTTTGCCAATGAGATTTTACAACAACTAAAGCTTGTAAGTTATAAATATAAAAATATTTCACCGGGGGACGATATATGAATTCCAAAAGAATAATTACTCTAGTAAAAGATATTAAAGAAACCTGGAATACCAATGACCCATATAAAATCGCAGAACGTCTTGGAATAGTTGTTCTGCATACTGATAACAAAATCAAAGATTTTACGGCACACACAATCAAAGTTCCGGGATACCCGACTATTATTTCAATTAATAATTCATACACAGAATTATCAAAGAAACTCTTATGTGCACATGAACTTGCTCATGCAATTCTTCACGAAGAGTGTATCAATCATTTTGCAACTACTAATGCAAATATAGCCTGTGATGTTGAACATGAGGCAAACTTGTTTGCAATCGCTTTACTGGCTCCTGAAACCCTAGATAAAGAATTGTCCATCCCACTGACCGGAATGAACAATTCTCTGTTAAAAACCATAATTGATTATAACCTTAAACTCAATTAATCCTCCTTCATTTTCTTAAACTCTGCCGTAACCATAACAACAGCAGTTATACCCGATAAAATGTCTGCAATCGGCCCTGCCAGCAATATCCCTTCTATTCCCCATATCCTTGGAAACACTAATATAAGCGGCAGTAAAAACAAAATTTGTCGTGTCATTGACAAAAACACACCTTTAATTGCTTTTCCGATAGATGTGAAAAATGTTGATGTTATAGGCTGCATAAAATTAAGCCACGTGAAAAACAGCATAACTCTGAAAGTCTTTACGCCGAACTCAAAATACTGTTCCGAACCTTCCCCAAAAAGTGCCATAAGCTGCCTGGGAATTGTTTGGAACAACACAAATGAAAACAAAGATATGATTGCTCCGGTTGTAACCGCCATCCGATATGCTTCACGTACCCGTTTATAATTTCTTGCACCGTAATTAAAGCTTTCCACCGGCTGACTTCCCTGGGCAATTCCAATAATAATCGAGAAAAATATTTGGTTAATCTTCATTGCAATTCCCGTGCAGGCAATTGGAATAGCCTCTCCGTATGCTGATATTGCACCATATTTTCTAAGGGAATTATTAAGAACTATCTGAACCAGCATCATCGCAAGCTGATTAAAAAATGATCCCATTCCAATCGCGGCAATCTTTTTAATATATATAAACGACGGAATAAAATGTTTTCTGATAAGAGTAACAGTTTTGCAGTGGCGCATATAATTGATTACAATACCGGCAGATACAAATTGTCCGATAATTGTCGCAAGTGCCGCACCTTCCATACCCCATTTAAACACCAGTACAAATAAGGCATCAAGAACAACATTTATCAATGCTCCGGTAATATTAGATATCATAGTCATTTTGGGACTTCCGTCAGCTCTCATCAAATGACCGCCACCGGTTGCAAGTAATAAAAACGGAAAACCTATCGCTGTTACTCTGACATAACTCATTGCAAGAGGCAACACATCCGCCGGAGAACCAAACATCACAAGCAACGGTTTCAAAAAAAGCTGCACAACTACTAGTAAAATTGTTCCGCAAATAACAAGCATCGAAATTGAATTGCCCATATAATATGGTGCTTCATCTTTTTTTCCTTTTCCGAGCTGTAAGTTAAAACACGATGCTCCTCCAATACCAAATAACAACGCCAGAGCAAGACATGACGTCGTAAACGGAAAAGAAATGTTAGTTGCAGCATTCCCAAGTGTTCCTACAGCATGTCCGATAAAAAGCTGGTCAACGATATTGTATAAAGCACCCACAAGCATTGCAATAATACTCGGAATCGCAAATTTAACCATAAGTTTTCCAACCGGAGCCTGTCCTAACGGATTAATATTATTCTGCTTATTTACACTATCTTCATTGGTATTATTGTTCATTTTTTCACCCTTTCCGATTCATTCCAAATCGAATATTCAGTATACCCTGATAAAACTGATTATAATCGCACGATAGAGATTATAACATAATTACTACATCTTTTCTATCCAAATAAAGCTGATAATCACCCTAACCTGTATTGTTTCCTCTATCATAGTATTATACTCTATTATTGATTTCTCTAACTAATAACAAATCAAAAAATCTTTCACAGCTTCTATTCATTTTTTATTATTATTTTCTTTCTGTTTTGTTGACACTTTATTTATATTTTGTTAATATATTAATATAATATTTGATTGGAGGTTGAACATTATGGCAACGTGTGAAAAATTATCTAAATGTCCATTTTATCAGGGCTCCATGGATATAAACTCCGGACTTGGAGCTATGTACAAGCAAAAGTATTGCGAAGGAGATAAATCAATTTGTGCACGATATATAATCGCAACTCAGTTAGGACCTGAATATGTAACAGATAAGATTTATCCAAATATGAATGATTTGGCTAACTCTTTACTCGAAAAACATAAGAAATAAAAACCAATCAGCCATTATTTGAAGCAGGCATACTGCATACGAATAATGGCTGTTATACTTTAAATCAGTTTTTCCAACAAACGTGCTGCTGTGGCAATCTTCTCCTCACAAGGTCTTTTTGCATAATATTCTTTAGTTCTCTCTGATGGTACAGGGCTTGTATCCTGTCCTTCAAGTCCAAGAAGCTCTCTACAGATTATTGAACCTTCTTCTTCCTTGTATTGTTTAGCAAGCTCCTGAATTAAACTGTATATCTCCTTCTTACCCTGAATATCTTTTGGATCATCATATCCATACAATACTCCGGCAACCATAAACATACCACTTACAGCACCACACACTTCGCGCATACGTCCCATACCTCCGCCAAAAGAAGAAGCAAGCTTTTTTGCTGTAGTTTCATCAATTCCCATAACATCAGAAAATGCTATTGCCATACACTGGGCACAATTGTACCCTTCCTTAAATGCATCTCTTGCAATCTGTTCACGACTTTTCATATTAGTATACCTCCCTTAATTGTTTATATCTGTTTTACAAAGAGTCTTGATGTTGCCTAAAAGTTTAAATTACTGCCAACTGCCCATCATCCTAAAAGAAAAACACTTCTTCAAATTTCTTATCTAATGTGATACAGATTACCAGTGCCAACTTTGCAGTGGGACTAAATTGTCCTGTCTCAATAGAACTAATTGTATTTCGGGAAACACCGACTAGTTTTGCCAATTCATTCTGTGATAATTTTTGCTGTTTTCGGATTTGTTTTAAGTTGTTTTTTAAAATCAATTCTTCTTTCATACTCGCTCCTCACACTTATAAAATAGTTGATGCTTTAATCAATATTAATTCCACCACGGAATAATAACTATCTTACCGGTTTTCGCCAAGTAAACTTTGCAATTCAACTATAGCACTGTCAAGTAAACTTGTCAACGCTTTTTGACAAGTTTACTTGGTTATTTTTGCAAGGTATACTTTTCAATAGTTATTGGTAAATAACCAAGAGCAAATAAATACACCATCTTAAGCTTAAGCTTAAGATGGTGTAAGTCTTACGCAAAAAATGTTTACACGCCGGATAATATCAAGACTTTAATGAACACATGCTCAACGTTTTCTCTTACGTTTCTTAAAGTCTTCATCTATTCTTGTCTTCCAACCGGCATCTAACGGAGCACTACACGCTCTAACATTAGAAACAGCATCACTAATCACTGCAAAATTAAGAGCAGTTCCTACACTATCGCAGTGATAATTGGCTGTCATAGATTCATCAATACCAAATCTTTTGGCCTCTGCCCCTGCATCAATATTGGCACCAAGAAAAATAAACTCCCATCCATACTTTTCTTTCTGACGCTCTATCATTTTACGAATCTTCTCGTAAGTATATTGATGACTGGAATTCTCCATACCGTCAGTTGTAATGATAAACAAAGTTTTTTCCGGGACATCTTCTTTACGGGCATATTTATGGACATTACCTATGTGATGAATTGCACCACCTACTGCATCTAAAAGTGCCGTACATCCCCGTACGTAATAGTCCTTTTCAGTAAGATTTGTTACAGTATCCATATTGACACGATCATGAATAACTTCAATCTCATTGTCAAATAACACCGTAGAAACCACTGCATCACCGGGCTCTTTACGCTGCTTTTCAAGCATTGAATTAAAGCCTCCGATAGTGTCCTTTTCCAGTCCCTCCATGGAACCGCTACGATCTAAAATAAATACCAGTTCTGTCATTTTTTTGTCCTCCCGTTTCTTTATTGTATCTTCATTATAAGAAAACGAGAGAAACCATGGTCGCATGCCATGCGACATTTTATTATTTTAATTTATTTTCCAAGGTTTCCTTAATAATTGCCGGATCAACAATTCCTTTCAACTCACGCATACAAGCACCAAATATTGACTGGAAAGCCTTAACTTTTCCGTTTCGGTAATCTTCTACTGCCTGCGCATTATTTGATATAGCCTCATCTATTACTTTATCAATTACAGCTGTATCAACTTTCTTGTCAAGACCATTTTCCTTACAGAAAGCAACCGGATCAACATTCTGCTCAAGAACGGCAACTAATATTTTCTTACCGGATACACGGTTAATGTCTCCGCTTTCTACCATATTAATAATCGTTCCAAGCTTATTGGCATCTATATCAAGCTCATCAATTGTCTTTCCGTCTTTACGAAGCAGACCAACGCAATCCGAAAGAATCCATGCGGCTGCATTCTTAGCATTACAGCCCATTTTTACAACCTTATCAAGGAGAATAGCCACATTTTGATTAGCAATAATCATGTCGATTTCTTTCTCTGAGATACCTGCCTCTCTATACTGAGCAGCCATATCATCAACCTCAACCGGCTTATTTTTCTTAATCTCCTCAATCCACTCATCATCAATAATAATCGGCATCAGGTTCGGATCAGGAACATAACGGTAATCAGACTCTGTTTCCTTATTACGCATTGCAAAGGTCTTACCACTTGCATCATCATAACGTCTGGTCTCCTGAACCAGTTCCTCTGTCTCAAACTCAATAGCATCAATATGTCTCTGTGCCTCATAGTTAATTGCTTTTTCAATAGCTTCAAAAGATGCCATATTCTTAATCTCTGTACGAACACCAAATTCTTCTGAACCTTCCGGACGAACAGAAATGTTAACGTCACATCTCATAGCACCTTCCTCGCACTCTGAAATGCCGTTAAATCTAAGCATTGACTTTAATTTTGTAAGGTATGAAAGAACTTCCTCCGCACTTCTAAAGTCAGGCTGGGTTACAATCTCAATAAGAGGTACACTTGTACGGTTAAAATCTACGTATGAAAAACTTCCGCTATGTACAAGTTTCCCTGCATCTTCCTCCATATGAATCTGTTTAATATGAATATCCCTTGTTCCAAGAGAAGACTTTACTTCCACACATCCATTTGTACATATCGGATGATTAAGCTGTGTAATCTGATAAGCACAAGGAAGGTCCGGATAGTAATAGTTTTTCTTGTCAAATGTGGTATATCGGCTTATCTCACAATTAAGCATAAGACCGGCAGATACCGCAAGCTCAATAACTTTCTTATTCATTACCGGAAGCATACCCGGCATACCTGCACATGCCGGACATACACAATCGTTAGGAGTCTTAGCTGATGAATGACCACCACATGAACAGAAAATCTTAGAGTTTGTATTTAACTCAACGTGTGTCTCCAATCCAATAACTACTTCATAATTCATAATTATTTACCCTCCTTTTCTACAGCTGCTGCCATGCTAAGAAGAGTGTTCTCATCAAAATATTTTCCCATTAACTGTACACCCTGACTAACTAAAGCAGGAACACCAATAAGGTTGGCAACTGATGTGAATACATTTTCTTCAAACACCTTGTTAAATGCCTCATTAATATCATACGCCTCATACTGAGTTTTACTGCAGGCAGGAATAAGAAATGCATCGTATTCCTTCATAAGGGCCTCAAACTTCTCAGCTACTACACGACGAACCCTAAGTGACTTATCATAACAATCCTTGTAACGATTCTTTGAAAGAACATCTGAACCGTAAAGAATAACTGCCTTAGTAAGGAAATTAAATCCTTCTGTTCTTGTATTAACGTAAAGTTCGTCAATATTTCTGTATGTTTCAGAACGATGACCGAATTTGACACCGTCATACCTTGAAACGTTATTGCAGGTCTCTGCTGACATAAGAATCTGCCATGCAATATTTCCAAGTTCAAACAAATCAGTCGAAATCTCCTCTACAACAACACCATTGTTCTTAAGTTTCTTTGCATATGCATCAACAGCAACTTTTGTATCTTCATCAGCTAAAGCCATCAATTCTTTAACAACACAAACTTTTTTACCTGAAATAACATCATCTGTACTGTACGCATAGGTCTTATCTTTTAAGCTTGTACCATCTTTTTCATCATATCCGGCAACAACTTCGATAATCTCTTTAACACCTTCCGCATCCGGTGCATACACACCAAGCTGCTCACCTGAAGCTGCAGTTGATATGATACCATATCTTGAAACAGTTCCGTATGAAGGCTTAAGAAAATCAACCTTTGAAAGTGCTGCTGCCCTTCTTGGAGCACCATTTACATCAACTCCCAGCGCAGCCTTTACGCCACCCTCGGCAATAAGTGCCGGTGCAGCGCCGACTAATTTTTCACTCTGTTTTGTGTAGTGAGAGAATTCACCAACCAGATCCAGTCCAAACTCGCCCACATGAGTTTTACCAGCTACAACGTATCCTTTGTCCTCAAGACGAGTAACTGCCTCTGCACTAAAAAGCGGTTTAAATCCGGTCATTATCTTTGAACCATATGATGCCTGAGCACCTTTTACAAGAATACTATCATCAACGGCTATGGTTCCATTATCATTTATTTTATCTGAATAATATTCCATCTTTATCCTCCTTACTTAACAAGTCTTGGTACTTGCCAACTGTTCTCATTGTGTGCAGGAGCACCTTCAAGAAGACTTTCTCTTGAAAATGGTTGTTTGCGAACATCCTCACGCAATATATTGGTCATAGGCATTACGTAAATCATTTCCTCAACATTTTCTGTATCAACGCCTGAAAGAAGTTCTTCCTTCTTCTTCATTTCATCAAATATACCCTTAACCTGTTCTTCTTCCTCTTCAGTAAGTGAAATCTGATTCAACTGCTGTGCATTTGAGAAAGTAGAACGTTTACCGGCAGAAGACTTAGAACCGCCCGTTGCTCCGCCTGCTCTTCTTGCCAATGCACTTCCCGCACCTAAAAGATGAACATCCTCAAGCTGCTCGTTAGTAACTTCACCCGGCGCACCAAGTAACAGATCCTGCGCGTTACCATTGAGAGGGAATGCTATAACATCAAGTATCTTTTCTTCATCAGTAAGAAGCATAACCATACGGTCAACACCCGGTGCCATACCGGCATGTGGCGGTGCACCATACTGGAATGCAGTATATAAAGCGTTGAAACGCTTCTTCAATTCTTCTTCATCATAACCTGCAATCTCAAATGCTTTTTTCATAATATCAATATCGTGATTTCTGACAGCACCCGAAGCAAGCTCAATACCGTTACATACAAGGTCATACTGGTAAGCTAAAACCTCTGTCGGATCATCTCCAAGCAGAGCATCCATACCTCCCTGCGGCATTGAGAACGGATTATGTGTAAAAATTGTATCTCCTGTTTCCTCATCAATTTCAAACATTGGGAAATCAACAACGAAACAGAACTCAAAAGAATCATCCTTTATCAAATTAAGATTCTCTTCCTTTGCAAGCCATGTACGAATAAGACCTGCTTTTTTCTCTGTGTCATTTTTCTTCTCATCACAGATAAAGAATAACGTTTCGCCTTCCTTAACACCCGAAATAGAAGTAATCTCATCCTTCTGCTCGTCACTTAAGAACTTGGCAATAGGACCTGCGAAAACACCATCTTTCAATGTTATATAACCCAAACCGCCAAGAGCAACTTCATCGCTCATAGCATATTTAAGTGAGTCTTCAAAGAATTTCTTTGACTTACCTTCACAATTTGCTACAATACCTCTTACCGGCTTACCCTTAAATGCCGGGAATGCAACATTACTGAAAAACTCTGTTAAATCACAAATAACAAGAGGGTTTCTTAAATCAGGCTTATCAGAACCATAAGTCATCATTGCATCAGCATATGTGATACGTCTGAAAGGTCTTGGTGTAACCTTTTTATCTGAAAACTTAACAAATGTATCGTAAACAACATCCTCACATATTTCCAAAACTTCTTCCTGAGTTGAAAAAGCCATCTCAAAATCCAGCTGATAAAACTCTCCCGGTGAACGGTCAGCTCTTGCATCCTCATCTCTAAAACAAGGTGCTATCTGAAAATACTTATCAAAACCAGACACCATTAAAAGCTGTTTAAACTGTTGCGGTGCCTGCGGAAGTGCGTAAAACTTTCCCGGATGCTTACGGCTAGGTACCAAAAAGTCACGAGCACCTTCCGGTGATGATGCTGTAAGAATAGGTGTCTGCATCTCAAGGAAATCTTTCTCTTCCATTTTATGTCTAAGGAATCGAATAATCTGTGAACGCTTTACAAGATTATCATGATTCTTTGGATTACGAAGATCCAGGTAACGGTACTTAAGGCGAAGCTCATCTTTGATGCCCCTTGATGTGTTGACATCAAACGGAATCATATTCTTTGCTCTTCCCAAAACCTGAAGGTCACTTACAACAAGTTCAACAAATCCTGTCTCAATCTTATTATTAACAGTCTCCGGGTCTCTCTTTTCAACCACACCTGTCACAGATATTACAGTCTCTCTATTAACATTTTTTAACAAATCCTCGTTGTGCACTACAGTCTGAGTTACACCGGTGTAGTCACGAATATCCACGAAGATAACTCCGCCGTGATCACGTATAACGTCAACCCAGCCGGCAAGCTGGACAGTCTGACCTACATGTTCCTCACGGATATCATTACAGTAAAGTGTCCTATACATATAACGTTCTTCCTCCTATAAATAAAATTATACGCATCCCCCGATGCATTTATTCAATGCCGGCAAATCAATTATCATAAAACAAAAAGTCCCGGAATACACATTATATAATGTATTCCCGGGACGAGTAAACTTAGTTAACCCGCGGTGCCACCCGCTATTGAAGCAACAATCCACCTCTACGATTGAAGTGATAATCAGCTTCCACTTTTTTATGAAATTGAAATACAAAGGGAGCGTTCCCAAACTTACTACTCATCTTAAAGGCGCTCTCAGTCTCTGACGCCTTCTCCCTGTCAGACTTTCCACAAAAGTTGAGTTTCCTCTTGCATAATATCAAAAATCATAATTCTAGTCAATAAAAAATTTTAATTCAAAATGACAATTTTTACATTCTTCACTACGTTCTTAACTACACTCTTCACATTTTTACCAACCACAATTTTCCTTAGTTTTTTGCAGCCTTTAAATGCATTCTTAGATATTGCTGTAACTTTCGCTTTTTTTCCATTACTAAGTTTTACCGTTTTCGGAACCTTAAAAGTTTTCTTATTCTTCTTTAAAAGTTTATACAGACTTACCTTTATATTCCCATTTTTTACCGACTTAACAAGATAAATTGCTGTCTTGCTTTTATCTTTAATCTTATCGCCCTTTTTAATCTTGTTTTTTTTGCCGATGCTTTTATCCGGTGTACTGACTGAATCATTATCAGGTAATGTGGTGCTACTTATATTGTCTTGTACCGGCTCCGGCGTTGTTGGCTGTAACGGCACAGTGGACTGAACCGGAGACATTAAATCTGTAGGCTGTGTGGTAGGTTGAGTAATAACCGTTGGTTTTGGTGTGGATTGAGGAGTCATCGTTGGCTTTGGTGTAGGTTTAACCGGTGACTCCATCTTACTTATCTCTTCCATTCTCTCTGCAAAATAATCATTTCTGTTTACAACAAATGCAGCAACTACCTTCAGGCTGGCTTCTCTGTCAGCATCAGTAAAATTTTGCTTCTTGCAAAAATCTTCCGCCCCCGTCCACCTTACCGTATCCATCTTTGAGGATTCAGCATAAGTTGCTGCAATCTCAAGTGCCATTTCACGAAGCGGACTTGTTTTAACGTTGTTAACTTTTACTGTAGTAAACAACTCCTTATGCAATTCATATTGCCTTACTATTTCATCACGGTAAACCTTATGTCTGAGCAAATCACCAAGCCATCTGCCGCTTCCGTCAGAATTCATTGTTACCGTCTGCCAGTCTATTTTACCGATTGCAAGGTTGTCTCTGTCCATCGAACAATCATAATCCCATGCAGGACCTGCATGAAGAAGTCCGTCTCCGGTTATATCCGACTCTTTCCAGATATGCATATTTCTGTTAGAGTCACCTTCAGCAGTAAAATCTTTCATAATATACATAAGTGCAAATGACTTTATATCAATATACTTTAGCACTTCTTCCTCATCGTAACCATATACGGCATCCTCTGCCTTTTGCATAAATTCTCTTATATATCGATATGCATCATTTTCCATAATATCTTTTCCGTTCGAAATCATTTCCGGTTCATTAATGGTAACTCTGCATCCTTTATTTGTTGTAAACTGGTACCTGCTTTCAGGATAATTATCAAACTCAAGATTATATCCGCCGGTCAAATCAATGCGCTTTCCACCTACTACGGCTGTAGAATAATCTTTGTTATTAAATTCGTATTCAACATCAGATAATCTTACATCTTCACCTAATGTATTTTCTATATTATCGTCCACACTATTTACATCAATTCTGTTTTTCTTCATCTCCGGCTTTTCACATAATATGTAAACACCGTAATATCTTCCGGACATATACAAATCGACATATCTGTAGTCAGGCGTATATTCCATACCAATTTTATTTGCCAGTTCAAATGCTACCGCATTACGCACCATAGACAAATCATAGCTTGACGGAAGAAGTATCCATTTTTTTGCTTTTCCCATACCAAGAACATCCTGCTTTTCTGCAAATTTGATCTGATATGATTTTTTAGCACGTGTCCAGCTTACATTACCACGACCTTTTACTTCTGCCGCACCGGAAAGTATTCTGTTATCATCCTCTGCCCGGTTATTAATTACATTAGCAATAATATCAGCCACATTGCCCTTATCATCATGAACAAAAGCAACATCCTTATCAGACATATCAAGATAAAGTGTCGGAATACTTTCTGATCCTTTCATAACAACATATTTTACATCAAACACTGTCCCGTCATATGTGGCATTAAATGTACATTCTCCCTTTGAAATATCTATACAGTCTCCGGAATTAATTGCTGATTCCCCAAGCTTAGCCTGCCATAATTCATCACTCCAGCTTACTTTTAATTTCGAAGTATCTGCACATTCAGGCAGTAAAAACGTATAGATTCCATTTTTTATTTCCGGTGCATATTCATATCCGTCCACTACTATTTTTCCCGGAAAGACAAGTTCAACTGATGCTTTTACCGGCATTTTAAGCATAATAACAATAAGTATCAGGATAAAATTTATTACATACAAAATATATCTTTTTTTCATATGACATCTCTCCTGTTCCTGCATCCGCTCAAATATTTTTTATTACCTTATTATAATAATATATCTGATACATATTTACCATGAGAACTCATGTTCCATTACATAATTAATGAAAACCTCAAAATGTTTTGATATCCATTTGTTTTGGTGATAAATTAACTGCTTCCATATTTCTATTTCAAAATCCTTTACATTCAGATACACCAGTTTTCCCTCTGCCACTTTTTGGTCTGTAACAAAATCAGGCAGAAAAGAAATACCCGGCGTTTTTTCCAAAGTATCAATAATCAAATCAGTTCTTCCGATTTCCAATACCGGATTAATTTCAAGAGACATTTTTGCCAGTTGTTCATCAAATACACGTCGGTATCCGATTTTTTTCTCGGTTAGGATAAACGGATAATTGATTATATCTTTTATAGAAAGATTTTTTTTCTTTGCAAGGGGTGACTTTACACCGGTTACAAAATGAGTAAATATTTTTTCCTCCTTGGCAATAATATAATCCCTGTGATATACATGACTATCCAGCGTAAAGATTACATCTGCCTCATTGTGGTCAAGTATTCGAAACATATTATCAGTATCTGCAGTAGAAAATTTCAGAGAAATCTGAGGGTAACGCCGATAAAAATCCCCGTAATTTTCAGTTAACATCATTTCACAGATAGAATCCGGTGTCACAATATGTACATGACCGGAAATATCCACCGAATCACTTATACTCTCTTTAAACTCATCCGTAAGCTGTCGTATCTGTTGTGCATATGAAAAAAGCTCCCAACCCTTTTCCGTAAGGTTAATATTATGATTAATTCTTTCAAATAACATACAATTAAGCTCTGATTCCAACTGCTTAATCTGAAAAGAAATAGTGGACTGTGAATAACCAAGAACCTGGGCCGCTTTAGTAAAACTATTCAATTCCGCAACATGAATAAATGTAATCAAATTTCGAATTTCCATATAATCAACTCCGTCCTTTCCCGTAACAGATTAACCACTCTGTAATTCTTTGCAATAGCAGTCATCATATTTTTCTTACCATCTAAATTTTCGATGGCACTCATTAAAACCATCTATTTTATTAATTCTCAAATGTATTATATACTATATGACATAATAAGACAACTTGTTAAGGGGGATTAATAGCAATGCCACAGATTAAATTTTACAACCGCGAACCACTTCCAATGGAGATGCATAAAGTAAAGATTGTTCAGAAATTAAATCTTCTTCCTGCAAAGGAAAGATTAAATAAAATGAAAGATGCAGGCTTTAACACTTTCATGTTACATAACGGAGATATTTTCATGGATATGTTAACTGATTCCGGTGTTAATGCAATGAGTGACAACATGCAGGCTGCAATGCTTCGCGCTGACGATGCTTATGCAGGCAGCGAAACTTTCTACCGTATGAGAGATAAACTTGAAGAAATATTCGGAATTAAATATCTTCTTCCTGCACATCAGGGACGTGCCTGCGAGCATATTATTGCACAGCATTTTGTTAAACCGGGAAGCTGTGTTATCATGAATTACCATTTCACAACTTCTAAAGCACATGTAACACGTCTTGGCGGACATGTTGAAGAACTTGTAAAAGACGAAGGACTTATTTCCAAGAGTACATTGCCTTTCAAAGGAAATATTGACCTTGATAAAGTAAAGGCTTGTATAGAAAAAGAAGGTGCCGAAAATATTGCTTACTTAAGACTTGAAGCCGGAACCAACCTCATAGGCGGACAGCCGATTTCTTATGAAAATATGAAAGCAGCTACCGAACTTGCAAAGTCTTACGGAATTATGACATTACTTGATGCATCACTTTTACAGGATAATCTGTACTTTATCAAAGTACGTGAAGAATCCATGAAGGACAAGTCCATTCGTGAGATAACCCGAATGATTGCTGATTTGTTTGATATGATTTATTTTTCCGGTCGTAAATTCGGTTTTGGACGTGGCGGCGGAATCTTAGTTCGTGACGAAAAAATGTTCCATGAAATGGAAGATTATATCACAATGTTCGAAGGTTTCTTAACCTACGGTGGAATGTCAGTTAAAGAAATGGAAGCCATGATTGTCGGATTTGACGAAACTATGGATTTTGATATCATTTCTCAGGGACCACAGTTCATCAATCACTGTGTAAATGAGCTTGACAAATACGGTATTCCTACAATCACTCCGGGCGGCGGACTTGGCGCTCACATTGATGCCAGAGAATTTGTAAGCCATATCCCTTCCGAAGAATATCCGGCAGGCTCTTTGGTGGCAGCAATGTACTTGTGCGGCGGTATCAGAGGAATGGAAAGAGGTACTCTTTCCGAAGAACGTAATCCTGACGGTTCAGAGCATATTGCATCTGTTGAAATGGTACGTCTGGCATTCCCAAGAAGAGTATTTACATTATCTCAGACAGAATATGTTATCGACAGAGTAAAATGGTTATACGATCACAGACACTTAATCGGCGGACTTCGATTTGTACATGAACCAAAGACTCTTCGATTCTTTACAGGAAAACTTGAACCGGTATCTGACTGGCCGGAAAAATTGATTGAAGCTTATATTGCTGAATTCGGTGAAGATCAATAAGCAGCCAATCATAACACAACAGATTAGAACATTATTAACATCTTATATGATTCAAAAAGGGAGAACAAACATCATGTTCTCCCTTTCTTATTTTTCATTTTCATTTATTAATCTTCTCGTTCTTTAACAACATTTATGTAACATTTACACAGCTTATCGGTATCCCTTTTTTTCCTCAAACTCAATTATGGTATTTCTATTGGCAATCTCAATATCCGATAATTCCGATTCCTGAAAATCATCCGGTTCAATCGTACCAACATACCAGTCCTTTGCATCAAAATATGCCTGCAGTTCTTCATCATTAAATTTTCTGCCATGTCGGGCATATATTTCATTTCGTGCTATTCTGCAATCGTCAATAGTAAATCCTTTGAGGTCAGCTTTAGTTATCAACTCTGTATCACTGTTTGGCAGAATGAAATCACCTTCCGGCATATCCGTTTCTTCCTTCTCTACTGGTATAGACGATGATGCAAGACTTTCATCCACATTTTCTTCAAAATAATATCGTTCCAAATCAAATGTTACAATAATACTTGAATACAACTCATCCAAAGTCGGATATCCATAATAGGACCATGTTTTTGTACCCCAAAATCCATCATATATATTACTGTCAACGGTGAATGTATTATACGGCGAAAAACTATTGAGAATATCCACCATAACAGCACCTTTAGAGTCAACACGTAAGTCAGAGTATGAAATGAACCAATATATATCATTTATCTCATTATATTCTTCATCGTCATAATAAAAACTGTTATTAACCTGCCCCTTGTATACCAGATATAAAACATTATAATCATAACTTTTTGTAGTTAGAAAATAATTTCCTAAGTAGGTAAGACTTACAAGTTCCTCTCCTTCACCAAAGTTTTCTGTAATTTCTGAAGCAAATACATCTTCCGCACGTTGCTTCATCAAAACGACAGACACCTCATCAAGGTCTGATGAACTCATCAAATAACTGTCAAGACCTTCAACAGTATATTCCTTTTCAAACTGAGCAGGAACAGCACCAAAACTGCTGGCGCAATACTCAATGTTACTATCGTCAATAAATATTTTGATTTTATCACCGTTACTCAATCCGCTTGTATTCTCACAAGAAAAATCAGCACTGCTTAATTCTTTTCCCTTATAACTTATGTTTACACATCCATTTGGAGCAACACCTTCAAACACAACTGATAAGTCGGCAAATGCATCAAAAGTTTTAATCGGTGTAAGCTCAGACACCTTATATTTTCCATCATTGTATTCAAGATTACATTTTACATATTCAAAAATAACATCATCAACATTCCATTTATATTCAATCTCATCGTTATTGGTCAAATAACTATATGTATTTGTTTCAACACTAACTCCATCCTCAATGATTTCTATCGGACTCATATAATCTATAAAACTGCCGTATTCATCCTTTGCACTTCCGGTGAACGAAATTTTCTCTCCGTACTCTTCCTCAATTGAATCCCAGTCAATATTGATTTCAACTGTACCATATCCGTTATATCCACTTGCCTTAATTGTCAAATAATCATTCAGATTAATCGTTTGTTTCATTCCAAAGATGATAAAAAGCAACACCGCAATCACTATAACTCCAATGAATGCTCCGCCTATGATAAACAACGGTAACATATTATTCTTTTTCTTAACATTAATCGGTGGCACCGTCGCAAAACCGTCACCATAATTATTGACATTTGAGCCTGCATTTGCATAAACATTTGCATTTATATTTGCATTTACATTCTCATTCGCATTTATATTTGAATTCTCATTCGGCGCAATTGGCGAATTCGCTTCCGCTTCCTGAGGCTGATGATCACCAAGTGATTTCCCACAGCTTTTACAAAACCTTGATCCATTAGAGTTTTCTACCCCACAATACTTACAAAACATACTTTCTCCTCCTCGTATATAATTTTATGTCACTAAAATTTATCCTTTTGCAATCCTTTTTCCCAATGCTTTACGTATCATTCTTTCAAAACTTTCTGCAAATCTCACATCATCCTCAGCACTTCTTTTACGCGGACCTTTCATGTGATTTTTGGAACTTCCCCGTTTTGCTTTTTTTGCCAGATGTCTCTCCATAAGCATCTTATCAATATTGTCATCCGTATACCATTTTCCTGACTGATGTATTGCATATGCACCTTTTCCAAGTGCCATCGCTGCCACACCATAATCCTGCGTTACAACAACATCTCCCCTATGGCACAGACTTATCAATCTAAAATCTACAGCATCAGCCCCTGCTCCAACAATTATTACTTCGCCGTAATCAGACGAAATAACATGATTAGTGTCGCATAATAATACAACCTGTACATCATATTTCTTTGCAATGTTTTCAACAATATTTACAACAGGACATGCATCTGCATCTACATATATTTTCATAAAATAATCTCCAAATTAACTTGAACGCATAAAAACAAACAAAACATTATTGGCTACGTTTCCATTTGAACTTTTTCCCGTAGTACACAATAAACATGGTAAATGTAGTTATCGTCGCAATTGTATCGGCAACCGGTTCAGCAAAAAACACGGCAAACACCTTATCGCCAAAAAAATGAGGCATTATGTAAATTAGCGGAATCAATAAAATTATCTTACGTAACAGTGCAAGAAACAATGATGCTTTGGCATTACCAAGCGCTAAAAATGTTCTCTGACAAGCAGATTGTATTCCCATCATAAAACACATGGACATAAAAATACGAAGCATGCCTGGTGCGTATTCGATTAAAGAAGCATCCGATGTAAACATACGTACCATCAAATCAGGCCACAACATTACAATTATCCATATCCCTGATACTACTGCAACATTGGTAATAAACAGCATCCGAAAACTTGCCGTTACCCTGTCCCATCTGTCCGCACCATAGTTATAACTGATTATAGGTTGCGCTCCCTGACCAAACCCCTGAACAGGAATAAATACCAGTTGCATTGCGGTATTACATATTGCCATTGCACCAACCGCCACATCTCCACCATATTTTAGCAACGAAGTATTAAAACATGCTGCAATTGCAGTCTCAGTTATAGACATGACAAATGGAGAAAACCCCAGTACCAGACATTGAAATAACAACTTACGGTCAATATTAATCATATCCTGCCAGGTAATACGAAGTATAGTTTTTTTTCCTATCAGGAACATAAAAACACAAATAGCTGATACAAACTGAGATATTACAGTTGCTAACGCAGCACCCTTTACCCCCATCTGAAATCCATATATAAATACAGGATCCAAAATAATATTGCATAAGGCACCGGCAACGACAGAAAGCATGCTGATTTTATTAAATCCCTGAGCAGTAATAAACGCATTCAGTGATACTGAAATCTGCATAAAAACTGTCCCTAAAACATATATGTTCATATATTCCAGTGCATACGGCAAAGTTTTTTCACTTGCTCCGAATGCCATTAGCAATTCTGTAGAGAATACACGAAAAACTATTGTTAACACTACACTAACAACAAGCATTACCATAAAACTGTTACCAAGTATACGTTGGGCGATTCTATTTTTCTTCTTGCCAAGAAAGATAGAAGCTTTCGGTGCTCCACCGCCTCCAAACAAACTTGCAAATGCCTGAATCATAATCATAATCGGCGCGCATATTCCCATCGACGTCAACGCAAGATTCCCGTATTCTGCTATGTGACCTATATATATACGGTCTACGATATTATAAATAAGCGTAACTAATTGCGCAAATACCGTAGGAATTGCAAGCCTTATAAAAAGTCCTGATACCTCTTCCGTTTCCAGCGGGTTAACGGAATAATTATTGTCATCCATAAACAATGCCTCTCTTTTCTGTTGTAATATCCCATTATAAACTATTAATTAGCATAATCTCCTCTTTCTTTTACTATCTCATATCCTATGCTCTTAACTCTTTCTGAGATATTAGCTATACTCTGAGCAGATTCTTCTCCGGTACTTATCTTATTATCATACAATGCATAATCCTTACGATGAACTGTAGGCGACAAATTAGGCATTACCACATTACATCCGACCATAATACCCTTTTCTCTGCCTTGCAAATCCAATGTACCAAGTGCCGTTGTTGCCGGCAACAATACTTTAGGAAGAATAATCCGAACAATTGACAGCAACATAAGTGTTAATTGAATGCTCCCGGGATTTTTATCAGCAAAACAAGTATCTTTATGAGGAATAAATGGACCTATTCCAACCATATGCGGTTCCAGTTGTTGCAAAAAATACAAATCCTTTGCAAGTAAATCTAAGGTCTGCCCCGGCGAACCCACCATCATACCTGCACCTACCTGATATCCTAATTCTTTCAAATCCTGCAGACATCTTTTTCTGTTAGTCAGACTCATCTCTTTCGGGTGAAGTTTTTGATAATGCACTTCATCGGCTGTTTCATGTCTTAACAAATACCTGTCCACTCCGGCATTCTTTAACAGTTCATAGCTTTTTCGAGTGCGCTCTCCGAATGAAAGTGTAACCGCACAATCAGAATACTGTTTTTTTATAGCACTTATTAATTCAACCAACCTTTCATCCGTAAAATACGGGTCTTCACCGCCTTGCAAAACGAATGTCCGATACCCTAACTCGTAACCATCCCGACAACATTCAAGAATCTCTTCATGGGTCAGACGGTAACGGTTAGCGTTACAATTATCTCTTCTTATTCCACAATACAGACAATTATTTTTACAGTAATTGGTAAATTCAATCAATCCACGTATAAATACTTTTTTACCATAGTACTTGTGACGTAAACTAAGTGCTTCCCGGCGAAGAATATCTTTTACATCCTCATTATCCTTATGGCTTAAAAGAATTTCAAACTCTTCAATAGTTAATCGGTGAGTTTTAATCAATTTCTCTATAATATCATTTATTATCATAATATATACTAATCAGATACAGTAACCTTTCATTTTATTATCAGTTCATCTCTCAACCACTTATATATCATCTTATTAAGAACAGGCTTAATTATCGGTTTTATCAGATAATCGTTAATTCCTGCCTTAAAAAAGCTTTCTTTTGTTTCTGCACTATCGTCTCCGCTTATAACTATTATAGGCACATTTTTTAAATACTCTGCTTTCTGATCATCTGTACAATTAAGAGCTTCAGCCCTGATATGACTTGTCACTTCAATTCCGTCCATTTCAGGCATCATATAGTCCATAAATATGATATCATATCTGTTCTTCTTAATCATCTCAATAGCTATAGCTCCGGAATTTGCCGTATCTAATGAAATACCCAATTGCTTAACAAAGCCTTTAACAACTGCAATATTCATCGGCGAATCATCTACAACCAGCATCTTAGCATCAGGTGCAGTAAACACAACGTCCTCTTCAACACTCGATTGACTAACATCATTAAGAACTTCAGCATCCGCTTCCTTCTGCCAAATCGAGAAAAAGAACTCCGAACCTACTCCATACTCACTGGCAACACCAAGTTTACCACCCATAAGATTAACAAAATCTCTTGAAATGGCCAAGCCGAGACCGGTTCCCTCTTTTTTATGGTTTCTTTTTACATCAATCCGGGTAAATGCCTCCCCCAGTTTACTTAAGTCTTCACTCTTAATACCCTGTCCGGAATCCTTTACACAAAATCTAAGCAGATAACCATTATCATCCTTATCCTCACAATTAATTATAAGTTTTATAAATCCTTCATCAGTAAACTTTACCGCATTATTCATAAGATTAATCAAAATCTGTCTAATCCTTAAACCGTCACCCACAATATACTCAGGAATTGAATCGTCTATTTCATAAATCAGTTTTATCGATTTTTGTCCTATTCTGTTCTCAATAATTAATCTTAATTCATCGGTCATCTTTCTAAGATTATAGACATCTTCCACAATTTCCATCTTACCGGCTTCAATTTTGGAATCATCAAGAATATCATTAACAATTGAAACTAACGAATCCCCGGATGTACGTATATTCTGAAGAAATTTTTTCTGTTGTTCTGTAAGATTATCTGACTCACTAAGAATTATATCAGTCATCCCGATTATTGCATTCATAGGGGTACGTATTTCATGAGATGCAATTGACAAAAACTTTGATTTCGAATTATTAGCAGCTTCCGCTATATCTTTTTGTTTCTGCAACTCTTTCATATAGTTATATATTGCCGTAACATCTGTCAATACATACATATGTCCAATAAATTCTCCGCTTTTATACAACGGATTACATACCGGCTCATATATTTTACCATCCAAACATATTACATCACCGGCACTGATTGTATCTTTAATTCCCAAAATAACAGACTGATAATCATCATCTGCTTCAGGATACATACTACTGACACGTTCGTTATAGTAAATAACATCACCATATTTATTGGTGGCAACAATTCCTTCAGAAATATAATCTGCAATAAAATCTTTGACGTAAGAAAGTGTATCCATAAGATTATATCTTATTATAGAAACAGCCATTAGCAAACCTGATATTGCATATCCAAGCGAAGTGGCATCATAACCTCCGGTTAAATTAAGCAAATATGTGACCAACCCTAAAGCCATAGAAAGAACACCAAATAAAAACAAGACATAGGTTTTACGCTTATCCTTGTTTTCTTCCTTATAATATAATCTGATTAACAGATAAAGACCTAAAACAATGTAAACATTCAACAAAACCGTGTATAATACATATAACATACTGTGACCATAAACAGCATGCGGGAACAAACCTTCGTCAACAAATTTTCTGTCTGCGGAATAATATAAATTATGATGTTCACTTGTTAGAACAATCAACATAATAAACAACTGAATCAATACCGCCAAAAAAGCTATAACTTTAGGAATTTTGATTCTGGCTAATTCAAGTATCATTGCAAAAAGAGCAAGTGGTATCCACACCTTTCCGATATAACAAAAACGCACAGCAAGTGAGGCCTCTCCAAGATTATCAGCGGTCATAACGCCCATATATCCAACGTTATTAATTAACGCCGCTATACAAAAAATGAGAAGATAAGACTGGCTTCGTGTCTTAAATTTAGAATATATATACACACATTCAACGCCCAAGAAAATAACACTTAGCATCTGTATACTCAGAAAAAAATAATACGCCATATAACACCTCCGTATCTAACCTACTCCTTAAGCAAATTCACCTCTGTTTCGGTTAATTTTCTGTATTCACCCGGCATAAGATTTTCATCAAGAACAACGTTTCCCATAGCCAGACGTTTAAGATAGGTTACTTTTCCACCGACTGCTTCCACCATCCTTTTAACCTGATGATATCTTCCCTCGGTAACAGTAATCAATACCCGGGATTCTTCTCCTTCGCTTAATATCTCCAATTTAGACGGAAGAGTCTTTTTTTCATCACCGATATCCAGTCCTTCATTAAACATCTCTATCATATTACTGCTCATTCGTCCTGCGACGAGCGCATAATATAACTTAGGAACATGTTTTTTAGGTGACAATAACTTATGAGCAAGTTCGCCATCATTAGTAATAATAAGCAGCCCTTCCGTATCTTTATCAAGTCTTCCAACCGGAAAAAATCCTTCACGATTAATACCTGACATATAATCCATTACCGTTTTACATCTGTTATCTTTAGTAGCAGTTACACAATCCGAAGGTTTATAAAACATGTAATACTCATACTTATTATATAAAACAACTGTATCATTATAAACTACTTCATCAACCTCTGAATCAATCTTCATTTCCGGTTTCGTAACAACAACGCCATTAACTTTAACTTCACTATTTTTTATTGATGATTTTATCTGACTTCTGGTTCCGTATCCCATATCGCAAAGATATTTATCAAGTCTCAATCATATCACCAAACTTTCAAAAAAAATATAATGCTTGAACGGCAATACTGCCTTTCAAGCATTATATCATATTTTAACAATTAATTAAATATTCAATACTACATTTAATAAAAACACATTTTTCAAGCAATCAGACACCAAAACAATTAACTTACATTACTTGAAAAAACTCATCTGTTCTGACAATCTTTCTGATATCTCAACAGCTTCTTCCATGCTGTTAACCACATTGCCAAATCCGAGCTGAACAGATTCAATACTTGCCGAAGTTTCTTCTGTGCTTGCTGCGTTCTCTTCAGATATAGCTGACAGATTGCTAAGAACATCACTAATAATTGCCTTACTTTGATCAAGCTGTCCAACAGAAGAAGTAAGATTGCCAAAAACATCTACTGTATTATAAAGTTTATTCTCAACTTCTCCAAAGCTTATTACAACCTTGTCAAGCGACTCAGCTTCTTTATTGATTGCCTTAGCAACATCAGTTGCTGTCTCTGCATTCTTATTAGTAACATCTTCAATTTCTTTTACAATCTTACTAATCTCTGCAGAATATTCATTAGACTGATCAGCAAGTGTACTTATCTCCTGAGCAACTACCGCAAAACCTCTTCCTGCATCACCGGCTCTTGCTGCTTCAATAGCTGCATTAAGACTTAACAGATTTGTCTGATTAGCTATAGACTGAATCATGCCGACAGCCTGCTCAATATCCTTAACAATATCTGATGCATGTCTTGCCGTATCCATAATTTCATTAGCTCTCTCTAACGTAGTGGCGTTGTTATCCTTAAGCACTCCCATTTCCGTCACAGCTTCCTTAAGTGCTTTCTCTGCTTTTTCGCAATCAACCGAACAATCTCTTACATTATCAGACATATTATCAATCTGTCTTGCAATATCACTTACACTATTTGCTGCTTCCTCAGTATTATTAGCCATATCAGAAGCGCCCTGAGCAACCTCATTAACTGCTATTGTAATATTACTCGTGGACTGCTCACAATCAGCCACAAGTTTCTTAACTTTCGATGTAACGTCATTGATATTAGTTACGGTACCGTTAACTTCCCCTGTTACTTCAACAAGCTTGTTACGAAGTTTTTCAGTACTGGTTGTAAACTGAACTAATTCTTTAATAAGGTACTCTGTACATATAGGATGTGATATATACCCTTCTTCAAGTTGTTTAATATCATTTGCCATCCTTCTCATATGATGGTTAGTAAATCTTCCAAAGAAGAATCCTGCAATACATAACACAAGGAATACTCCCACAACAATCATAACTATCTGCAACTTAATAGTATCAACAGGTGCAAGAACCTCACTCTTATCAGCGATAAGAACAACTATGTAACCACAATCTTCCGTAACATAATAAGATGCCAGTTTTGTCTCCCCATCCAAATCATATTCGACACATGCAGAAGCCGGTCGTGTGCCTGCCACCATCTGACTGGCGAGATTCTTAACAAACTCTGCTTCTGACGGTTTTCCTATCTTATCAGCCTGCTTATGATAAACAACAGTACCTTCCTTGTCAACAACATATGCATATGAAGATTCCATATTCTCTACACGTGCATGTCCAAGAATCGCGGCAAAAACCTCCTCGCCGGTTTCTTCCGATGCAGCAGTTGCCTCTCCAACCAGCTCTCCAAACGATTCTGTCATACCCTGCATATCAGAGTTAATCATCTTTAATGTCTGCTTGTTCATTGACGGTCCGATAATCGTTATAACCAGAACACTTTCAACAATAATAAACAACATAACCATACAAAATGCCAATCTTACAAACCCTATTGAAAATCTTTTTTTCTTCTTTTCTTCCATAACGTTTCCTCCAGACCATTTGTAAAATATTGTTTAAAAAACCATTTAACTTCCGTTAAACAATTATACATCAATTTCATAAATATGTCAATCAATCCCAACTACTCTATAGTCCTGTTCTTCTATTATTTTAATTAGTTTTTCATCTGATACCGGTGAATTTAACACTACTGTAGCAGCACCTTTTTCATGGCTCACATCAGCCTTATCTACTTCCTCCATACTCTCCAGTATCTTCTTCACTCTGGCCTCGCAATGACCACACATCATTCCTTCAATCATAATAGTTTTTTCCATAATTTTCTTCTCCTCGCTTTCATTATTTTTTGAATTAACTATATCATTTTGCTTTTCATCTTTTATTATTTTTTCTTTTTCATTCATTTCCGTATTTTGTTGTACATTTTTATCCGACTTAAATCTGTTAAGACGCAATGCATTTGAAACAACACAAAAACTGGACAGACTCATGGCTGCAGCTCCGACCATAGGATTAAGTTGCCATCCGAATAGAGGAATAAATGCACCGGCTGCCAAAGGAATACACGCCATGTTGTAAAAGAATGCCCAAAACAAGTTTTCATGAATGTTTCGCAAAACCTTTTTGCTTAACCTGATTGCCGTAGGTACATCAGTCAGACTGTTGTTAACAAGAACCACATCCGCCGCATCTATAGCAATGTCAGTTCCGGCACCTATTGCGATTCCCATATCTGCTCTCACTAATGCAGGCGCATCATTTATACCATCACCGACCATTGCGGTAATCCCTTTATTTTTCAACTTTCTGATTACATTTTCTTTTTCTTCAGGCATCACTCCGGCTATTACTTCTTCAATACCCACTTTCCTTCCGATTGCCTTTGCTGTATTAATATTATCGCCTGTAAGCATAACAACCTTAATACCCATATTTTTTAATTCTGTTATTGCTAAAGCACTATCCTCTTTAATAGTATCGGCAACCGCTATCATTCCTATATAATTTTCATTGTTACCAAACAAAAGAAGTGTTTTCCCTTCTGCCGACAATTTATCTGTTATTTCTTTTATTTCACTATCAAGGTTAACAACTGAACTTATATAATCATAACTTCCGCCACAAAGTATGTTACTTTTCACTTCTTCGGGTTCCGCTTTATCCGCTTCACAGTCTTTTATAACCGCCGTAAGACCTTTACCCGGAAGAACGCGCAATTCTTCCGCTGTCAAGAGATTAAGTTTTCTTTCTTCCGCTTCATCCCTAATCGCCGCCGCAAGCGGATGCTCGCTATTGTATTCAAGGGCATATGCCATCTCAAGTAATTCTTCCTCAGAGATTCCTTTTGCAGGAATAACATCAACCACTTTAGGACATCCTTTGGTAATTGTTCCAGTCTTATCAAATGCAACAATCTTAACTCTTCCCATATGCTCCAGTGCTGCTGCAGTTTTATAAAGAATTCCCCTTTTAGCACCTATACCGTTGCCGACCATTATAGCAACCGGAGTTGCCAGACCGAGAGCACACGGACAGGATATAACAAGAACCGATATACCTCTGGCAACAGAAAATCCAATAGTTTCACCAACAGCCAGCCATATCATTGCAGTTATCACTGCTATCAGAATAACCACCGGAACAAATATACCGGATACTTTATCTGCAACCTTAGCAATCGGAGCCTTCGTTGCCGCCGCATCACTTACCAACTGAACAATCTGTGCCAGCGTTGTATCTTCACCAACTCTTAACGCTTTGCATTTTATAACACCATATTGGTTAATAGTTGCTGCAGATACAGAATCTCCTGCCTTTTTATCTATAGGTATGCTTTCTCCGGTAAGAGCTGCTTCATTTACGGAACTTATTCCATCAATAACCACACCATCCACCGGCACGGTTTCTCCCGGACGAACAACAAATATATCTCCCTTAACAACTTCCTCAACAGCTACATTAATCTCACAACCATCGCGAATTACAACAGCTGTTTTGGGGAATAGTTTCATCAGACCCTTTAATGCACTTGTTGTCTTACCTTTAGAACGTGCTTCAAGCATTTTCCCGACTGTTATAAGCACAAGAATCATTGCCGCCGATTCAAAATACATTTCATGCAATAACGCATGCGCTCCGTAAACATCTCCTGCAACCTGCTTTCCGGTCATTAAAAACAGTGCATACAGACTATACAAAAATGAAGCAGATGAACCTAATGCCACCAGTGTGTCCATATTGGGTGCTCTTCTTATTAGACCCATAAAACCATTGATAAAGAAATGTTTGTTAATTATCATAACAATTGTTGCTAATATTAACTGAACAAGACCGATTGCAATGTAATTGTCATCAAAAAAGACAGGCAGCCAAAATCCGAACATTGAATATCCCATAGAAAAATACATGAGAACTGCCAAAAAAACAACAGAACTGATTAATCTTACCTTCATGGAATCAAACCGCGATGCGTTACTTAAATCAGTCTCATTTTGTACGTTACCGGTTTTTTTTGACATTTCCGATTTATTAACAGAAGAAGATTTGATACTCGCTCCGTACCCTGCTTTCGTAACAGCTTCGATAACCGCTTCGCTCGGAACATTTCCTTCTATCCCAAGCGTCTCCGTAAGCAAATTTACCGAAACACTTTCAACCCCTTCCAGCTTTAACACGGCTCTTTCAACCCGGGAGCTACAGGCTGCACAACTCATACCCGTAATATCATAATATGTCATATTTTTTTCCTTTCATTACTCATTCTATCTTGAAAACAGATTAACAAAAATCTTGAAAATATCTGCTATGTCGCAACTATAATAATAAAATTACCCATCACATTATAGCATTTCCAATTCTTTTTTTCAAAATCACTGCAAGAAAAATTTTTAAAATGTCAGGAATAATAAATGGAAATACGCACCATCCGAGGGCAGCTACAATACCTACAGGTTCTGTTGTTTGGGTATAAACATATACAAACCATGCCGTCCCAAATGAATAACAGGCTAGCAGGCCTGCCAACATTGCAATTACCATAATCCATATTTTTTCGCCAAAAAACTTAATAATACTACCAATAATAATTGCAGAAAACAAAAAACCGATAATATATCCGCCGTTGGCTCCGAACAAAATTCCCATACCACCTGAGAATCCCGAAAAAACGGGAAGACCAATCCCGCCCAATACAATATACACCAATACTGCCAGCGTTCCACGCTTTAATCCCAATACCAACACTGTTGTAAATATTCCTAATGTCTGCATTGTGATAGGCACAGTCGTAGGTATACAAATCCAGGAAGAAATAGCGATAAATGCCACAAATATTCCAATATATGCAATATCACGTGTCTTAAGTTTATTGTTTTCCTTCATTGTCTTTTTTCTCCTATAGAAAATAGCACATATCATTACCGTTCTGTCGGCAAAAACTCAGTATTACACAGTCACTAACACAGCCCCGTGAAAATAATTTTTCCGGGGCTGATAATATATTATACTCATATTATAACTGTTTTTTAATGCTTATTAATTCACATATCAAAACCATACACCTTAAACGATTCCCTGTGCAGTCATAGCATCTACAACTTTTTCAAAACCTGCAATATTAGCTCCTGCCACATAGTCACCTTCAAGACCATACTTCTTAGCTGCATCATCAAGGTTATGGAAAATGTTAATCATAATACTCTGAAGTTTTGAATCAACTTCTTCGAATGTCCAGCTAAGTCTTTCGCTGTTCTGAGACATCTCAAGAGCTGATGTAGCAACACCACCTGCATTAGCTGCTTTGCCGGGAACAAATAATACTCCGTTATCCTGAAGATACTTTGTAGCATCAAGTGTAGTAGGCATATTAGCACCTTCACAAACTGCAGTAACACCGTTAGCAACAAGCTGCTTAGCATCATCTATAAGAAGTTCATTCTGTGTTGCACATGGAAGTGCAATATCAACCTTAACTGACCATACACCGCGTCCCTCATGATACTCACAGTTAGGCTTCTTAGCAGCATACTCTGTAAGACGTGCACGATTAACTTCTTTAACTTCTTTAAGAAGTTCTACATCGATTCCATCCGGATCATATACCCAACCGGTTGAATCTGAACATGTAACAACCTTAGCTCCAAGCTGATGAGCTTTCTGTATAGCATAGATTGCAACATTACCTGAACCTGATACTGCGCAAGTTTTACCTGCTATATCAATTCCGTTAGACTTAAGCATCTCCTGTGTCATATAAAGCAGACCATATCCTGTAGCTTCTTTTCTTGCAAGAGAACCCCCGTATGATAATCCTTTCCCTGTAAGAACACCTTCGTAAAGACCACGAATTCTCTTATACTGACCATACATAAATCCAATCTCACGGGCACCTGTTCCAATATCTCCGGCAGGAACGTCAGTATCAGCTCCGATATACTTGCAAAGCTCTGTCATAAAGCTCTGGCAGAATGCCATAACTTCTCTGTCTGATTTACCCTTAGGGTCAAAATCTGAACCACCCTTACCACCGCCAATCGGAAGACCGGTAAGTGAATTCTTGAAAATCTGTTCAAAACCAAGGAACTTAATTATACCAAGATTAACTGAAGGATGAAGTCTGAGACCTCCCTTATATGGTCCGATTGCAGAGTTAAACTGTACTCTGTATCCTGTATTAACCTGAACCTGTCCGTTATCATCAACCCAAGGCACTCTGAACTTAAACTGTCTTTCAGGCTCACATAATCTCTCAAGAAGTGCATCCTTCTTAAACTTTTCCTCATTTGCTTCAATTACAGGTCTGAGTGATGAAAGAACTTCCTCAACTGCCTGTAAAAACTCCGGCTCACTTGCATTCTTCTCGCGAATCTTTGCAAAAACCTCATCTACATATGACATAACATTTTCCTCCTAAACATAATATAATAAATTTTATTAAATACTCTAACCATAATAACAGATAGAACACCGTAACTAAATACTCTTTATAGTAATTAGGTACATTATCCGTCTGATAACAGTCAAAAAACATGAAATTAATCTCTGTATTAATTATTTGTTACTAAGATATTCATGAATTCCCTTAGCTGCAGCTTTTCCTGCTCCCATAGCAAGAATAACAGTTGCCGCACCTGTAACTGCATCACCACCGGCAAATACACCTTCCTTTGAAGTGCTTCCCAATGACTCATCAGCAACAATACATCCACGCTTATTAATATCAAGTCCCTCTGTTGTTGATGAAATAAGCGGATTAGGTGATGTTCCAAGTGACATAATAACCATATCAACATCAATAACAAACTCAGAACCTTCTACAGGCTCAGGTCTTCTTCTACCTGATGCATCCGGCTCTCCCAGTGCCATTTTAATGCACTTGATACCGTTAACCCATCCGTCTTCGTTGGTAAGAATCTCAGTAGGGTTTGTAAGAAGGTCAAATATAACGCCTTCTTCTTTAGCATGATGAACTTCTTCCACACGGGCAGGAAGTTCTTCTTCACTACGTCTGTATACAATATGAGTCTCTGCTCCAAGTCTCAAAGCAGTTCTTGCTGCATCCATTGCAACATTTCCGCCACCAACAACTGCAACCTTTTTGCCTCGCATTATCGGTGTGTTAGACTCTTCATCAAACGCTTTCATCAGATTGGATCTTGTAAGGTACTCATTGGCTGAAAATACTCCGTTAGCCTGCTCACCCGGAATTCCCATAAACTTAGGAAGACCTGCACCTGAACCAATAAATACAGCTTCAAATCCTTCTTCGAATAATTCGTCTATAGTAACTGACTTACCTATAATTGTATTAGTCTCAATCTCTACACCAAGAGCTTTAACATTTTCAATCTCTTTCTTAACTACAGCTTCTTTAGGGAGACGGAACTCAGGAATACCGTATACAAGCACACCACCGGCCTCATGAAGCGCCTCAAATATAGTAACCTTATAACCAAGCTTTGCAAGATCACCTGCACATGTAAGTCCTGCCGGACCCGACCCGATAACTGCAACCTTTTTACTAAGGTTTGTTTTAGCCGGTTGTGGCTTAACTCCGTTAGCTTTAGCCCAGTCAGCCGTAAATCTTTCAAGTTTACCAATTGAGATTGCCTCTCCTTTGATACCTCTGATACATTTTCCTTCACACTGACTCTCCTGCGGACATACACGTCCACAAATTGCAGGAAGTGCTGATGACTCACTGATTACGTCAAAAGCTTCCTTAACTTCACCATTCTTAAGATGTCCGATAAATCCCGGAATATTAATGGATACAGGGCATCCTTCTATACATTTTGCATTCTTACATCCAAGACATCTTGATGCCTCAGCTGTCGCTTCTTCTATATCATAACCCAAGCATACTTCTTTAAAATTAGTCGCACGTTCTTTAGGATCCTGCTCTCTTACAGGAACTTTCTTCATTAAGTCCATTACTTGTCACCTCCGCAATTACCACAACCGCCATGATGAGTATCGCCTTCTTTTGCTTTAAGGAAAGCTCTACCCTCAGCTGTTTTATATATCTGCTGTCTCTTCATAGCCTGATCAAAATCAACTTTGTGACCATCAAACTCAGGTCCGTCAACACAAGCAAACTTAACTTCATCACCAACGGTCACACGGCATGCTCCACACATTCCCGTACCGTCAACCATGATAGGATTAAGACTTACAATTGTAGGAAGTCCTAATTCTTTTGTACAAAGACAAGCAAATTTCATCATTATCATCGGTCCGATTGCAACGCAAACATCATATGACTTACCTTCTGCATATAACTTTCTAATTGCATCAGTAACGTTACCGTGGTCACCATAAGAACCATCATCGGTAGTTACATATACATTACCGGCAACTTCCTTCATCATATCTTCAAGTATAATAAGCCCTTTAGTTCTTGCACCGATAATAACATCAGCATCTACACCCTGTTCCTTAAGCCATTTAACCTGAGGATATACAGGAGCCGTACCAACACCACCGGCAACGAAGAGTATTTTTTTCTCTTTCAATTCGTCAAGAGGTAATTCAGTTAACTCTGAAGGTTTTCCAAGAGGGCCTACAAAATCATGAACACTGTCTCCGGCCTTAAGATTTGAAAGAATCTGGGTTCCTGCACCAACAATCTGAAATACTATGGTAACTGTGCCATTCTCACGGGAATAATCGCATATGGTAAGCGGTATACGCTCTCCATCTTCATCTGCACGAAGAATAATGAACTGACCCGGAAGGCAGTTACCTGCTACACGAGGAGCCTCAATCTCCATGAGATAAATATTGTCTGTCAACATTTGGTCTTTTAAAATCTTGTACATGACTGTCTATCTCCTTATTATGTATTGAAATTTCTTGAAAATAATTTCAAATTAGAAAAAATTATATCACATTACTTTTTTCGTTACAAGATGTCGAATCGAAACTTTTTATAATCTTCTAAATAATAATCCGCTATATTTTTTATATCTTCAGGATTTCCGGCCTGCCTGTCCGCTACCGCCACAACTCTGTAGCCTGCGTTCTTCGCAGTTGTAATTGCATACAACGCATCCTCAAATATAAGAGTGCTTTCTTTGTCAGTCCCCATAAATTCCATCGCAAGGTCATAAATCAATGGGTCGGACTTTCCTTTACCAACTTCATTACAAGTGAATATTTTTTCAAAATACTGTGCTATTCCATTTTTTTCAAGAGCTGCTTCTATTAAATATCTGTCCGTTGCCGTTGATACACACATTTTAATTCCATTGTCATAAAAAAATTTAAGAAGCTCTTTCACTCCCGGTTTAATACTGTCCGCTTCCCTGTAAAACTTCTCTATCATGGAATTAATAATATCGATAATCTCCGGTACCGTGTGCGGAACATTACATTCTTCCTTATAATAATGTGCTACTTCATACAAACTCATTGAACGAAGAGTATCTTCCATATTTTCTTTTGGCTCAACATTGACAGAAGCAAGATAATCAAGGCCAACATTTTTCCATACATGCATTGAGTCAAGCATGGTTCCGTCAACATCAAAAATAATTCCTTTAGTTATCATATCATTAACACTCTTTCCATTTTATTAATTAGGTATTATTTACCGGTTATCAACTATTATTTATTAAGTTTAGCCAAAGGAATTCCAAGGAACACCCCGCCGCCAAGAATATTACCTATAGTTACCGGTACAAGATTATTGATAAAATAAGTACCTATATTCAAACTATCAAGTTGCGATTGTGTTATACCGTATTGTTCAACACAAACATTTATATAATCAGGATTTAACTTTGCAAAAAGTCCGGCGGTTATGTAATACATATTAGCTACGCAGTGCTCAAATCCGGATGTTACGAATAACATAATTACAAAGAAACACGCAAGCAATTTACCGGTTATATCTGTTGATGCAAGGGCCATAATAACAGCGGCACATACAAGAAGGTTACATAATATACCCGATACCAGTGCCGGTCCCGGTGCTATCGAAACCTTAGCTATTGCGACTTTAATTGTATAAGCCCCAAGCAATCCGCCTGAATAATTAAACTGTCCGCAGTAATATACCATCGCCGCCAGCACTGTGCCTCCTATAAAGTTACCAAAATAAACACTTGCAAGAACTCTGATAAGGTCTAAAATACTGTGACGCTTATTGATCGTTCCCATCATCATAAGACAGTCTCCGGTAAATAATTCTGCCCCCATCAAAATAACCATCATAAGACCTACAGGGAACACACAGCCTGCAACTAATCTTGCAACGCCCACATCAGCTATCGCATGAGCCGCAACACTACTGCCTGCCGCGCCAAAACCAATAAATGCACCTGCCAGCACAGACTTACCAATCAATTTAGCAAATCCTGATTTAACTTTTCCGTCGCAGCCATCAATGTACTTATTAACTATCTCTCCCGGACTAAGAAATGTACCCATAAAGATGTTCCCTCCTAATGTAAATAATCGTATAAAAAAACCATAGTTTCAATAACTTATACAAATATAGCATAATCACAATGTTTTTTGCAAGATTTTGTAACAAGCTGCGAATTAATAGTAGTGGATCCCAGTTACAAAAAAATAAAATTATAAAGGAGTGTTTTCACATGAAAAAAGAATTCAAGAAAAAATTATTCAACACATTAAAATACACAGCTGCCGCATTGACACTGGCGGGAACTGTGCTGATAGCCGGAAGCAATTTAACTAAAGCCTCCACCGGAACATATAAAGATTACAATTATTCAAAAATTAATGGTAAGGTAACTATCACTGCTTACAAAGGAAAGGACAGCAAAATAAAAATACCGTCAAAAATTGCCGGAGCCAAGGTTACTGAAATAGGCCCTGATGCATTTTACAAAAACAGCAAAATTAAATCAGTTTCAATGCCTGACACCGTAACAGTAATTCGTACCGGTGCGTTTGAAGATTGCACGAAATTAACTACCGTTAAATTTTCAAAAAACACACGCAGAATATACAACCACGCATTCCTTAACTGTTCTTCTATCAAATCAATTAAGTTGCCGGCGAAAATAACCCGATTAGGCGCAAGTGCATTTAAGGATTGTACTTCACTTAAAACAATTCGTTTATCAAAAAATATTAAAACTATTCCATGGAATTGTTTTTCCAATTGCAAGTCCCTGTCATCATTTGACTTTGATAACATAGAGTACATAAAATCAGAAGCCTTCACAAACTGCACATCTCTTTCAGGGGACATACAGTTCAAAAACCTAATTAAAATGGACTATGATGCATTTGCCAATTGTACTTCAATCAAATCCGTCACCTTTTCAAAAACATTGCAAAGACTTGGCAACAGAAATTTTGCTCCGGGACGCACTATCAATATTGACGGAGAAAAAAGTTCTAATCCTTTTGCAGGCTGTACCTCACTCACTTCATTTAGCATCTCACCTGAAAATGTAAATTACAGTGTCAGCGACGGAATCCTTTACGGAAAATCAGGCAAATGGCTTGTTGCATATCCTGCCGGTAAAATAGGTGAATATACAACACCAGGCAGTGTTGTCGGTATAGGTTGTCAGGCATTTCAGGGAAGCCTTGCCACAAAGATAACTCTGTCACCATCTGTACTTTATGTATACCGTGAAGCATTTTCAAACAGCGAGGTCCGTTCTATTGTTATTCCCGATGCACAACCGGATAAAAAATTCAACTACTATTTTCACTATAATATGTTCAAAAACTGTACCAAACTGGAAGAATTCATTTTCCCAAAAGGTTTTAACCATACACACTTCATAACATTCGAAGGTTGTACTTCTCTTCGTTATGTATACATTCCTGACGGATATACAAATTTGTCAAACAATATGTTTTTAAACTGTTCTGCACTTACAGAAGTAGTCCTTCCAAAAAGTCTGAACGTAATACCTGCCAATTGTTTTATGAATTGTACTAATCTTAAAACTATAGACCTTTCAAACATAACACAGATAGATGACGGCGCATTTTGCGGTTGCAAATCAATTTACGGAAAACTCAGTCTTCCTAAAACTGCAAATATTGGCTGTATGGCATTTGCTGATTGCGTGAAAATCACAGAAGTGGCACTGGCAGCATCAACTCAAAGCCTGGGCTTTACCGATAACACAGAACTCCCTGTAATAACAAGACACTATGAAAGAGTCGACTATTCTTATGACATTCTTAGTGCTGAAACATATTCTAATCCTTTTGCAGGTTGCGTTAATCTTGCAAAGATAAACTTTATCGACGACAATAATGCCCCGGCAGAAGGGCAACATTTTACAATACTGGATAACTGTATATATTCTTTAGATAAAGAAACATTAATATGTGTTGCCGGGGCAAAAACAGGAACTTTAACAATTCCATACGGGGTAACTACTCTTGCCGCCCTTGCATTTAACGGTTCATCACTTGAAAGCATCAATATACCCGACAGTGTAAAAATGATTGATTTATACAGTATATCAGATTGTAAAATTAAAACACTTACCATTCCAAAAAAAGTACATACACTAGTAGACGGCTCTGACGGATTGTTTCCAAATTGTACGGAACTTGCATCCATAACCGTAAGAAAAGGCAATCGCACATATTTTTCAGAAAACGGAATATTATTTGCTAAAAACGACATAAAAGATTTGCTGGTTTATCCATCAGCAAAAAAAGGCAAATCTTTCACCACTCCGAAAAAGTGTAAAATTGCAGGTAATGCTTTTAGCAACTGCCGCTATTTAAAAAAGCTGACAATTCCGTCCGGCAGCAAAATAAACGCGCTTGGTATTATTGTTAACAATTGTAACGGCATGAAGATATATCTTCCGGCTGATATTAAGGAACTACGATATGAACTAGAATATGATAACGGCAAAATGTACACCGTAGCAACACCTTCCGTTAAAAAATGCACAATATATATTAAGAAAAACTCAACAATCCACCAAAAGATTAAAAAGGGACGTTATTCATTCACTAACTATAAAACATACAAATAGACCAAAATAATTTAATACACATTCTATGCGACATTTTCTATTGATTATTAACGTTGTGATATTGTATTATTAATTGGAAACAATACTACTAATATCATTTGTTATAGTATCATTTAAGAAAGGAATTCCCATGAAAGTAACCGGCATAGTATGTGAATACAATCCATTTCATAACGGACACAAATACCACATTGAAGAAACAAAAAGAAAGTTAAATCCTGATTTTATTATTGGGATAATGAGTGGTTGCTTTACACAAAGGGGAACTCCTGCCATAGTTGACAAATATTCAAGAACATATACGGCACTTATGGGTGGTTGCGATATTGTACTGGAACTACCTGTACGATATGCCACCCATAGTGCTGAAGGTTTTGCTGCCGGTGCAATAGGTACACTTGAAGCCACCGGAATATGCGACAGCTTATGTTTTGGAAGCGAGCAGGGGAATTTAGATGATATGCACCATATTGCAACCATACTTCACGACGAGCCGGAAAATTATTTGCATCTCTTATCCAATCACTTAAAATCCGGCATATCCTATCCTGCTGCCAGAGAACAGGCTCTAACTGACTATCTGGGAACGAATGTATCATTTGCCTACGAACCTAACAATATCCTTGCCATTGAATATATTAAAGCATGTATAGGTACAACCATAACTCCCTACACTATAAAAAGAAACGACTCCGGCTACCATGTATCTGCAAATTCTCAAGATCACACTACCAACAGCTCCGCGGGTAACAGCAGCACTGCCGATACCTTCGCGAATTGTGATTATGCTACCAACGGCTCCGCGGGTAACAGCAACACTGTCGATACCTTCGCGAATTGTGATTATGCTACCAACGGCTCCGCGGGTAACAGTAACACTGTCGATACCTTCGCGAATTGTGATTACACTACCAACAACTCCGCGAGCAATAATAGTCCTTTGATATCTGCGGAACATATCAGAAATCTTATATATTCGAACAAAAAAAATAAATCAAACGGCTCATCGACAGTTCCGTCATCGTCATATATTCAGAACATTTCTTCCTATGTACCTGACTATACCCTGAATAAACTGACAGACACTGTTAATGACACTGATTTTGACAAAATAATCTATTATTCATTGCTAAAAAACCTGGATACATTAGAAGAATATATCGATATGTCCAAAGACCTTGCCCAAAGAATAAGAAACAATATCACATCATTTTCAAACAAAGATTCGTTTATCAAGCTAATTAAAACAAAAAACTATACTTACACACGCATTGAACGCGCAATCATACACTGTGTTCTTGAAATTAAAAACATTGATACCGCCGAAAAAAAATATCCGATTCCGTATATACGTGTTCTCGGATTTAAAAAGTCGGCTTCACAAGCCATGAAATTATTGCAAAAAAATGCAACTGTTCCCGTAATAACCCGTCCGGCACGAGATAATGAGCTTGATAACATAGGACAACTATTCCTTAACGAGGACATAATGGCTGCGGAGATTTATAATCATATCAGATATATGAATACTGATTCATCCAATACATTATTATCAAAAAATGAATATACTCACGGACTGGTAATTCTATAACTGACACATACTTAATACACGGCAATTCTATATCCGACACATACTTAATGTCTGATATCACCACATTTTTGTTCTGACTTACCAAACAATTTCATATAATACTACTAAGTTTTCACGGAAGGTAATCACTTACAATTGAAATCCCTTACCGAAAAAATATCCTTAAAGCTGGCTTTTCTCTTGTCATTATTACTTATTCTAATAATGTTCCCAGGTCCATGTGTCACAGGAGCACATTTTGGATTAATGCTTTGGTTTAATACATTACTACCTACTTTGTTTCCATTCTTTCTTATAACCCAACTTATCATTGTACTTAACCTTTGTCCCGAAAAACTCATGACAATTTATCCTTTTTTCGTGGGACTTATAGCAGGCTATCCAACCGGCGCGCTTACATGCAGTGAAATGAACAGGCAAGGATACATTTCTAACGGCAAAGCCCAATGCATGCTTATTGTATGCAACAATCTAAGCCCAATATTCCTTATAAGTTATATTGCATGTTATTGTCTGAATCTTACCACCCACAAGTATATTATATGGCTTAGTGTAATAAGTGCATCAACAATTACTGCACTTTTATTCTACTACCTGAAATACAGAAACATTGACAACAGCTCATATAAATCTAATTTTTCTTACACCTCTGACCTTGAAACTAAGAATATGTATAGTTCCGGCAATCATGTAATCGAAACCATCAATCGTCACACAACCGACAATCATGCAAATGACTCTGCAACATTTTTTTTGGTTTTTGAACAAACTATGCTAAAAGCTTTTGAGATGCTTGTTTACATAGGCGGTTATGTAATATTATTTTCAATGCTTGCAACACTTATGATTCAGCTTCCGATTAGCGAATCGGTTGCAGCATTTATTGCCGGACTGTTTGAGATAACAACAGGTTCAGGACTTATGCATGACTGTTATACTGATATTCCGATCAATATAAAAAGCGCCGCATTAGCGACGCTCTGTGGTTTTGGCGGTTTATCCGGGATTATGCAGACTAAAAGTGTATTAAGCAATTCTAATCTGTCCATAACCCATTACATATTTCATAAAATAATATGTGGTATCATAAGTGGTATAATATGTTATATATTAGTTTTGTTCTTGGGCATCCTCATCTAATGCTTCTGATATTGCATCAACATCAACACTCTCTGAAAAGTCTTCCAAATACTCTTCAACAGCGACTGCATCCACATTTTCAGAATTATCCGCAACCACTTTCGGGAGGTCACGCTCAAGTTCTCTTTTATTCTCGGCAATTGTAGTTAAATCTTCTTTAAGCGCATCGAATACAAGGTCATATCTTGACTTAGTATTCTTGTATGCGTTCTGTATAACACCTTCCGCATTGGTAAGAAGATTATTGGTATATGTTATAGCACTGATTCTAATCTCCTCAGCATCCCGATTAGCTGCATCAACAATTCTGTTGCCTTCTGCTATGGCTGCTTCAACGATTTCTTCGGCTCTTTCGTTCGCCTGCTTTACCATCTCGCTCTCATCAATAATTGCTGCCGCCTGACTGTTTGCCTGAGCAATTATTGCTGCTGCTCTTTTTTCAGCATCTTCAAGAATATTATTACGATTAATAATTATCTTCTGACATTTTTTTATCTCCTCAGGAGTTCTGAGTCGAAGTTCATCAAGCATGTCATATAATTCATCACGATGAATTGTAACCTTGTTAGGGTTAGTAAATGACGTTTTGCTATTTTCAACAAAATCAAATATGTCTTCAATTAACTGTTCAATCTTACTAATACTCATACCTCTCACCTTTCTATAATATCAATTACCAAGCTGCAAAAAAATGTGCTGATTAGTTTTATATCTCTTAACTCTGGTTACATTAAATCCATACGAATTATACTCATCTGTGTCTGTCTGTAGTGACGTTTCAATAATAATAACAGAATCTTCGTCAATTATTCCTGACTGCGCCAATGCTTCCAAAGTCTGAAGTTCTAATTCCTGATTGTATGGCGGATCCATAAATACTATATCGAAATGTTTTCCTCTTCTTGAAAGGTTTCTGATAGCCTGTAAAACATCCATAGGAAGTACTTCCGCTTCATCGGTAAGTCTTGTATGTCTTAAATTGTACTCAATACACCTAAGAGCTTCTTTACTCTTGTCAACCAATACAACATCCTTAGCTCCACGGCTTATAGCTTCTATTCCGATTCCACCGCTACCGCTAAACAAATCAAGGAAACTTGCATCTACAATATCATTTTGTAAAATATTGAACAAAGTCTCTTTAATTCTGTCCGTTGTTGGTCTGACATCGTTCCCTTCAGGAGCAACAAGAGTCATCCTCCTTACTTTTCCAGCTATAACTCTCATATATTACAATACCTCCTGATAAACTAATTAATTATGCTACCTAACTGCTCTTATTCACATTTTACACCTGAAAAATGTTCTCAGAATAAGGAAAAACACATTATTACGTTTAGTATATATGTTTACATTGAAAATATCAAGTTAATTCTGTACTCCGTGATGTACTTCCGGCGTACTTGCTGATATTGCACGGAATTCGTAGCCTCTTTGCTTACCATATTTGATTATTCTGTCAAGCGCACCGATTGTTTTTGTATTGCCCGAAAAGTCATGCATAAGAACTACATTATCTCTGTTCTTTTTCAATCCTCTCACAACATTATTGTATACCTGATTACTGCTGATTGGTCCACCGGCATCTCCGGAACCAACATTCCAATCAAAATATGAGAACCCTTCGGCATCAACCCTCTTTACTAATTTTGTCATGATGCCGCGATTATACTTTCTGCTTACAAGGTTGGAACTACCTCCCGGAAATCTGGTAATCCATACTTTGTACCCAAGAATCTTTTCAAGCATTTTTTGCTGGGTATATATATTATTCATATATGTTTTCTCTGTTCTGTAAATCTTTCCATAGTCATGTGAAGCCCCGTGAATTGCCACACTATGGCCCTGTGATGCCTCACGCTTAATCAGCTTTGCGCCTTTTGAATCAAATGCTATCGTAAAAAAAGTAGCTTTTACATTATTTTTCTCAAGAATGTCAAGTATTTTCGGTGTTGACGTAAGACTCGGTCCATCATCAAACGTAAGATATATTATCCCCTTATTTTTATTAATAATCTTAATATTACATATGAATTTGCGGTCATCTGCCACAGCTTTAATTGTTACAACGCCCTTTTTTACTGCCGTAACCTTTCCCCGTTTTACTTTCGCTACTTTCTTATTGCTTGAACTCCATTTAATATTATCATCAACAGCACAATGAAGCCTTAATGTATCACCCAATTCCATTGTATAACTAATATAATCCAGTCCGGCATTGGTTACAGTCACCTTGCAGTTATATTTAGTTCCGTTATATGTAGCACTGATAACTGCCCTGCCCTTACTTTCGCCTTTTACAACACCTTTCTTACTTACAGTTGCAACATTCTTGTCTGAGGTTTCCCATACAATTCCTTTAATCTTACCGGATAAATTATTAAGTTTTAATTGTATAATTTCACCTTTTCCAATAGTCATCTTTCTCATATTAAGCCTAATATTAGCAGGTGCCGTTGTAGGCGCCGGCGTCTGTTTTGCTCCTTGAGTAGGGACAGGGGGCTGCTCTGCTCCCTGGGTAGGGACAGGGGGCTGCTCTGCTCCCTGAGTAGGAACAGGGGTCTGTTCTGCTCCCTGAGTAGGGACAGGGGGCTGCTCTGCTCCTTGGGTAGGAACAGGGGTCTGTTCTGCTTCCTGAGTAGGGACAGGGGTCTGCTCTGCTCCCCGGGTAGGAACAGGGGTCTGTTCTGCTTCCTGGGTAGGGACAGGAGTCTGTTCTGCTCCCTGGGTAGGAACAGGGGTCTGTTCTGCTCCCTGAGTAGGGACAGGGGTCTGTTCTGCTTCCCGGGTAAGAGCCGGCGTCTGCTCAGCCGCCTGTGATATCCCGGTTGCATATAAACCTGACATCCCCACAAAACATCCTATCGAAACAATCATTCCTGCCATAATAGATTTGTATAATGTTTTTTTCATGATTTTCTTCTCCTGTTGCATATATTTTTTTCACAAATTAATATTATGCCTTATGCCCGCCAATCTGGGCGTTACGGCGGGTAGTTGTTGCTCCTTCTTCAAGGTTCATACCTTTTAACATGGCATTTTTACCATATTTTTTATGAATGTCAATAACCGCTTTTTGTATCTGTTTTTCCTTTTCCAATTCTTCATTTTCTATACTTTGTTCCCGTTCCAAAGCCTCGTAATCAGTAAATAAATCCATCTGTTCATACTTTTTAACACTTGCAGCCATTTCTTCATTCACTAGTTTACACGCCGCTATGGTAACTCTTCTTACAAGAAGGTCCGGATTAACAATTCTGTCAAACAAATCAAGGACAGCTTTTGTTATTATTTTCGTCGAGGAAGTTTTTCGCTCTATATTAGCAGTTCCGTGAGCATGCTTCGGAACCTTTCTTCCGTATTGATCCGTTGTTATGGGCCCGTGATATAATTTTTTTATTTCAGGGTTGGTAAGATTCTCTATATCGTATCCTATTGTAAGAACCAGCTGATCTGTAACCAGTCGTTTTTCAACCAAATCCAGCACAAGCAGATCTGTCATTTCACGAACAATAAGTTTTGCTTTATGAAAATCATAGGGAACGGTAAGAACCTGCCCGGAACTTATGCTGTTACTTTCCGGTTTATATGCTTTGATATCTGCTATTGTACAAGGTTCATATCCCCATGCATGATCTATAAGCAATTCTGCGTTGATACCAAATAGTTTGTACAACAATTCTTCATTGTAGTATTGTGACTTGTCTCCTATCGAACACCTTGCCACATCGCCCATTGTATACAGTCCATTTTCTGCAAGGCGTTTTGCATATCCCCGACCGACTCTCCAAAAATCAGTAATAGGTTTATGAGACCATAATAGTTTACGATAAGACATTTCATCAAGTTCAGCTATTCGCACTCCATTTTCATCCGCCACCATATGTTTGGCAACAATATCCATGGCAACTTTACTCAGATATATATTAGTTCCTATCCCGACCGTGGCTGTGATGCCCGTTTCCGAAAGCACATCCTTAATTATCGTAATCGCCAGTTCACGAGGCGTCATATTATATATCTGCCGGTAAGAACCTACATCAATGAACACTTCGTCAATGGAATAAACATGTATGTCCTCAGGAGCAATATACTTTAAATATATATTATATATTTTTGTACTGTATTCAACATACAAAGCCATTCTTGGGGGTGCCGTAATATAATCCAATGCAAGCTCCGGATTACTGTTAAGTTCTGCGTCATAAAACGAACTCCCGGTCAGTCTCCTGCCAGGGGCTTTCATTCTTCTTAAATAATTAACTTCATTTACTTTCTGGATAACCTGAAATAATCTTGCTCTTCCGGGAATTCCATACTTTTTCATAGATGGTGACACTGCAAGACATATTGTCTTTTCAGTTCTTCCGGCATCGGCTACAACAAGATTAGTAGACAGAGGGTCATACCCCCGCTCAACACACTCTACAGATGCATAAAATGATTTTAAATCTATCGCAATATACATATGCTTGTTCTCAGACACTACTCACGCCTCCAAATCATGGCATACTATGCGTGAACAATATCAGCATATATACCACCTGTTACGCTAAGCAAATCGTCAGGATTAATAAAAAGCTGTTCTCCGATTTTCCCACCGCTTATTATTATCCGTTCAAATCTTTTTGCACTTTCATGTATAACTGTCGGATATTGTTTTTTCATCCCAACAGCGGTGCATCCTCCGCGTATGTACCCGGTAACCTTATTGACATCTTTAACAGCAATCAATTCAAGATTCTTCTCTCCGACTGCTGCTGCAGCTTTTTTAAGATTAATCTCTTTATCAACAGGCAGTACAAATACATAATAATTATTACTTTTACCAACTGTCACAATTGTTTTAAATGACTCTTCATAGGACTGACCCAGCATATCTGCTACGTGTATTCCGTCAATAAACTCATCGCAGAGATAACTGTTGCGCTCATATTGAATCTTAAGTTTATCCAAAATTCGCATTGCATTAGTCTTATTGTCTTTTGCCATATTTATAAAACCTTTCTTGTATAAGCCACTGCAAGAGAACCCGGCCCGATATGACATGATACACTAAGAGAAAGAGCATTCATAACTATAGGCTCAATCTCAGGGAACATATTCTTAACTTCCTCACGAAATTCTTCTGCAGCTTCCTTGTCATAGGTATAAGCCACCTGCAACAGAAAATTATTATTCTCATAGTCTTCAGGGAATCTGGTCTTTATGTCGTTAATAATTCCCTCTATCATTGTTCTCTTAGCTATTTTAACTGATCTTGCCTTAGCATATGCATCAAGTTTACCACCATTAATCTGTAACACTGGTTTAATACCAAGAATAGTCGCAAGAGCAGCACCGGCAGGTGTAACTCTTCCACCTTTTTTTAGATACTTAAGAGTATCAACCATTATAAATATAGACGAATCCATCTTAGTATCTTCAAGAAATACTTTAATTTCGCAAGCATTCATTCCACGCTTTACCAACTCAAGAGCATCAAGAATAGACTGGCGTTGGGTAACTGATATTCTCTGATTATTAACTACCTGTACTCTCCCGTCATATTCTTCCGCAAGCATCATAGCAGTTTCACACGCTCCGCTAAGTCCGCTTGACATAGGAATAAACACAATCTCATCATACCCGTCTTCATTAAAAATCTTATCCCATAAATCAAGTATCGAACCGGCTGATGGCTGACTCGTACTTACATCTACGTCAGCCTCCAGTTTTTCATAAAACTCTTCCTGAGTTAAATTAATATCCTCAAAATATTCTACACCATCAATCAAAAACGGCATAGGTAGTATATATATACCAAGTTCTTTCCCTTCCTCCTGAGAAATACCGGCATTACTGTCTGTAACAATAGCGACCTTTGACATTGTCTGTCCCTCCTGTAAAAATTCAAGACTTTGCTTTTCGTATCTGACAACATCATATCACTAAAATCTTCTGATGCCAATGTATTATTAACATCTACTACACCTAGTTTTCAATACTATATCCACGCATATAATTTTCATTTATACACAGTTCAAGAACAAAATATTTCCTATGAATAAAACACACTAATTAGTGCCAAACTCACTTAGAATCAGTCCTTCATTACGGTCAAGTACCGTATTTACACTCCATGGATGGGTAAACAACAACAATGGTCTTCCCTTTAAGTCTCTAATTTTCTTAGTATCAGTAGTCAAAGAAAGGGCAGACACATCAATATCCTTATTTTCTATCCATCGAATATGTTCGTAAGGAAGCTGTTCCATACGAATCTCCACCCTGTATTCATTTTCAAGACGATACTTAAGTACGTCAAATTGAAGCACACCAACCACTCCGGCAATTATCTCTTCCATACCGGTATTAAACTCCTGGAATATTTGGACTGCACCCTCTAAGGCAATCTGTTCAATACCTTTGATAAACTGCTTTCGCTTCATAGTATCCACCTGGCGGATTCTTGCAAAATGTTCCGGAGCAAATGTTGGAATTCCTTCATACGCAAACTGCTTTTTAGGCATACATATAGTATCACCTATTGCAAATATTCCCGGATCGAATACACCAATAATATCACCGGCATACGCCTCTTCCACATGCTTTCTCTCCTGAGCCATCATCTGCTGCGGCTGGGTAAGACGAAGTTTTCGGCCACCCTGAACATGATAAACTTCCTGATCAGCATCAAACTTACCGGAACAAATTCTCATAAATGCAATTCTGTCACGATGAGCCTTATTCATATTAGCCTGTATTTTGAATACAAACGCCGAAAAATTCTCATCAAAAGGATCAATATCACCCGCATCACTAGTCCTTGATAACGGCGCAGTTGTCATCTTTAAGAAGTGCTGTAAAAATGTTTCAACACCAAAATTAGTAAGTGCCGACCCAAAGAATACAGGAGACAGTTCGCCTTTCTGAATTCTATCAATATCAAACTCATCACTGGCTCCGTCTAACAGTTCTATATCTTCAATAAGTTTTTCATGGAGTTCATGGGTAAGAAGTTCATCCAATCCATCATCCCCTACCTTCGCTTCCACAACATCAGTCTTATGGCCGTTATCACCTTGGATGAATCGTGAAATAACTTCTGTCTGTCTGTCATATACGCCCTTAAAACTTTTACCGGAACCAATAGGCCAGTTAACAGGACATGTTCTTATCCCGAGAACCGTTTCTATCTCATCAATAAGTTCAAATGGATCGTTCGCCTCTCTGTCCATTTTATTAATAAAAGTAAATATTGGGATATGTCTCATAACACACACCTTAAAAAGCTTAATTGTCTGTGCCTCAACACCCTTTGAACCGTCTATAACCATGACTGCCGAATCTGCTGCCATAAGTGTACGATACGTATCTTCCGAGAAATCCTGATGTCCCGGTGTATCAAGAATATTAATACATTTTCCATCATACTCAAACTGCATAACGGAGGAAGTTACAGAGATACCTCTTTCTTTCTCAATCTCCATCCAGTCAGATACTGCATGTCTTGCAGCTTTTCTACCTTTAACACTTCCCGCAAGATTAATTGCACCCCCGTACAACAAAAACTTTTCAGTAAGTGTTGTCTTACCGGCATCCGGATGGGATATTATTGCAAATGTTCTTCTTCTGTTAATCTCTTCCCTTATATTACTCATTAAAACTGTCCTCTCTTCTGATACATATATCTTTTTTTACTAAACACGCTCTCCAATGTAATAGAAACCTTTGCATTCGTCAAGTCTTACATTAACAATCTGTCCTATAAGTGACTTATCTCCTTTGAAGTGAACAACTGTGTTGTTACTGAGTCTTCCCGTCACCATAGTATCATCATGTGAATTAACATCTTCGACAAGAACACATTCAGTTTTTCCCTGCATTCTGGCAGTTCTTACTGCTGCCGTATCCTGAACCACCTTAAGAAGCTTGTTGAATCTTCTTGTCATGTCTTCATCTGACACCTGATTATCCATCTTGGCAGCCGGAGTTCCCGTTCTCCTTGAATACTGGAATGTAAAAGCACTGTCAAAACCGGCTTTTCTGACAACATCCAGTGTTTCTTCAAGATCTTCGTCAGTTTCACCCGGAAATCCTACAATTATATCTGTCGTAATTGACACATCCGGCATTGCAGCTTTAATTCTTTCAACAAGTGCAAGATACTGTTCTTTTGTGTAACGCCTGTTCATCTTTTCGAGAATTCTTGTACTTCCCGACTGTAACGGCAAATGGACATGACTGCATATTTTCTTTGATGCCGCCATAGTTTCAATAAGCTCATCTGACAAATCCTTAGGATGAGGTGTCATAAACCTAATTCGTTCTATTCCCTCAATCTGCTCTACCATACGAAGAAGTCCGGCAAAGGTAACCGGCTCTTCAAGATTTTTGCCGTAAGAATTAACATTTTGTCCAAGAAGCATGATCTCTTTAACACCATCTGCCGCAAAGCTCTCAATCTCTCTTATTATATCTCTTGGTGTCCTGCTTCTTTCCCTGCCGCGAACATACGGAACTATGCAATAACTGCAAAAATTATTGCAACCATACATTATATTAACGCCGGCCTTAAAGGAATATTTTCTATCTATAGGCAAATCTTCCACAATCTCTTTTGCTTCCTGCCATATATCAATTATCTGTTCATTGTTCATAATTCTTGTATATAGCAATTCCGCAAGTTTATATATATTATGTGTCCCAAAGACGATATCTACATACTTGTACGACTTTTTTATTCGCTCAATAACATGCTCCTCTTGCATCATACAACCACATAATGAAATAAGCATTCCGGGATTCTTCTTAGCCTTTATTGTCTTTAGCTGTCCAAGTCTTCCGTAAACACGTTCATTTGCATTTTCTCGCACGGTACATGTATTGTATAAAACAAAATCAGCTTCTTCGGATTCTGTTTTTACATATCCAATCTTTTCAAGAATTGCAATTATTTTTTCCGAATCATGAAAATTCATCTGACATCCGAACGTGAATATTCCGCATGTCAAATCCCTTCCCAATTCTTCTTTCTTTGCTGCAAGCCACTCCCTGCAACGTTCCATATAATAATACTGTCTCTCAGGTTCGGTAACAGGAGCATCTGTTATATATTTACTCATTTTACACCTCTCCTGACACTAACCACGGAGATGGCTGTGCCACAAAGACACTGTTGCTGTCTGTCTTAGAAATAGATATCTGAACGGTCTCTGTATTCTTTATGTTATATTTTTCAAATA